>DASQMG010000394.1:0-5080 GCA_035645595.1 Flavisolibacter sp. | reverse complement strand
TGTAAGGGTCTCGCACCAAACTGCTGATCATATCCCTTCTCTGCAATAAAGTCTTTGGCATCTTCTGCCAGTTCCAGGCTAAATCCTAAATTATTTAACCGCTTCATTACACCTTTCATTAAAATATCAATGATCTCAAAGATGTTTTCCTTACTTAATGAATTGAAGATGATCACATCATCGATACGATTTAAAAACTCAGGCGAGAACGTACGTTTTAAAGCTTTTTCTATTACTGCCTTATTGGCTTCATCCTGGTTATCCAAACGATGCTGCGTTGCAAAACCAACCCCCTCACCAAAATCTTTCAACTGGCGGGCACCGATATTCGAAGTCATGATGATCATGGTATTTTTGAAGTCAACCTTACGGCCTAAACCGTCAGTTAACTGACCATCATCCAACACCTGTAATAGAATGTTGTAAATATCCGGATGCGCTTTCTCAATCTCATCTAAAAGAATCACGCTGTATGGCTTGCGACGTACACGTTCCGTTAGCTGTCCACCCTCTTCATAACCAACATATCCCGGAGGTGCACCTATTAATCTGGATACAGTGAATTTTTCCATGTACTCACTCATATCAATCCTGATCAAGGCATCTTCGCTGTCAAACATGTGGCGGGCCAATGCTCTTGCCAACTCCGTTTTACCTACACCGGTCGGACCGAGGAAAATAAAGGTACCAATTGGTTTTTTCGGGTCTTTTAAACCTACGCGGTTACGTTGGATAGCTTTTACAACTTTGCTGATGGCATCGTCCTGGCCAACAACCATTGCCTTCATCTCGTCGCCCATCTTGCGCAGCTTTTGCGTTTCTGCTTCCACCATGCGCTTAACAGGAATTCCGGTCATCATACTAATAACTTCAGCAATAGCTTCCTCACCTATCGGGTACCGCTTATGCTTGCTTTCTTCTTCCCACTGTCCTTTTGCTTTTTCCAATTCTTCGCCTAGACGCTTTTCCGTGTCGCGCAAAGCCGCCGCTTCTTCAAACTTCTGGCTTTTAACTACCCTGTTTTTTTCAACTTTTATATCCTCTATCTTCTTTTCTAAATCAAGGATATTCTGTGGCACGTTAATGTTTTTTAAATGCACTCTGGCACCAACTTCGTCTAACACATCAATGGCCTTATCGGGTAACAAGCGGTCTGTAATGTAGCGGTCGCTGAGTTTTACACAAGCTTCAATCGCTTCTTCATCGTAATCTACATTATGATAGTCTTCATACTTTGACTTAATGTTGATTAATATCTGAATGGTATCTTCTACGGAAGGCGGTTCAATCATCACTTTCTGAAAGCGGCGGTCGAGCGCACCATCTTTCTCAATATACATTCTGTACTCGTCAAGCGTAGAAGCGCCAATGCATTGGAGTTCGCCACGGGCAAGAGCTGGCTTAAATATATTAGAGGCATCCAGGGAACCAGAAGCGCCACCTGCACCCACTATCGTGTGTATTTCGTCAATGAACAGAATTACATCACGGTTCTTTTCCAACTCATTCATGATGGCTTTCATGCGCTCTTCGAACTGGCCCCGGTATTTGGTACCGGCCACAAGTGCAGCAAGGTCAAGAGAAATTACTCTCTTGTCGAACAACACTCTTGATACTTTACGCTGAACAATTCGCAGGGCTAAACCCTCTACGATTGCGGTTTTACCCACACCTGGCTCACCAATCAAAATCGGGTTATTCTTTTTACGGCGCGATAGTATCTGGGAAACTCTTTCGATTTCCTTTTCGCGGCCAATGATAGGGTCCAACTGACCGGTTTCGGCCAGCTTTGTAATGTCCCTTCCAAAGTTATCTAATACAGGCGTTTTGCTTTTAGTAACACCTGCCTGACGGGATTTTGAGCCTGAAAATTTCTTTTCTTCATCAAAATCGTCATCATTTTCTTCCTGATATTCGGCACGGGTAGTGTCATTGCTTTTAACCATGCCCAGTTCTTGTCTGAAGATGTCGTAGTCCACGTCAAATTGATTTAAGATTTGAGTTGCTATATTTTCTTTGTTTTTAAGGATGGAAAGCATAAGATGCTCAGTTTCAACAGTGGGACTTTTCAATGCCTTTGCTTCCAATACCGTAACCCTAATTACTTTTTCGGCTTGTTTTGTAAGCGGCAGGCTATTGATGTTTGCAATGTTTTTACCGGTCTTATCTTTTACAGCCAGTTCCACCTCTTTACGTAGTTCATAAAGATCTACGTTAAAGCTTTTTAAAATGCGGACCGCCGTATTATCCCCCTCACGGATTAAGCCAAGCAATAAGTGTTCCGTCCCAATAAAGTCGTTACCCAATCGCAATGCTTCCTCCCTGCTGAACGAGATGATCTCTTTTACCTGCGAGGAAAAATTATTATCCATTTGAATTATTAAGCGTGATAAATAAAAAATATTTTTGATGCGGTTAGACTATAAATGTATAGTTCTTTCTCTATTAATTACTATGGAAGTCAAAACTGATACCAAAGAAAAATTTACTGTCATTCGAGTGCAAACCCACGAACTTTCTGCTACTATGGCAGCAGATCTAAATGCTCAATTCGAAGAGCTTCGGAAAGGTACAACAGGAAATATTGTATTGAACCTCGCCGGTGTTAAAAATATTTCAGAAGACGGAGCAGAGGTACTCGTACGCACCCAGCAAAACTTTTACGAAGCAGGGGCATCCTTTGTAGTATGCGAATTAACGGATGAAGTAGAAGCTTTTTTAGACAGTAATGATTTGCTGGAGCTGATGAATGTTACGCCTACGGAAAGCGAGGCGTATGATATTGTGCAGATGGAGGAGATTGAAAGGGAGTTGTTGGGGGACGAAGACGAATAGTGGGGCACTATTATAGCATGCAAGGCTTGCCTTTTTATTTGCCGCTTTTAAAACTCAGCAGAAGTATCACTATTTATCACTTATGGCGTCGTACTCCGGCTGACAGGTTGCACGTTCTTATCGCCATTCAGCAAAGGCCCTTCCCTTATTCTTTTTACACAAAGAAGCATAAGAGGCGGAAAAACATATAACTATAGAATCCGGCTTTCTGTTTTAGCAATTGAATTATGCATTCCGCTGTCCGTTTTCAGGCACCCGACCTAATAGATAAAACAGCCGCCAGTTCTTGGTCATCCCGATGGAAGAAGGATCTTTGAACCATATGGTAAATGAATAATACCAAGGGTAAAATTGTGACGTTTGTCGCCTATAACGTTTAAAGCGACCCTCCTTCTATAGGGAGGGCAAGGCAGAAATGGCAGGATCGCAATTCTTAAAATGGATTAAACTTCATACGGGCAAAAGTCAGTTTAATATTCTCTCCAATTTTCCCTCCTGTTATGCAGCAGCAACTAGAAACAGCAATTAAACAAAAACTTTCTCAATATCTTCTACTTAGTAAAGACTTCAGAGTACAGTTTGTCGGCGGTGGCAGTATAAACGAAACCTATCGACTACAGTTTGATGATAGCAAAGTCTTCTGTAAGGTCAATTCCGCCACAAATTTTCCCGGACTTTTCGTAAAAGAAAAAGCTGGATTAGCACTACTTGAAAAGCAAGGTGTTATTAAAACACCATCTGTTATTGATTGCTTTGAAGCTTTCGGTCATCAGGTCCTTATACTGGAATGGGTTGAAGAAGGCTTACGCACAGAAACCTTCTGGAAAAAATTTGGCGAACAATTAGCAGCCTTGCACCACGTAACAACTGAGAGCTTTGGCTTAGAAGAAGACAACTACATGGGTAGCGTACCGCAGCAAAATAAGCGGCAGAAAGACTGGATAGCCTTCTTTACCAAACAGCGATTACAGCCACCTATAACTAAGTGCACCGAGAAAAATTTATTGGGGCCAAACCATCTTCAATTATTTGAAAAGCTATTCTTACTTCTTCCTGACATTTTCGAAACAACACAAAAGCCTTCCCTACTTCATGGCGATTTATGGAGCGGCAACTTTATATGCAGCCACAATCACGAACCTGTTTTAATTGACCCCGCGGTGTACTATGGACATCGTTCGATGGATTTGGCTATGACAACTTTATTCGGCGGTTTTCATACCTCTTTTTACGAAGCGTACGACTATCATTATTCATTTCCTGCTAATTACGAAGAGCAGTTGGCTATTTGTAATCTGTATCCGCTGCTAATTCATCTTTATCTATTTGGCCGCAGCTATCTGCCACAAATAGAACATACGCTAAACCGGTTGAAATAGCTCTTCCCAGTGGCCAGGTAGTCTGTTTAGAAACATATCAATCAATTAACCTATCAAGTAATCCACCAGTCAACTAAATTTGCCCGCATGTTATCAGTCACTATCCTGGGAAATAACTCCGCAGTACCAGCCTTTAACCGGCATCCAACCAGCCAGGTCGTATCGCACGACGGTACTAATTATCTAGTGGATTGCGGTGAGGGCACTCAGATTCAAATGATCAAGTATAAGATTCGTCGTGGTAAGATCACGCATATTTTTATCTCCCACCTTCACGGTGATCATTACTTTGGTTTGGTTGGCCTGATCAATTCTTTTTCCTTGCTTTCCCACCTGCAGGAGATGCACATTTATGCACCGGCTCCGCTGCAACAGATTATCGAAATACAATTAAAAGTGGCTGATAACACACTTTCTTATCCCCTGCATTTTCATATGCTATCAGAACCTGGCGTTTTGGTAGATAATGACAAGATAAGAATCTCCTGCTTTCGCACAACGCACCGTATAGAGTGCTACGGCTTTTTGTTCGAAGAAAAGGCTGGCAAGCGAAAACTCTTAATTGATAAAGTAAGAAAGCTGGAGATACCGGTTTCGTTTTATGCAAGCCTGCAAGCCGGATTAGATTACATTTCCACGAAAGGTAAACGTATACCCAACGTTGATGTAACTGAAAGCCCGGAAACGGGGAAAAAATATGCTTTTTGCGCCGATACAAAATATGATGAAGGCATCATCCCGCATATTTATGGCGCTGATATGATCTATCATGAAACAACCTATCTGGATAATATGCGGGATAAGGCCGAAGAGCGGTTTCACAGCACTACCAAACAGGCAGCATTGATTGCAAGAAAGGCGATGGT
>DASQMG010000393.1:0-9397 GCA_035645595.1 Flavisolibacter sp. | reverse complement strand
AAATCTTTTATCTTTTTTTTGTTCACGGCTTCCTCGGGGTGGCCACCCCAGTCAGTAGACCGGTATTTGACTTCTACAAAATGGAGCAGGTTGTTTTTGGTGACTATCAAATCAATTTCATAATGGGAGTAGCGCCAGTTTTGTTGTACTAGGGTATAGCCATTAGCTACCAGGTATGCTGCTGCTAATTTTTCGCCAGCTTTCCCAACATCTACATGTGTAGCCATGAATTATCTTTAAACCAAATTACTTAATTGTTTACTCAATGCAGAACGTTTATAAATTAAAGGGTGTAACGCAGCATTATAGCTGGGGCGGAAAAGAGTTTATCCCCGAATTATTAGGCATAGAAAATAAAGAAGAAAAACCTTTTGCAGAGTATTGGCTAGGTGCGCATCCCAATGCACCGGCCATAGTTGAAGATAAAGATCTTCCATTGAACCAGTTTGTAAATGAAAATGCGGTCTTTGTCCTTGGTGCAACGGCAGCACAACGCTTTGGCTCGCTACCCTATCTATTTAAAATTCTTGATGTACGGCAGATGCTTTCTATACAGGTACATCCGTCAAAGGAAGCCGCCACAGAAGAATACCAAAGGGAAAATGAAAAAGGTATTCCGTTACATGCTCCCACCAGAAACTACAAAGACGAAAATCATAAGCCCGAACTAATGGTAGCATTGAGTGATTTCTACCTGTTGCACGGTTTTAAAGAAGAAAGCGCATTAAGGGAAATGCTAAAAAGAATACCGCAGCTAACTTTTTTAGAACCCTTTTTTAGCAGCGGCGGTTACAAGGCTTTGTATGAAGAAGTAATGACAATGCCACAGGAAAAAGCAGATGAACTATTATCGGGGCTGCTGCAACCCATTATTCCTCAATACAAGTCCGGAAGCATACAAAAAAGCAGCGAACATTTTTGGGCGGCCCGGGCGGCACTTACATTTTGCAAAGGCCGTAGCTACGACAGGGGTATCTTTTCTATTTACTTGTGTAACCTGCTGCATTTAAAAAAAGGCGAAGGAATTTACCAGCCAGCCGGTTTACCTCATGCGTACCTGGAAGGACAGAACGTGGAGGTAATGGCGGCCTCTGATAATGTACTACGCGCTGGGTTAACAGATAAACATATTGATGTTTCCGAACTGCTAAGGCATGTAAAATTTGAAGCCACGCATCCTGAGATCATCAGGGCTACTAATGAAGCAGAACAAAGCTTTAATGCACCTGCAGAGGAGTTTTTCCTGAAAAAATTTACTCCAACCGGGTCGGCTCTCTTAAGGGCTGAAACGGCTACGATTATATTTTTTTATGAAGGGGAAGGAAACCTGAATTACGAGGAAAATACTATCACAGTTAAAAGGGGAGAAGCGGTCCTGGTCTTGGCCGGCAAAGAGGTATCCATTCTTCCAACGACAGCTTCACTTACCTTTTTCAGTGTAACAGCACCGGGAGATAAAAATTAAATATGGGTGGGTCAATCTTATTATTTTTGCCGCCTTAACGGATTTTACTATGAAATTGAATAAATCGCTTTTACTTTCATTTGGCATGTTGATTCTCGCTTGTTCCTTGTATCGTGTATGGCCTGACAGGCCCTTTGGTTTTGCGCCGCAGTGGGCAATGGCAGTATTTGCGGGCGCCGTTATTAAAGAAAAAGGCTGGGCGTTTTTATTGCCCCTGCTTTCCATGTTAATCTCCGATACTATTTATCAGATCCTATATAACAACGGCACTACACAGATATGGGGATTTTACGAGGGGCAATGGAGTAATTACCTGCTATTTGCATCATTAACGGTTTTTGGTTTTATGATTGCAAAGCGTATTACGGTGGCCCGGGTGTTAACAGCTTCTTTGGCAGCTCCCTCTGCTTTCTTTCTTATCAGCAATTTCACCGTTTGGGCTGGCGGTGGTGGTTATAGCCGTCCTAAAACTTTTGAAGGGCTGATGATGTGTTATACCGACGGTGTCCCTTTCTACCAAATGAGCTTGTTGGCTACACCCGTTTTTAGTGCAATGTTTTTTGGTATTTACTACCTGGTGAATGAAAAGGCCAGGAAAGCAAATGAGCAAATAGCGTAGCGCCCAAATCTATATAACGGTAACAGCCCTGTTAAAAAAGCAGGGCTTTTTTATTGCAATGAGTTGTTTTAACCCATTTCGTAGCCTTCATCCACCTGTAGGTTGTTCCCATCGGCAGCAGACGTCGCCAATTCGTCGCAACGGTTATTAAATGCGTTCTCCGCATGGCCTTTTACCCATACAAATTTAATTTGATGCTGCTGGTACAGGTTATGAAAACGCACCCAAAGATCTTTATTTTTTATGCCTTTGGCGAAGTTGGTGGCCAGCCATTTTTTTAACCAACCTTCATTAATGGCTTTTACAATGTATTGGCTGTCGGTATAAATAATGAGGGATAAACCGGGTTTCTTTAAAGCTTCCAGCGCTGCAATTACGCCCATTAACTCCATGCGGTTGTTAGTGGTTCTTTTATAACCTGCCGAGAGTTCTTTGCGCTTGTCCCCGTAAATTAATATAGCACCATAACCGCCGGGGCCGGGATTACCACGGGAGGAGCCGTCGGTATAAATAGTAATAGGCTGGCTCATTCCCCGGCGAGGTATTTAAGTTGAAACTGCATTACCAATGAAGATTCTGGTATTCGGTAAAGATTGTCAATGGTAATGATCTTTCTTTCTGCTATCGTTTTTTTTGAGACCTGTTTTTTAAAGTAATTATATAAGGCGGGTTGCATTTTTGGGGGTATGTTCACCTCTTTAAACTTTATTCTTTCTGAAGTAGCTGATGTTACCGCGTTTTTAATCATTTCTGAACAATACATTTCCTTTACCGTGCTTAAATCGTACAGGCGGTCAAAATGCAGGTTGCCCTGCTTGTACTTTTCAATAGCAGCTAGTGTTGCATTTTTTTCGGCGGGTGTAATGTCGTAGCGATACAAAGCGCATTTTAAATTTTTAGCAGGGTTCAAAAAAGAATCAATGGGAATGTAGTTGACGCCATCTCTATCCAATTCGTCTGGAGCTATGTGCGCAACCAGTTTTTCAGCTCCTTTTTCAATAATCATTCCTGCATGCGAATACGACTGATCCGTCTCGTTAAGATATTTAATTTGGTAACTAAGCAAATCGTCGCCTAACCGCACCAGTAAATCTCCCGGGGACGACACCCGTTTTAAACTGTCTAAGTTTTTAAATACCTGCTGTTCCCTCGAAAAAACCGGTACCTGAACATCAGCTGATTTTTGTTTACAGGAATAAAACAATAAAAGGAGCAGGTAAGCCCGCAACAGATTTTTCATAATTACACATTCTTGATAACGCCATAAAAATAAAAAAGGCTGCCACAACCTTGCGACAGCCTCTTTAAAAATCTTTGCCAATTAGGGATGAACAAACGCCAAACTATCAACGCCAACAACAGAAGGATAGTTAGCCCCTGTGCTGCCACCAAATACGCCGGCATCGCTGGCCAAATAGCGGAAGGCAAACCTGGCATTAGCCACCGGTGCCGTTAGGCCACTGATATTAATTGTATATTTTTTCCATGCCCTCGGGTAGCCTGCAGGGTCATTATTTGCGTACGTAGGGTTGATATCGAGTAAAATGTTGGTAAAGCCGCCAACAGAAGTTGGGGTAGTACCTACGTCACTGCTTCCATTTCCAAAATTCGCCCTTACCTGCATGCGGTCCCTCGTATAAACAGGATAATCTGAATCGAAAACCGCACGGGTATAAAAAACAATTTGATCACCATTTTTCATAGGTACCTGCGGCGAGATTAACCAGGCGCTGATGTTACCGGTACCGGTTACCGCATCATTCACAGCAGAAGCATCGCAACTGATAAAGTCATTAGGTGTAGTGCTGGCGCTGTACGCAGGGAACCCGATAAAAGGTACAGGCGCTAAAAACTTATATTGTACCAAACTGGCCGACTCGTACCGTCCTTGCCTCCATCCTGCCTGCCCTATAGGATTGCTGTTGTTTCTAAATACCCAGCCTTTAGCGCTTAGATCGCCCACGTTATTAAATTCTTCAACAAACGAAGCCGATGGGGTAACAGGCGTTGTTGGTTGTACGGCGGCAACCGCGTCTTTTTCGCACGAAGCAAATAAGAGGCTTATACCAACAAAAGCTGTAGCCGCAAACAGGTAGTGTAATTTATTTTTCATTCAAATTCTTTTTAAAGTGATTATTTCTTTATGCTTCGGTACTCTACTTTATCAATGCCAACACCATTGCCATTACATGTGGCGCAAAGGCCGGCGTCTGTTACATAATACCTGAAGGCAAAGCGCCCTTTAGTTGGACCGTTTAGTCCGTAAACTGTACCCTCAAAACGAGTCCAGCTTGTCGGGTAAGCATTGGGGTTAGGGGTTTTGGTAGATGAATAAATAAGCGTTGGGTTGATATCCAGTACCGATGTGCTAAAATCACCTGGGTTGGTACCCTGTCCCACGTTTAAAGACTCATTATTTGCATTAAGACGTAACTGCAAACTGTTGCCAAAATCGGTTGTGTCTGATACGCCGTCATATTGAGACCATGAACGGGTATAAAAAATAATTTTGTCACCATTCTGCATGGTAACTACTGGTGATATTAACCAATTGCTGATGGTGCCAGGGCCACCTAATACCGACTCATAACCTGCTCCGATAAATCCTGCATACGTACCGTTGGAAGAGTAAGGAGAAAACCATGGATTAACGGAACCAGCTTGTTGCCAGATGCCAGACCCTTTCGGGACACTTACATTTATTATTTTCCATCCCCTGTTTAACGATGATGATACGGTATCGAATTCTTCAATAAAAGATTGATCGGGTGTTGGAAGTGGTGTTGTTAAATACTCATCGTTTCTACAAGATTGGAAAGCAGCCATAACGCCCACACAAGCCAGAAATATTATAAAGTAGCTTTTTCTCATAATCGTAAGTTAGAAAATTTGGAGGTGTGAAAATAGGGAAAAAAGTAATTGTAAATAATGCGGATTTCTTTGCTACACCTGGAAGACTCCTGTTTTAAACTCGGCTTGTAAAGGCTGATGATTGGCAGCGGTAAGGCCTTCAGATATAACCTTTCTTGTATCTAACGGATCAATGATTTCATCTACCCACAACCGGGCTGCGGCGTAGTAGGGACTGGTTTGAGTTTCATACCTGGTCTTAATTTCATTCAGCAGAGCAGCTTCGTCTTCCGGTGTAATTGTTTGGCCCTTCGCTTTCAAAGAAGCTACCTGAATTTGTAATAAAGTTTTTGCTGCCTGTTCGCCACCCATGACCGCAATTTTTGCCGTAGGCCACGCATAAATAAATCGTGGGTCGTATGCTTTCCCACACATTGCATAATTGCCGGCGCCGTAGCTATTACCAATAATGATAGTGATTTTAGGTACTACTGAATTAGCTACAGCATTCACCAACTTGGCGCCATCTTTTATAATACCAGCGTGTTCGCTGCGACTGCCCACCATAAAGCCGGTAACATCCTGTAAAAAAACAAGTGGTATTTTTTTCTGATTACAATTCATAATAAAACGGGCCGCTTTATCGGCGCTGTCGTTGTATATAACACCACCCAATTGCATTTCGCCCTTTTTGCTTTTAACAATTTTACGCTGATTGGCTACGATGCCCACCGCCCAGCCATCAATACGGGCATAGCCACATAAAATGGTTTTGCCATAGTCCTGTTTGTATTGCTCAAATTCCGAATTGTCGACAATTCGTTCAATAACATCAACCATATCGTAAGGCTTTGAACCTTCAACAGGGAAAATGGTATATAAGTCTTTGGCATCCTTTGCAGGATTTTTAGGCTTTGCCCTGTCAAAACCTGCCCTGGCCTTTTCACCAAGTTTATCCATTATTTTTTTTACCTGGTCTAAACAATCTTCTTCAGTTTTAAACTTGTAATCGGCTATGCCTGAAATTTCGGTATGGGTTATAGCCCCGCCTAAGGTCTCCGTGTCTATATCTTCACCAATGGCCGCTTTAACCAGGTAAGGCCCGGCTAAAAAAATGGACCCCTGGTTCTCTACCATCAGGGTTTCATCGCTCATAATAGGTAAGTAAGCGCCACCAGCAACACAGGCACCCATTACCGCAGCTATTTGCACAATTCCTTTTGCACTCATTTGTGCATTATTGTAAAAGATGCGTCCAAAATGTTCCTTATCGGGAAAAATTTCATCCTGCATAGGGAGGAATACACCGGCACTATCAACCAAATAAATTACAGGCAAATTGTTTTGCATGGAGATCTCCTGCAAGCGTAAATTCTTTTTTCCGGTGATGGGAAACCAGGCACCTGCTTTTACTGTTTGGTCGTTGGCTACAATTACACACTGGCGGCCACTAACATAACCAACGCCAGCCACGGTGCCGCCTGCCGCACAACCACCTTGCTCCGGGTACATGTCCCAGCCTGCAAAGGCGCCAATCTCTGTGAACTCCGAATCTTTATCTATCAGGTAGGCAATGCGTTGACGGGGATTTAGTTTGCCTTTCTCGGTTTGTTTGGCCTGCGCTTTTTTACCACCGCCTTCATAAACTTTTTGAAGGCGGCTCTTAAGGTTTTCAACCAGGGTTTGCATGGTGGTGTTTTTCATATCATTGTTAGCAATCATGCGGTCAAAGATATAAGACCGGTGCTTACTAACTTAAAAGTTGAGACCTGTTTTCATTTCTTTATCATCATCTTTTGTGGAAGTGCCTGTTCGTAAATTGCTGTATGAGTTTAAATTTGATATAACAGGCGGGAAGATTGCTATTTTAAAATCAACAAAGGTGATGTCAGTTGAGGTTGATATTATTACCTGTTTTAAAAGCTCCCTCCAGAGTTATGTGCCGCCATGGTTTGAAAAAAGAAAAACAATTTTTATGAGTATAAAAGATTTGGATTTAAGCGGGGATAAAGGCGGCAGTAAAGAGGAAGCGAAAGATGAAAAAGACAGCAAGGACGTAGTAGATGCTAAAGTGAAAGGCGTTGGTGAGACTGAAGTGAAAAATGCTCATGCCTCTGGGGACGGAAGTTTTGGCCGTAGCGATGAAAGTCTGCCCGATGGAGAAGGGGAAGAAGAGAAAGTTGATAATACCTACTAACCAGAGAAATTATCAGGCAGCGGGTAAGGCGGCGCTGCTGGCCACTTCTACCTGTGGTGCACCCAAAATTCCTTGCCTGTACCGCAATAAGGATAGCTCCTTCATTTTTGTTTCCAGCATAATATCAACCTCATAGTTATAAGTGGCAATTTCTTCGTGCAGCCAATCGGAATGGGCTTCCTTTTTTGCTTCAGGGTTTTCGTTTTCGCGGCGGGAGCTCGAGTAGTGAAACGTAGGTTTTACTGTCCATGTTTTATAGGCGGTTTCAAAAGCCTCTCTTTCTGTTTGCTCACCGGGGTGCAGCCTGTGATGGAAATAATCGAACACGATAGGGATGCCAGTCATTTCGTGTAAAGGCACCAGCTCCTGAACTGTGTATAACCCTGGTTTGTCGTCATTTTCAATAGTGAGTCTTTTTTGAAGGTGGGGAGAAAGGAGGCGAAAATTTTGTGCAAAACGTTTCAGCGTTTCTGCCTTGTCGCCATAGGCACCACCTACATGAATATTGATTTTATTATAGGGCGAGGCTTCCAGGTTCATCAGGTCAAATATTTCAGAGTGAATTTCCAAATCTTTGATGGTATTAGTCAGCGTTGTACCAATGCCTGCTACTTTATTAAAAGGTCCGGGATGAGTGCTCAATCGTACAGGCATTTTGCCACAGGCTTCCAGTATTTCTCTTATCTCGCGGTAATGCGGCATAGCCTGAATCTTATATTCTGATGCCCAGGGGAAAAGGTCAGACGTTACCCTGAAAACCCGTATGCCGTTTTCAACGTTCCATTCCAAAATTTTATATAATGCCTGTACGTTGCTTAACGCCAGTTCCGAGGCATACGCAATACCCTTTTCGCCAAACGTTTTTTTAATCATTCCGCGGTTGGTGGTAACCCCTTCATCAGCTAAAGTGAGGTTTATACAGGCGTATCCCAAATTCGTCATTGTATATCTTTTCTATTGTCAAAATGATTCAATTATAGCGCCAAGTAAAGAGAGGAAAATCCGTAACGGGTTCCTATAAGCCGAAAAGTATTTTCGGGGATCAAACAACATGTATAACGTAAGTATCTCCCATCTATTCTGGTTATTGAAACCGATTCTCTTACTTCTAACAAATCCTTTGTAAAAATGGTGGAGTTTTTTTTCGTTTCTTTTCTATCTTTACGCTTCATCAAAAAAAAGGAGGTATTATGAATCTACAGCATATTCATGGTCAACCTTCGGTTGGTATCGCCTAACCGGTTTGCACCATTAAAATATCTGAGCGCTGATAGCGCAGGAAGGTCCCGCCTTAGAGCGGGATTTCTTTTTTCGAAATCTAAATATTCTGAAGTAGCTTACTAATATGAAAAAATGGACCATTTTTTTGGCGATGCTTTTCTTTGGCGTTGGCAATGCGCAACAGGTGGCTTCCTTTTCTTCGATTGACTGGAATGTGCAAAACGTTGATGCGCCAACCCCTGATTCACTGGCAGGTTTACTTACCAAAGATTATACTACGGAACTAGAAAAAGTGCGGGCTATTTACAGCTGGATCACCACACATATTGCCTACAATATGGACATTTTCAAATCACCCTCCAAAACTTTTAAATACAGTCCTGATCCGCTGGATACCGCCGCTGTATGGCCTTCGGGAGACGAGATGATAGCCCGTAAGGTGTTGCGTAAAAGAGTAGCTGTGTGTGATGGCTACTCGCGTTTGTTTAAAGTGCTGTGCAGTTATGCAGGGTTGAACGCGGAGATAGTGCAAGGCTATGGACGGGTGTATGGTGGCGGCGATAAAAAATTTAAAACGAATCATACCTGGAATGCCGTAAGAATTGACAGCGTTTGGCGCCTGTTAGATGTTACCTGGGCCAGTGGTTACACTACTTTTTCCGACGCGTATGTACAGAAACAAAACGACGTCTATTTTCTTACCCCTCCCGAACAATTTATTACTGATCATTATCCCGAAGAGCTAAAGTGGACATTGCTCCCTAACCCTCCTGCGCCTTCGGAGCTCAAGAAATTACCGTTTAGAAATAAGAATTTTTTCAAATATGGGGTCGACGCCTATTCACCTGCGAGTGGCACTATAGAAGCGTTCGCTGGTGATACGATTTCTTTTTGGGTGCAATTAAAAGATGTAAAAAGAGCAAAAACAACAAGTGCTGACCCTTTTATGGATACAGCATCGTATGCACAGTGGCCGCTAAGCTCATTTATAAAGCCTGCCGAAGAAAAAGGAGATGCCGTTTTGTATTGGTATGTAGCAGAACCG
>DASQMG010000392.1:0-7195 GCA_035645595.1 Flavisolibacter sp. | reverse complement strand
AAGGTCGCAGCATTGAATACATACCCCTTAAATCGATACTTGCTAGGAAAGGATCTAAGTTCTCATACCCACTGAACGCTAGGGCCTTATTAAGCCTGTCTGTTGCCTCATTTAGCCACACTTGAACATAATAAGTCACGGCGTTGAAAGAGAGCTATTTTAAAGTTTCCCTGCAGCCCGTAAACTTCAAGGTAAATGCCATGATTTTCAAGAATTGAATACTTCTCTGAGTTGGATAAATGATTATAATCGGAAGTTAGTGTGTGGTTTACATAACAGTAATGCTTTGAACCTGAAAAGTAGAAAGTAGAAATAAAAGGATTTGGTAAAGAACTGTATAATAAGGATGCATCGAATATCTTAATTACATAGTGAAATAGAGAAATAATTAATGAAACAAAGCCTTTGCGTTAGGCGTCATGTTTTGTGTTGGATATGCTGCTTTATCGTTAACGTCTAATCTGATATAACTATTTGATTCAGAATTCGGTATTTACACTTAGTTAGTGAAAATTGTTGAATATAAGTGTGATGAATATTTGCTTTATAACTCTACAGTAATACATTTACCCCCAACTGAATTTTACCAAACTAACTCCTATCAACCTTTTTAAAGGGTGTTTATTTCTTGCTGTGTTCGTACCAATGTTTTCGGGATGTGCCACTCTTTTAAGTAAAAGCAGTTGGCCTTTTTCAGTAGATAGCAATCCATCAGGTGCTACTGTTTCAATAACTAACAACTCCGGAAAAGAAGTGTTCAGAGGAAAAACTCCTACTGCAATGAGGCTGAAATCTGGTGCCGGTTTTTTTAAGAAAGAATCTTATACTGTTTCCTTATTGATGGCTGGCTATGATACCAAAAAAGTAACTGTTGACTGTAAATTAAATCGATGGTATTTCGGCAACGTTGTCTTAGGCGGATTAATAGGGATGTTGATAGTAGACCCTGCTACGGGAGCTATGTATAAACTGAATAATGAGGGTATTTCAGAAAATTTAAATAAAACTTCTACGACAAGCTCATTAAATATTTTAGATAAGAATAAAATTCCTGATGAATGGCTAAAACATTTAGTTAAAATCAACTAACACAAGGCTTACATCAATACATAAACTCACTCATCTATTTTTCAACTTACATAAACTACACCTTTTAGATCAATGAAGAAAGTATCCACCCTATTTATGGTAACGGCAATGTATGCTTTATCGGCAGGAGCAGCAGTTAGTTCACTATCAAACAATCCTGCAAACCGCTTAGTACAAACGGAGGCTGTTTCCGTTCAAGGTATCAGCCCTCAGTTGATTAGACCAACGTTGTTGAACCCAACGCCATTCTATTTAAGTTATCCTACTCCGTATTTGAATTTTTTGAAGTTGACGCCCAACCAGTTTCAGGAAGCAACAGGCCAAAAACTAAACTTTTTTCAAAAAATCAAGTTTAAAATTGCACAAAAAATTGCTGGAAAGGCAGCAGGTGAGGGTGGCAAAGCTCAAACTACAGCAGCCCTTCTTGCATTCTTTTTAGGTGGACTGGGTATTCACAGATTTTACTTAGGCTATACCTGGCAAGGAGTTGTTCAATTATTAACATTTGGTGGGCTTGGTATATGGGCAATCATTGACTTTGTTAGAATCTTGACAGGCTCTTTGCAACCTAAAGACGGTAGCTACGAATAATCTCACTATTATTAATTGAATAAACCCTACCAATTGGTAGGGTTTTTATTTTTTAGCTTCTTTATAGAATGTGAAAGACTCATAATTTTTTAAGGCAAAACCTTGTTAGGATTCAGGCTTTGTATAAAACTATTGCATAATCAAGTCGTTATCTCCAGTATTACTTCTTGGTGACAGAAAGGCAAATAAGGAGCTCATAGGTGGAAGCCAATAAAATGAAAAAACTGCCTTCTTTCCGCGATGCATTTTATATTCTAGCGTAAAATTGACGGTAATTGCTTTGCCCACGTCCAACGCTTGATTGTTAATCGTTGCTCCTTAACGCTTTTATTCCATGACGGAAGTCGTTACAATTATATTATCATTACACCTTCTTTATGCTTCCAAAACGTCTACTGCTTCTTTGCTTGCTAGTGTATGGTTATATGGGCAAGGCTCAAAAACAATGGTCAAACTGGTATTTCAACGGCTATGCCATGATGAGCTTCAACGCGCCAGGAAACGCTGGTCAGTTTCTTACCAATTATAATACACCGGTACCACCTGGATTTACCAATTATGCACACTCGTCAAATCCCGGCACAGCTTATTCAGACCCGGTAACAGGGCAAATGAAATTTCTTGTGGCAGGGCGGCTTGCATTTGATCGAATGTATAATCTGGTCAATTCTTCCAACTCGATCCGTATGTGCACAGGAGATAATTATTCTATTCATATCATACCGTTTGCGAACAATCCCAATAAATTTTATGTCATTCAATTTCAAAGCAGATCAGCCGATATGCTGGCTGCCTCTTCAGGATTGCAGGTGAGGTGTCCTGGTGCCATTGGCTTAGGCTATTCTGTTTTTGACTTAAGCCTTAATGGAGGACTTGGAAATTTTGAGTCAATGAACAACATTGTAATGAGTGGCCTGCCTGAAAGAATTTCAGTCATCAAGCATGCCAATGGAAAGGATGCCTGGGTTGTTGTTCATGGCTGGGGAAACAATACCTATTATTCCTATTTGTTTACCGACGCCGGCGTACAAACAGCAGTAACCACTTCCATAGGACCAGTGATTACAGGAATATGGTCTGATGCAATTGGCCACATGGTGCCATCACACAATGGCAAAACCATTGCAGCACAACAGTATGGCAAGAGTACCATAGAGCTCTATGATTTTAATAATAGCACCGGTTTGTTAAGTAGCTACAGAACACTAAATAGCCAAAAGCCTATTGACCGTATGTTATTCTCGCCTGACGATAGCAAGCTTTACTACCTTGGAAATTATGAGGGCCCTGGTTTATTCCAATTTGATTTTAATAAACCAAACATTCAGGGTTCCTTGGTCAAAATTGGTGATGATCCTTCAAAGACCTATTGGCAAATGCAGCTGGGACTCGACGGAAAAATCTATGTGGCCAGCGTACAGGGCTCCAATACAGACCATTTTTCCATTGTACATTGTCCCAACCTGCCCAAGTACGCCTGCAATTTTGAAAGAAAGGGGATGGAGGCAATCGGGTATGGCCAGTTTCCCAACTTTGTAAATAACTATATTCAACAACCGGCTGCGCCGCCCATAACAGAATTTTCATTAGGAGTTGACACGGCAATTTGTTTTGGAAACTTTACACTATCTGCACCTCTGGGATGGGCTAGTTATAAATGGAATACGGGTGAGACCACAAGGCAAATCGTTATCTCAGCTCCGGGAACATACTATGTTCTTGCAGGGGAAACAGGCTTTTCTTGTCCCACAGCTTTTGGTTCAATAAAGATCGCCAATGCTGCAAAGCCTTTGTACTTAGGGAAGGATACGACCTTATGCCCCCAAGTGCCCTACACCATCACGGTTCCTGCTAATTTCTCCAACATTCTTTGGAATGACGGCACTACCGATCAAGTAAAGACAGTCCTAAATGGCGGAAGGTATTCTGTGATAGCCACAGATGAAAATGGCTGTACCAATTGGGACACTATTCAGATCGGAAGAAAGTTTTACCCCCAGGCAAGTTTTGGGCAGGATACTACTTTGTGTAACAATCAAACTTTACTATTAAGACTTCAACCGCAAGCCAACTTTCTGGCCACAGCAACTTATCTGTGGCAGAATGGTTCCATAAAAGATACCTTTCGCGTCACTCAGGCCGGCTTTTATTGGGGACGGGTCACGTTCGAGGGGTGCACTGTCAGCGACTCAATTAACGTAAACTACGTGAACGCACAAAGCGTGTCACTTGGAAAGGATACAACTCTATGTGATGGTGATTCCCTGCGCTTGCAGGTAAACATTCCGGGCTCCAGCGTTCTTTGGAGCACGGGAGAGATTCTCCCTTCTATTGTTGTTAAAAACAGCGGCAACTATTGGGTTAAAGTGAACAATGGTGTCTGTACTGTAAGTGATACTATCCAGGTAAGCTTTTCACCAATACCTGCTGTTTTTTTAGGCAATGATACCTTGTTGTGTGAAAGGCAAACCTTGACACTGACGGCAGAGACAACCGGTGCCACCTATCTGTGGCAAAATGGAACTACGCAAAGCAATATAGTGGTTTCATCTCCGGGCGTGTACTGGGTTCAGGTAACAAAAGGCGGCTGTTCAGTAAAAGATAGCATTGTTATCGGCTATAAGCCATTGCCGGTCTTAAACCTTGGAAAGGACACGGGTATTTGCATCAATACTACCTTACTGTTAAACGCTTATCATTCTCAAATTGCTTCCTACTTATGGCAAGATCAATCAACCGCTCCGGATTTTTTAATACAAAGTTCAGGTCTATACAACATAAGCGTCACGGGTTTAAATGGCTGCGTCAGTAAAGATACCATCCAGGTCACAACAACCCCTTTACCATCCTTTTCTTTAGGTAATGATACCTCGCTTTGCCAGGGACAAAAGCTGCTGGTTGCAGTGCCGCCATTAAACAACGCTTTTTACCAGTGGAATACCGGGAGCAGTATGAACAATCTGGAAGTATCGGATCCAGGAATCTACTGGGTAGATGTGACGCAAAACGGCTGTAGGAAAAGAGACAGTATTATGGTTAGTTTCAAACCCAATCCCATCGTTGATCTAGGAAATGATACCACGTTGTGTGAAGACGCTACAAAGTTGTTAATAGCCACCAATTCAGATGCAACGTATTTATGGCAGGATCAAACTACTCAGCCGACATATGCTGTTACAAAGCCTGGTGTTTACGGAGTAAAAGTAAAAGTGAATGGCTGTATAAGCGGGGATACTATCAAAATTGGCTATCGTTTCAAGCCTTCTTTCTTTTTGGGTCGTGATACAGTCCTTTGCATGGGTAGCCAGATTAGGCTGTTACCTACTGTTCAAAATGCAGGCCTTCTATGGCAGGACGGCAGTACCGCATCTTCCTACACTGTTTCCTCGCCTGGAGTTTATAGGCTGACTGCACAAAATGAGTGCGGAAGTTTTACTGATGAAATTAAGATAATCAAAACGCTGTGTAAGCTACTAATGCCAACCGCCTTTACTCCTAATAATGATGGAAAGAACGACGTATTCCGGGTAAAGTATCCTGCGTTCATTAAGCAATTTAAAATGTCAATTTACAATCGCTGGGGAGAAACAATATTTACGTCAACGAATCCATCGGCCGGATGGGACGGAAAATACAAAGGAATAGATCAGCCAACGGGCAATTACGTATGGTACATTACACTCATTGATTTAGACGGATACAGCGAAACTGGTAAAGGAAATGTCATGATCGTCCGCTGACTACACTACCAGCTTACTACATACTAAAAAGTCAAAATCTATTATCAAACCTAGCCACTCTGGGACAGATAGGGATACCAAAGCACACACTATATGTGAAGTAGCAGTCATTCCAATCCGGTGCTTTTGCCACTTTAACGACGTAAAAGCTTTATTTACTTCCAACCCATAGAAAGCCCACCAATGGATTCTATATTTATCCTGAAATCCAAAACACTATGAAAACCTGCCTACTTCTTTTTGGCCTTCTGCTATTGTTTACACTAAGCGGCGGAGCTCAAGACAAAGAGAAAATTAAGGAGGCTGTATACCGCTGGAACAGCCTTCACAACACAAAACAAAACGACCAGTTCAAGAACATTTATGCACCACGTGTTTTGTTTTATGGCCGTTACAATAGCCGTAAGAAATGCTACGAAAAAAAGAACAGGTTTCTAAGTCCTGACTTTAGCCAGGAAATTATTACGCCCCTTTCACTAACCGTTTATTCCTCGGTTACGGTAAAGTGCGACTTTACAAAAAGAGTGACCTATAAAAATATTGTAAAGCAGCACGAGTGTTATTTGCTCCTGGAAGAACAGGGTGGCAGCTACCTTATTACCGGTGAAAGCGATCTGGTAATTGATAAAAAACTGGCTGTACAACTCCATTTAGGAAATGTTCTTCCGGATGAAGTGAGACCGTTTAGTCCTGCCATCATCATTGCTACCATTACTGTTCTTGTACTGCTGCTGCTATTTATTCTTTACAAGAGACGAAAAAGCAGGGCCGCTGGCAGTTTAGAAGAACGCTACAACCCTGAGCCGGCTGTTGCGGGACCAGAACTCTTTGATACCAATGCTAGAACAAAACACCAGCCGTTTTTAAGAACCAATGGCCATTTGCAAGGGCGGAAAGAACCTAACAATGGTTCTAAACCCATTACGGAACTGCTGAGTGGAAAGGACAAAGGAGACGCTTTTTAACGCTATGTGGTGTCCCACTTTACAAAAGAACATTTTGAGTTAATCGAATGGCGAAGCGATAAGTACCACGAAGGCATCTATGCCTCTTCCAGTACACTGCCTGATTTGGAGTACCACTTTAAGACGAGACTCCACAGTTTTCGGATTGGAGTTGAGTGCAAGTGGTGGGCCGGTTTTGTCAATGGACAAATACAATGGGCTAAACACCACCAATTGGTAACTTACCGTCAGTACGAGAGAGAAAGGGGCGTTCCTGTTTTTGTGATAATTGGTGTGGGCGGTAGCCCAAATCATCCTGCGTCTATTTTCATCGTTCCACTGAGTGTTATGCGCACCAATGTTTTATCCGAAGACCAACTAAAAAAATACCGTCGCTATCGAACGGATAGTTTCTTTTTGAATGAGGAGAGGATGGTTTTACAGTGAAGTGGAGCTCTACTAGGAGATATAAAGAAGAGAGCAGGAAAAAAGCAGTTGACTGCAATGTCCACTCATTACAGTGAGGGCATCTTACGTACAGTGACATCAATAGGAGCCATTGGCTTTGGGCGTAGAGGACGTATAAATACTAGTGGCATTAAGAACAATTTCTTCTTTTGGTATTTTCAAAATCTTTGTTTGTGCTTAAGGGGTTAAAAGAAAACTGCTTTTTATTGGTGAAGCGTACAATATTTAGGCATTACCCTGCTAATGACTGCGATGCAAGAACGGTAATGCAGGACTGAGCGGTTTTCGAGATACCGCCAGCACGAGCGTTGCCACCGACACTGCACGTGCAAAGGGATAGTGCCCCGATAATTTACTTTTCCA
>DASQMG010000391.1:0-2526 GCA_035645595.1 Flavisolibacter sp. | reverse complement strand
ACCCCCATCTTCCTGTTTTTTCATTTGTTGCGCTGCCGCCTGCGCAAGAAAAAAAGTACCGGCTAAATTAACCTGCATTACGCGGGCAAAAGCTTCCGGACTGTAGGTAAAGAAATCACCAAATAAGGTAATGCCTGCATTGGCAATTGCTATGTCTACTCTCCCAAATTTTGAAACAGCGGTATCAACCAACTGCTGAATAATGGTAGGATCGCTTGAGTCTCCAGGCACTACAATACATTGGCCGTCGGTACCTACAACTACACCCGCCTTTGCAGCTAAGTCAGCGTCTAAGTCATTGATGATAACCGTAGCCCCTGCGTGTACAAGTTTTTTGCAGATCGCTAATCCAATACCCTGGCCTGCCCCGGTAACAATTGCTACTTTTTTATTAAGTGTCATACAGCCGAATCTTTTAGTGTTTGGTAAAACAGTCCTGCTTTACTGAATAACTATTATTAATAGGTTTCTAGTGTGAATCTTTGGTTACAGCACTGCCGGAGCCGCCCCGCAGAAAATCGAGATCAGCACCCAAATGTGCGCCTTCCACGTGCTGCTGGTAAATATGAACATAGCCCCTGGTGGCAATGGCTTCCGGTGGTTTCCTGTTCTTCTTCCTTTTCTCAATTTCTTCGTTGGTAATATTCAGGTGTAGCGACCGGGTTGCCACGTCTAAGGTTATCTCATCACCATCCTGTACAATCCCCAATGTTCCTCCTGTAGCGGCCTCCGGTGATACATGTAGTACCACGGTACCAAAGCCGGTTCCGCTCATGCGACCGTCCGATATCCGGATCATATCTGTTACTCCTGCTGCCAGCAATTTAGCTGGCAGCCCCAAATTGCCCACTTCCGGCATACCCGGGTATCCTTTTGGTCCTACATTCTTTAAAACCAGGATACTGTTTACATCAACATCAAGTAACGGATCATCAATACGAACCTTATAGTCGTCAATGTTTTCAAAAACAACCGCTTTGCCCGTGTGTTGCAGCAGCGATGGGGTGGCAGCAGAGGGCTTAATAACGGCGCCGCTTTCGCACAAATTCCCTTTTAAAATCATAAACCCTGACGTGGTATTAAATGGTTTATCTATTGTAGTGATAATAGTGGCATCAAAGCATTCTGCCTTATTGAAATTTTCTTCTACCGTTTTGCCATTGACCATAACGCATTCTTTATTTAAATGCGGCAACAGTTCTTTGATAACGGCCGGGAGTCCCCCCGCATAATACAGATCTTCCATAAAGAAACTACCCGATGGCTGGAGGTTGGCAATAAGCGGAATACGGGAAGAAAATCTGTCAAAATCATCGATCGTTAAATCTACCCCGATGCGTCCGGCAATAGCAAGCAAATGAATAACAAAGTTGCTTGAGCCACCAATAGCTGCGTTCACCATAATAGCATTTTCAAATGCCTCTCTCACGAGAATATGCGATAACCGGCGATCTTCTTTTACCATCCGCACAATCTCTGCTCCCGATAGCTGGGCAATAATTTTACGGGCTGCATCAGGTGCAGGTATTGCCGCATTACCCGGAAGTGAAAGGCCCAGCGACTCTACCATGCATGCCATCGTAGACGCTGTTCCCATCACTGCACAATGCCCATCACTACGACACATACCTGCTTCCGCCAAAGTCATTTCCATATCATCCATCAGGCCCACGCGATTGGCCTCACTAAAGCGCCAAATGTCGGATGTACTGATGCTTTTGCCCCTGTGTCTGCCCGTAAGCATCGGGCCACCCGATACGACAATGGTAGGCAGATCTACACTGCAGGCTCCCATTACAAGTGAAGGAGTTGTTTTATCGCAACCGCATAGTAGCACCACTCCATCCAACGGGTTGGCACGAATAGCCTCTTCTACATCCATGCTGGCTAAATTGCGGAACAGCATAGCTGTAGGCTTCATCAAGGTTTCGCCAAGGGAAAGAACAGGAAATTCTACAGGAAAGCCACCGGCCTCATAAACCCCTCTTTTTACCTGCTCGGCCAAATCTCTAAAATGCGAGTTACAGGGCGTGAGCTCCGACCAGGTGTTGCAAATTCCGATAACAGGCCTGCCGTCAAATTCATGCGCAGCTACACCCATCTTTTTCATCCAGGCACGGTAAATAAAACCGTCCTTCCCGGTGCGGCCAAACCAGTCCGAACTCCGTAATCGTTTTGTTTCCATATAAAAAAATGTCTATGTTAAGGTTTATGAAGCCCAAATGTCGTTTATAGAAAAATGAAAAACTTTCCTATCCTCATTGATGCGTTAAATAAATTCGTTTATAACACCTATCCTATTCAAAGCGGTAACCTCAATCATGCAGGCAGAATGGATACGGCTATACCGGTGTTGTTCTTCAATGGCTATCCGGCAACTGAGTTAGTAAGATAAACCGGTAGTTCTGCCGTGTAGATATTGGCGAATTAAATCATCAACCATATCCCGCTTTCCGTATTGCAGAAGACCAATTGGAATGACAATCAGGTGCGAGACATCGCCCCGGTTTTTAAATTCTTCCATGG
>DASQMG010000390.1:0-9292 GCA_035645595.1 Flavisolibacter sp. | reverse complement strand
CGCAAAACGCAGTACCGGAAACGAAGAATAACCTCCAACACCAATCACCGCGTCGGGACGAAACCGGTTGAAAATATTTCTTACCTGCAAAAAGCTTTTTACCAGCTTTAATGGCAAGCCAATATTTTTTATCAAAGAGCTTCTGTTAAAGCCGGCAATATCTAACCCTTCTATTTTGTAACCTGCCTGGGGCACTTTTTCCATTTCCATTTTCCCCTTGGCGCCTACAAATAAAATTTCAGCCGTGCTGTCAATCTTTTTCAGCGCGTTTGCAATAGCAATCGCCGGGAAAATATGCCCGCCAGTGCCTCCGCCAGCGATAACGAAACGAAGAGCCTCCCTCCGGCCCTCTTTCATAGCAGGCAGGTGAGATGAGACGTTGCTATCGTTTGATTCACTCATGCTTTTGCTACTACTTTATCCTTTTCCGCCACTTCTTCATCATATTCTTCCTCCTCTTCTTCATCTTCCTCACCCTCGGTCTCTGTCTCCGCTTCAATGGCTGCTGCCAACGCTGCTGCTTTTTTACCTTCTAATTGTTCTACATTTCTTGCTACACTTAAAATAATTCCAATAGATAAACAGGTAAATAAAAAGCTGCTTCCCCCCATGCTTACCAATGGCAGCGTTACACCCGTCACCGGAAACAAGTTCACATTCACTGCCATGTTCGCCATGGCCTGTATAACCAGCGTAAAGCTTAACCCTAATGCCAGGAAGGCGCCGAACGCGTACGGGCACTTTTTAAACAAACGGATGCTTCGGTATAAAAAAACGAGGTAAATAAATATGATAAACGCTCCTCCTAAAATGCCGTATTCTTCAATAAGAGTAGCGTAGATGTAATCGTTATAAGCCTGGGGTAAAAAATTTCTTGCTTCACCATTTCCCGGCCCACGTCCCATAATACCACCACGTGCTATAGCAATTTTGGCCTGGTTTACCTGGTAGTTATCATCATCATTCACAACACCACCTTTTGAACCGTACATAAAATTCTCTACACGCCCAATCCATGTATCAACCCTTGCTGTTAATCGGGAAGCTTTCTCTTTTTTTACGGTAGTTGTTGCTATTTCATCTTCGTTATTAACCGAGCCATGCCTTACAACCGCGGCCATAATTAAAAAAACAACCGGAACCATGGCGATACCAATCACAAGTAATAAATGTTTTGCACTTACACGGCCAATAAACAGCAGCAACATGCAGCTTGCACCAAGTAAGAGAGCCGTTGATAAGTTGGCCGGCGCAATGAGCATACAGGTAACAATGACCGGGAGAATAACCGGGAGAAATCCCTTTTTGAAATCTTTTATTTTCGTTTGTTTCCTGCTAAGCAGGCGCGCAATGAGCATAAACAAGGCAAGCTTTGCCAAATCGGAAGTTTGCATCGTCATGTTAATAATCGGCAACCGGATCCAGCGGCTTCCTTCATTCATGGTCACACCAAAAAACAACGTGTATAAGAGAAGCGGAATTGAAAACAAGAACAGGATCTTAGCCACCTTGGAGTAGATGGTATAATTAACCCTGTGTGCAAAATAAATGATCAAAAAACCTAACCCTATGAAAGCTATTTGCTTGAACAGGTAAACCTCGGTATTTCCCTTAT
This sequence comes from Flavisolibacter sp., assembly GCA_035645595.1. Taxonomy (GTDB): domain Bacteria; phylum Bacteroidota; class Bacteroidia; order Chitinophagales; family Chitinophagaceae; genus Flavisolibacter. The sequence continues at coordinate 7,677 of DASQMG010000390.1, read as the reverse complement.
GGTTTTTATAGGCCAGGGAGCCCGTGGCACTATATACCACCAGTAACGACACCAACCCCAGTAGCAACACGAGCGCCCAAATTACCTTATCGCCACGTGTTTTTTGCAGCAAGGCTTTGCTCTTGAAGTTCTGGGCCAGGTCGGAAAATTTTATATCGTCTTGTTGGGTCATGCTTTTATTCAATTGGCATCCTATGGTTGATCGCTGGTTGTTGATCGAAGAGAATACAACGAACAACTGCCAACTACTAACGCTCAATTACAAATTCTTCACGGCTTCCTTAAACTGAATTCCCCTGTCCTCGTAATTCTTGAATAAGTCAAATGATGCACAGGCGGGGCTCAGTAAAACAACATCGCCCGGAGCCGCTAACTCATAGGCAGCCTGAACAGCATTTTCTGCACTGCCCGTGTTGATCAGTTTTACCACACCGTCGAAAGCCTCGTGAATTTTGGTATTATCGATACCCATACATACAATGGCCTTTACTTTCTCTTTCACCAGGTCTTTTATTAAGGAATAGTCGTTGCCTTTATCAACACCGCCTAATATCAATACCGTTGGCTTGGTCATACTCTCTAATGCATACCAGGTAGAGTTTACATTTGTAGCCTTACTATCGTTGATAAACTCCACGCCTCTTACCGTAGCCACCGTCTCGGAACGATGCTCCAGGTTCTCAAACGTTTCGACCGCCTCCCTGATCTTGCTTTTGCGGATGTCCATGGTGGCGCCCGCTACACTTGCTGCCATAGTATTATATTGATTGTGCTTGCCCTTTAGAGCAAAATCATAAACGCTCATGCTCTGCTCTTCCGATTCAACTTTTACATGAAGCTGATCGTTCTGGATGTACCCGCCTTTTTCTACTTTCTCTTTCATACTCATTGGTAATTGAATTGATTGAATTGGGTTTTGCTCTAAATATTTCGTGATGACTTCATCATCCAAATTGTAAATAAAATAATCATTTGATGTCTGGGCTATCGTAATGCGAAACTTACTCCGGACATAGTTTTCGAATTTATAATCGTACCTGTCCAGGTGGTCTTCTGTTATATTCAGCAAGACTGCTATATCCGGACGAAAAGTGACGATATCGTCTAACTGGAAAGAACTGATTTCTGCTATATACAAAGGCTTTGGATCTTCTGCTACCTGTTTGGCAAATGAGTAACCGATGTTACCAACCAGCGCACAATCCAACCCTGCCGTTTTGCAGATGTGATAAATTAGGGAAGTGGTTGTGCTTTTTCCGTTGCTACCCGTGATGGCAATTATTCTACTATCGCCTTTGTACCGGTAGGCCAACTCAATCTCACTGATGATGGGGGTGCCTTTTGCACGAAGCTTTTTTACCCACTCATTCTTTTCACCAATACCCGGACTCTTAACTACTTCATCTGCATTTAAAAGTTGATCCTCACCTATACCGCTTTCCACGAATATTACCCTGCCCCTTTTTAGTTCGTTACGATAACCTTCTTTCAAAGAGCCTTCATCCATCAGCACAACATCGTAGCCTTTTTGCTTTGCCAGCAGCGCCGCTCCCACCCCGCTTTCGCCGCCGCCTAATATCACCAGCTTTTTCATGGTGTACGGCTAAATTGGTTTTTCATCAGTATTATCATTTTGCTGTTCGTTGCCAGTTTCAACAGGACTTTGTATGATGGTTCTTCTATTTACCTGATTTTTAAGGTTACAATGGAGATCACTGCGCATAGTATGGCAACGATCCAAAACCTTGTTACAATTTTTGCTTCGTGATATCCTTTCTTTTGATAATGATGATGCAGGGGACTCATTAAGAAAATCCGCCTGCCTTCACCATATTTTCTTTTTGTGTATTTAAAATAAGCCACCTGCATGGTCACGCTAAGCACCTCCACTAAAAACACCCCGCAGATTAACGGTATCAATAATTCCTTGTGTACAATAAATGCCAGGGATGCAATGATACCGCCCAGGGTCAGGCTGCCGGTATCGCCCATAAAAACCTGTGCAGGATAAGAGTTGTACCATAAAAAGCCAATGCACGAACCTACCAGTGCTCCAATAAAAATGGATAGCTCACCGAGATTTGGTATGTACATGATGTTGAGATAATCAGCCAGCAACAAACTGCCGCTTGCATAGGCGAAAATTCCAAACGTAGCACAAATAACTGCAGATGTACCCGTGGCCAGTCCATCTAAACCATCGGTTATATTGGCACCATTAGACACGGCAGTAATGATAAAGATGGTAACCAGGATGTAAAGTATCCACGTATAGTCCCGTAAACTTTCCGGCAATAACCGGGAGTAGTTAAACTCGTGATTCTTCACAAACGGAATAGTGGTAATAACTGTTTTAGCTTCAACATATACATGCTTCTTTCCATTGATAACAGCAATTTTGACCGGGCCCTTCGTTGTATCTGCTGTTTTAGCAATAGTCGCTTTATCAGCACCAACATACTCACGCCAAATTTTTACATTAGGGTTAAAGTACAGTGTTGCACCTACCACAATACCTAACATTACCTGTCCGAAAACTTTAAACTTCCCCGCTAAACCGTCATCATCGCCTTTTTTATATTTAATACCCGACTGTTGCGCCCTGCGCTTGGATCGTATCTTTAAATAATCGTCTATAAAACCAATAGCGCCAAGCCATACTGTGCAGAAGATCATCAGCCGGATATACACTTTGGAAAGGTCCGCCAACAAAAGTGTCGGGATTAAGATAGCTGCAATGATGATCAGGCCACCCATGGTAGGCGTACCCTTCTTTTGTTGCTCACCTACTAAACCTAAGTCGCGAACACTTTCACCAATTTGCTTCTTCTGCAAAAAACGAATTAATTTCTTGCCGTAAACTGTAGTAATAAACAAGGATAACAAAACGGCTATCAACACCCTGAAGGTTATGAAACGAAACAACTCACTTCCCGGGAAGCGAAGGTCGTTTGCTCGTAACCATTCAAAAAGGTGATATAACATTGTTTGTTGTTTTTACTTGTTACCAGCTTGATAACTAACTTCTTCTTTTCTTGCGTCGCACCCTTGTACGTTTTATAATTCTATTCAGCCTCTACAGCTTAGCATTCACTTTCCCAACAGCTCAAACATTTCCAACACCATTTCCTTATCATCAAAATGATGTTTTACCCCTTTGATCTCCTGGTATTTTTCATGACCCTTGCCGGCAACCAAAACAATATCCTCAGGCTTTGCCATGGATATAGCTGTTTTAATGGCTTGCGCCCTGTCGGCAATAGCTACATATTTTCTTCTAGCCGAAACGGGCAGGCCCTCTTCCATGTCTGCAATAATTTGCTGTGGGTCCTCGCTGCGTGGGTTATCGCTTGTAAAAATTACCTTGTCGCTATGGGTACACGCAACTTCGCCCATCACAGGCCGTTTGGTTTTATCCCTGTCGCCACCGCAACCCACAACGGTTATTAGTTGCTCGTGGCCTTGCTTTAGCTTTTTTATCGTGGTTAATACATTAATTAACGCATCGGGTGTATGCGCATAGTCAACAATCGCAATCACCTTTTCCTTAGGAGAAACGCTGTAATCGAACCGTCCCTCTGCACCGGTTGTATTGCTTAAACACTCCAGCACATCCTGCCTGTCCTGCCCTAAAGAAATTGCTGCACCGTAAACCGCCAACAGATTATAAGCATTAAACTCTCCTATCAACCGGAAATGAACTTCCTGGTCATTAATATTCATTATCAAACCGGCTAAGCCATTTTCCAAAATCTTTCCTTTAAAATCGGCAAGGCTGCGCAAGCTGTAAGAAAGTTTTTTAGCCGCGGTATTTTGCAGCATTACAGCGCCACGCTTGTCATCAATATTGGTAATGGCAAAAGCACCTGGAGGCAGTGCATCAAAAAAGCCTTTTTTTGCTTTAATGTATTCCTCAAATGTTTTGTGATAATCGAGGTGGTCGTGTGTAATATTGCTGAACAAAGCGCCGGCAAATTCTATTCCTGCAATGCGGTTCTGGTGAACCGCGTGAGAGCTTACCTCCATAAAAGCGTATGCGCATTCTTCATCAACCATCCGCTTCAGCAAGCTATTTAAACTAACCGCATCGGGTGTGGTGTGGGTTGAAGGAATAATTTTTCCATCAATAATATTTTCTACAGTGCTAATTAAGCCGCACTTATATCCAAGGCCATCAAATAACTTATATAATAATGTAGCAATGGTTGTTTTACCATTAGTACCTGTTACCCCTACCAGTTTCAGTTTCTGTGATGGCTGGCCATAAAAATTATGCGCAATCACGCCTGCCGCTTCTGCACTATTATCAACCCTTACATAGGTAACACCTTCCTTTGTCTTTGCAGGCATTTCCTGGCAAACAACAGCAACCGCGCCAGCATCAATAGCTGTTTCTATAAATTTATGACCATCAACATCACTGCCTTTTACTGCTACAAATACCGTACGGTGCGATGCTTTGCGGGAATCAATCTGCACACCGCTGATTACTACATCAGTGCTGCCCGCTACTGCTACAATATGTACTTTGTATAATATGTCGGCTACTGTCTTCACTTAGTGTAATAAAATAGTTACTGTGGTGCTTTTCGTTATCGCTGTTCCGGGCAATACATCCTGCACCATTACTTTACCCTTACCTTTTACAATTACTTTTATCTTTTTATTTTCAAGTATATACAACGCATCTTTTAAAGTCATGTAGCGAACATCGGGCATGATATCCTTGCCATCTGTAACCGCTTTTACTACCGGTTTATAATTATAGGAATGCACTTCGCTTAGCGATGCGTTCGCCTCCATTGAATCAGCATATGGCATCTTCAGCTCTTTCATCACCTTAAGGATATCTTCGCCGGTACCGGCATAGTTGTAATCAGCGCTGTCGGGTACCACATGTACGCCGCTGTATTTCTTTCCTTTTACATATTGGGCATATACATTAGTAACAATTTCCTTAAACACCGGGGCTGCTAACTGCCCGCCATAGTGGATAGCGGCATGGGGCTTTGTTTTAATAACAACAATGCAAGTGTACTCCGGCTCGTTAGCAGGAAAGTAGCCAACAAAAGAAGCCTGGTAAACACCGCCACCATATCGTAGATCGCCGTCACTTACATGGGCCGTACCGGTTTTGCCAGCTACCGGCACCGGGTAATCTTTAAAAACCAGTTTAGCAGTTCCCTCGGTAACAACAGCCTCCATACTGCTTTTGGCCGCCTTGATTACATCAGGTTTACAAATAGCTTCATCTAATACTACCGGCTTAAATTCTTTTACCGTAATGCCATTGCGCTTAATATAATTCACCAGGTAGGGCTTCATCATTTTACCATTATTGGCCACAGCATTGTAAAGCATTAAGGTATGTAACGGGCTCACCTCAATCGCATAACCGAAGCTTGCGGTTAACATGGCATGAAGCCCCTCTTTATTTCGTTTTATTTTGGGAAGCACTGGTGCGTCTTCACCAATCAAATCAATTCCGCTTCGTTTATCCAAATGAAATTTTTGCAGATAGCTTTTATAAACATCAGGCTTATCGGCAAAAGCCTGGTAGGCTAATTTTGCCATGCCTACATTAGAGCTATGCGCAAAACACTCCCGGACGGTGAGCATTGGTTTTGGAGAACGTTCAGCATCGGTAACATTGCGAACACCTACATACTGATGTCCTGCAGAACCTACTTCCACCAGGTCATCAACATTACTGGAGCCATGATCTAATACAGCAAGCAGGGTGGCCAGTTTAATGGTAGAACCCGGCTCAGTCGTTTGCAACGCATAATTCAGCGTTTCGCTATAATCACCATTTTTTGTACGACCCAGGTTGGCAATGGCTTTTATCTTGCCGGTTTTGGTTTCCATTACCAGGCAGGTGCCATGTTCGCTTTCGCTTTGCACCATCATTTTCATTAGGGCCGACTCCACCATGTCCTGCATGTGAATGTCCAGAGTAGTATAAATATCGCGTCCGTTCTCCGCTTCTATTTCATAACCCTCAACGGGTATGGGGGCGCCACCGGCAATAAAACGCACAAGGCGTTTTCCTTTCTGGCCCTGCAGCATCGTATCATACGTACGCTCCAAACCTACGTTCTGTGCATTCTCTCTCGATAAGCCGATCGTCCTCCGTGCCAGCAAACCAAAAGGGTTTAGCCGCTTACTTCTTTCTTCAGCAATTACACCACTTTTATTACGGCCTAAGCGTACGAGGGGAAAGCTTCTGAATTTCTTGTATTCTTCAAACGAAAGTGCTTTACGTAACAGGTAGTAACGGTTCTTTTTACTATAAGCTGACACCAATTCTTTTTTATAAGCGGAAGTTGTTTTATCACCAAATAAGCCGGCAACAGCAATAGAGAAAGAGTCAATATTTTCTTTGAAACGTTTGCCGCCTTTTTCCCGCAAGCCATCGGCGCCAAAATCTATATACACGTCATAATAGGGAATAGAGGTACTTAGCATCTGGCCGTCTTCGCTAAAAATGGTTCCCCGTTCAGCATCCAGCTCTACATATTTCTGGTGCATGCTATCGGAAAGGCTTCTCCAATAATCGCCCTGCACATTTTGAATATAAAAAGCACGGCCTAAAACGCAAAGGCTTAACAGCACTACGCCCAAAAAGCTTAGGTAAGCCCTCCATAATATGTCGCGTTTAATTTCCACGTTCTGCTTTGTTGGTTAACTTTATTTTGCTTTATGTTCTTTAGCCTCCTGCTTCAGAATAAGCCAGGAGATATTCCTGCATTCAGCCGCTTGTCTATCCCCTCAATATTATCTGTTCGCCGGTTTTATTTTTCCTACATCCCACTGCTATCAATTAATACGATCGGCTCTTCTGTTAATTCTTTTAAGCCTAATGGCTTTACTGTTTCCACCATTTCGCTTTGCCGGCTACGCAGCAATACATCACCGGTTACGGATTTGTACTCGCCCTGCAGATCCTTTAACTCGCTGGCTGCCTTGTTGGTTTTGCGAACCAACTTATCGGCGTTGTGCCCGTTGTAGATATAAAGAACTGCAAGTGCCGACACGAAAAGAAAAAATGGAACCTGCTTAACGATAGACCCATAGTTGAGCCACCGCTTCCATTTGTACTTTCTTTTCTTTATTTCTTCCATTGCGTTTTGTACTCTTTAATTTTAAGGGTCACCGCTTCACCGCTTTCTGCCTACTTTATTTCTTCTCTGCCACCCGGAGCTTTGCACTCCTTGATCTTGGGTTTCTTCTTGTTTCTTCCGGCGCCGCTACAATTGGTTTTTTGTTTACCAACAATAACTGGCTCGGAACCTCTTTTGAAATAAACGGGTTCTCGTCTTCAGTAACAAAAGTTCCCTTTCTGAAAAAAGTCTTTACCCACCGATCTTCGATACTATGAAAGGTGATAATAGCTGCCCTGCCTCCCTTTTTTAGTACTGCCGGCAACTGTTCCAACAACTCTTTCAGCGCCGCCGTTTCTTCATTCACTTCCATCCGTAAGGCCTGGAACACCTGGGCAAAGTATTTATTCGGGTTGCCCCTGACAATTTCAAACAGTGTGTCTTTAAATGCCTCGATAGTTTGAAAAGGTGCCTGCCTTCGTTTATCAATAATGGTACGGGCCAATGTTTTTGAATTGGTTACTTCACCGTATTGTTCAAAGAGTTTATGCAATTCCGCTTCACTATATTTATT
>DASQMG010000389.1:0-5757 GCA_035645595.1 Flavisolibacter sp. | reverse complement strand
CATCTCGCCTATTTGGTAAACATTGCTAAACCGGACCTGCCGTGATGTCCGCACATTTTCTGTCTGTTGAATTAATATTCGCTCAGGGTCTTTTAGTAAAGCTCCTTTTATAAATAAGAGCGCACAGTACTCTTTGAATCCATGGTGCCCATCCATTGCTCAACATTCTCTGGCTCAACGTGGGCCTTAAAGAGGGCTTCTACCGGCAAATCAAATTCCCTTGTGATGATTATTGCCTGTTAGCATCTTCGGCTCTGATTTTCGTTTTGGGTTCCACCCGTAGGTTATTTTTTTGGTTTGTACTTTTTCATGACCGCTTCCAGTTTATCAAACCTGTCATCCCACAGTTTTCGGAAGGGTTCAATAAAGTCAGCCGCTTCCTTCATCTTTTGTGCATTGAGGTGATAATAAACGTCCCTTCCGGCCCGCTCGTATTAAAGCAATTCTCATTCGCCTAGTATCAGCAGGTGTTTTGAGATGGTGGGTCTGGCGGAGTCGAAGTTTGCAGCGATGGTACCCGCCGTCATGGATTATGAGGCCACCAGCAGAAGAATAACCCTTCTTGTTGGGTCGGCCAGGGCCTGGAAGACATCTCTTCGTAGATTCATTATGTAGCTATTTGACTACAAATATAATCGTAGCCATTTGACTACGCAAATTATTCTTCAACTTTTTTTGAAAGGTTTCGTGAGCATCGTAAACGGGAAGGAACGTCAGTGTACTCTAATTGGTATCCAAATTTTTACAGCGCTCATGTCCACCACATTTACAGGTTGACTTTTACGTATTTCGATTTTCCGTCTCCGGATTTCATAACCACCGTGTCTTTGTTGAAATAAATCTTTGCGGTAAAACCAAGATAGCCTTGAAGTCTCTATTTATAAGATTCAAACTGCCCGGTGGAAAAAATTGAGTCTTTACTGGTTTAACCAGTAAGAGGTTCCTCGATCTCACTGGCACAGGGACCGCATATATCATTTTTGTATGTCAATGGCCAGATACCACGGTATTGAGTTTTGCCAATGTTCAAAGCCCTGGCTTTATAACCATACTGTCGTGTGCTGAAGTGTCGGCGACCTTTTTGATTTATTGTGGATTTCTTTTGATTGGAGTATTCGACTCAGACCCGGCATCCGTTTTCACCACAGGAAAAACAGTAAAGTTCTGGTTAGGCTCCAGTTGCCAATAAGGTACATAGCGGTAACCGACATTATTTGCAACTGAAAAATGAAGTGGCTTTCCGGCGTCGGGAATTAGTGCACTCGTTAACTCAGACTTTCCGTTGATGACAAGTGGTGCTTCTGTTTTTCCTATCAATGCCAAAAGAATGGGTCCATATTCCATAGCGTAACGATTGAACGGTGGAATCGTATCAAATCCAGTATAAGCAGTTGCTTTTAAACCTATGGGAAGTGCAAATTCTATCCTGTCGCCGTTTTGCCACCTACGCGATAAGGTCACGTAGGTGCCCGGCTTACCAACAGCGCTTTTCTTGCCATTAACCAAAATATCCATTGTCTTTATTGCCCATGACGGCGTGCGTATGTGCAGCTTTAGGTCGAGCGGCGATGTTATCTTTAATTCGATCCTGATCTCCGGCCTAAACGGAAATCCTCCTTCTAATTTCAAATTAACAGACTCCCCGTTCGTTTTCCAGTCAATGGTAGAGGGCTCATACAGGTTTACATAAAGTCCATCGGCAGCGATGGTATAAATGTACTCGGGAAGGGATCCCAAGGCCCTTGTTCCCTGTCCCTCACAGCAGGTATTAGCGATGCCGACTGTACCCTTGGTCCCTTCCATTTTTGCATGGTAGTGAATCCTTCCTTCATTTGTTTGTGCGGCAAGGATGACGTTATAAATTGATTTTTCAATTTCGGCAATATACTTTTCCTCTTCAGGAAATAGCAGATGCAGGCGCTGGTTGAATTTTATCCAGAACGCACTGCCACAAGTTTCACCCGTATGACCTTTATCCGTTAGATAATAAGAACGGGGCGGATGGCTGGTGTGATTAGTCGTGTCCCAGTTAACAAGGCTGCGTTTCCCGTCCGTAACCTTCCAATGGTTCTCGCAAATGGCGATACTTCCTCCCGTATGTTCCCACCTGTCATGAACCAGGTCCCAGGCCCCAAGCATTGCGTTTAAGTAGGCCTTATCACCTGTGGCCAGGAAATGGTCGAGGTAAGCTTCGAAACTTGTGATCAGGTAACTGTGTGGATTTTGCAGCGGATATTGCCAGATTGCACTGTCGCGCCGCGCACTCAGTTCCTTTAACCACCAGTCGGCTACGTAATACTTTTCTGCCACCTGTAAATCTTCAGCCTTTCCAACCTGTGATAGATAGGTACGGGTGCTGGCGATGTGCCCCTGATGACTGTTGTTGGGCCAATATAAAAGTTTCGGGTGCATGGCGTTCCACTTATTGAACCAATCAGCATGTCCGCGCAACAAACTGTATGCTTTTTGATTACCCGAAATGCCGGCATCAATTAATCCATGCGTCAGCCAGGCACGTGCATAATTCGGCTCCTCGCTGCGCAGACTGTCGGGTTTATAAGGAAGAAGATAACCGTTCCCTTCCCGGCATTGTTCAATTCCGTCGACCAGTTTATTCAGCACATCTGATAGTTCCGCATTCGGCAGCCATCTCAGTGTATTGCCGGCACCCATTAAAAATCTCCCTGCGTTAGATCCCCTGAGATCGATGTCCCAGAAAGGCACCTGCGGTAATGTATCCGGAGTAAATGGGATTCCGGCCCTGATCCGGAAAGGTTCCAGCATGTGATCGAGCGAAAAGGAATGAAGCAAATAATTGACGTTTCGGTTGAGGGCTGTTTGAAATAATCCTTTTTCAGACAAGGAAATACTGCTTATAGGTACAGCCGCTTTTAGTTGAACCGGTCTCCAATTCTTAGGGTTACTTGCTTGCAGACGGCTTTTATATTCTTCCTTAGGTAAACTATAATCTAGTGGGGCTGAAGAACGCTTTTGCGCATAGCCGTCAACATACAATGAACACAATAAAAATAAAAATTGGACTCTCATATTGCTTAGTGTGTCTGTTTTTTTAACGCGGAATGGAATTATTTCGTTGCTGTACACAAAATGTTGGACGGTGCCTTGTAATTTATCTTCCCAATACCAACTGCGCAGAAATGTATGATCTACATTTTTTGCACCAAACAATAATAAAATTTATTATCAGCTCAGTCAAATGAAATATTGATGGCAGATAATGTTACGCCTCGAAAGATGGGTTTTATTTGGCGTTCTATGTTCTGTCACCTCATAGTTGGTTTAAAGATAAATGGAGTTGCTTTGCTTGGCACTTGCCCGCTCGCCTGTGTCTTGGGAACCTTATGTTGTGTGTAGCTTTAAGGACAATGCTCCTTCTGCGATAATCAAATCGTTCCGCTGACAAACCATGCCGTGTTATTGGTTTTCAATCATTATGTCTTTCCACTCATACATTATAAAACCTTGTCCGTTTTAGGTAAGAAGAGTCACCCTTTCTACTGAAAATTTGCATAACAAATGTTATGATAGCAGTGTTGCTATACACTTGACTGACAGAATCTTTAAAAAGAAATGAATCATGTGTTGTTTGTTTCTGCAGGTTTACAACATTCTCTCTACATATTGTCCTTACTACGTCTGGCTTATTTTGATTTTGCCCTTTGGGAGTTCAATAAAAGTAGAATCATTATGGAAGAGAGATAAGCAATATCATTTTGAAATCCACGAGTAATAGGTTGTCCCTCCCGTGCAAAAAACAGCGTAGACTCATCTAAGTTACTTGGCTTACTATTATCACAACTGCAAAGGATATGTGTCGATAAAAAAACACGGAAAAAATAATACACGGGTAAACTTCATTTTGCAATTAATTAGTTAAGCACAACGGGACGAAGCTTTACGATGCAGTGATATTCAGCTTCTATAGCTTCGCCTTGTTCTGGTCATAAAATAGCAATTCTTCTTCTGTAAGTGTAAAGTGTTAACTGCATTGTAGATTCCCCGTGTTGTGCGTTCACCCTGTTACTGCCAATGCTACCTTCTTCTTGGAAATAGCTTCTTTAATTGATCTATATCTGTAGTCTCTTCTAAAAGAGCGTTTCTGCGACAAATGCTTGTGTGGCCTTCACGTGAGTATACAAGGTAGGTTTTTCCTACAACGAACTTCATTCCACAGTCACCGCCGCCAAAACCTGTATTGAGTGTGATGGAATCAGTTTTGTTTCCTTTGAAAGTTTGCGACACTACAAAAGTGTATTGTATAAGATCAGACGGGTTTTTTTTCAAAACAGTTCCTGTAAAAATCTGATCTGCATAATTGACTTCTTCAGTGAAAGATAAATACCTGCATCTACAGCTTGTGACATCGTAGCTACTGAGAAACCATGCCAGAACTGTGACAGAAATACTTTTAAAGATGCTCATAATTAAATGGTTTTCCAATTGATGCGGCTGAAAAAGAAAATGCATAAAACACTAGAAAAATTTTCCATTTGCGCTATTCCATTTTTACTATGTATGATGATCTTTTAGAAGCTACCCAGGTTAACTACTGAAAACGGACGTATTATGATTTAGGTACCTGCATAGCATGAAGCGCAAGGTTTCAGGTATTTCCGCTGTAGCAGCAATATAATTTCCGTTAGCTTAAGTTCAATACCAAGGTTGAGTAGTACAGTTTTTGTTCAAAACTTGTCAGTCTGCCACTATTGCAGAAATACTTTGTTGCCTTGCTCTTTCAACCCACAAAGCAAAGCGAATAACTGTTGTCCATACTTGCACTTCCAAACACCTTCATCGGGCTTTGGTAGTCCTCAAAAAGATGTCTCTGATTGTAGGGTTGGTTAGCATCTTAATTGCTATTCCAGCACCCTGGATAAACCCTTTCATTGTTCAGTTCTTCCGGGTTAAACTCTATTAGTAACTGTTACCACCAATGGTGTTCCAGCTTCACTAATATAAAAAAGCTGAATAGAATATAAAAGTTCAGCCTTTGTTCATCTGCCCGCATTGCAGTAATACGACGTTAGCGGCAGAATGATTTGTTATATGGAATGCTATTAATCTACTAAGCAACTTGCTTATCTCATATTCATTTTTACCCAATCACAATAGTTTGAAACGCGCATAAACTGTTCCACCACGCCATATACTCCTTCAATGCCATTTGTATTCTTTGTACTTTGTGTAGAACCCACACCCATTAAATAGAGCTTGTCTCCTTCTAACACAAATGCAGGTCCGCCACTATCACCTGATCCGCTAACACCTTCCATTTCAGTTAAATTCCCGGATGGAGAATCTGGATTATCAAAAACAAATTTCACAAAGTAATCGTTTACTTCATCTATTCTATTGGTTGCAGCACGGTATTTCCAATCGGTTTTTGGTAGAAGACCATCTTTGCCATTGCCTATGGCTGCATTACCAATAATGAAAACGAGTTTACCCATCTCATCTTTTTTGCGGTAAAGTTCTATTGGCTGCGCATTCTCTACAGTCTCACTTAGATGCACAAGAGCAATATCATGACGTTTATTCTTCTTCCATTCCTTATGAAGAACCACTTTATCTACCCTATATTTTTTTCCCATAAAGTTGATAAAGTGCTGCTCTCCCTTTTTCAACTTCGTTTCAATATCTACTGCTACATGAGCTGCCGTTATAAGCCACTCCCTGGAAAGGAAAGTAGCGTTACCATCTGGCAGGTTTAAATTGCATACATGGTTCTCAAACTTT
>DASQMG010000388.1:0-5866 GCA_035645595.1 Flavisolibacter sp. | reverse complement strand
CTGTCATGTACTTTCAACACTAAACTTCAAAGCCTTATTTTTGAGCTTTGTAAGTGATTAATTTGTAAAAAGCAATGGAGAATAAAGTAAGCCGGATTGCGGTGTTAACATCAGGCGGCGATTCGCCGGGTATGAACGCGGCTATCCGTGCAGTTGTCCGCACAGGCAATTATTATGGGTTGGAGGTATATGGTATTATGCGTGGCTACCAAGGCCTGCTGGAAGATGACATTATGCGCATGGATAATCGCTCTGTCGCTAATATTATCCAACGTGGTGGTACTATCTTGAAAACGGCCCGCTGCAAAGAATTCATGACAAAGGAAGGGCGCCAGAAAGCGTACGATATTTTAAAGTCTCGAAACATCAATGGCCTGGTAATTATCGGCGGAGATGGCTCATTTCGAGGTGCCGTTGAGTTTACCCGTGAGTTTGATATTCCGTGTATTGGCATAGCAGGTACTATCGACAAGGATATACAGGGCACCGATTTTACTATTGGGTTCGACACCGCTGTAAACACAGCTGTGGAAGCTATTGATAAAATAAGGGATACGGCAGATGCTCATGATCGCTTATTTATTATAGAGGTAATGGGCCGCGATGCCGGCTACATAGCATTGCACAGCGGCATTGCCACTGGTGCCGAAAATATCTTAGTACCGGAACAAAAAACAGATTTTGAAGGCATTATCGCATCACTACAAGAGAAAGAGCGGCGCCGGAAATTGGTGAACCTTATTATAGTAGCAGAAGGAGAAGAATCGGGTGGCGCTAATGAAGTAGCGGCTACCATTAAGGCCAGGCTCCCGAATATAGAAACCCGTGTAGCTATTTTAGGACATATACAACGCGGAGGCGCTCCTACCTGTCTGGACAGGCTCATTGCCAGCCGAATGGGTTATCATGCCGTTGAATGTTTGATAGAAGGTCGACATGATGTTTTTGTTGGCATCCAGAATAATAAAATGAATTACATTCCGCTTGATAAAGTAGGAAAAAAGAAAGGCACTATCAATGATGAATGGATGAAGATCGTAAAGATATTAGCATCTTAAAACGGCAACAGCAATTTTTACAAGTGATTGAAAGCTATGAACCTTTTTTGAAACCATTAGTTCTTTCGTATAAAGTTATATATGTAACCCGGCTTAGCTACTGCTATTGATCGTTTGTTGCGTCGCACCCTTGTGCGTTCAGTACTTCTATTCACAATAAAGTTCAATAGAATTACATCGAATGAACGGAGCGTCGCCACTGCTGCCCTATAGATGTACAAAAGCTGGTCAACAAAAAATTAAACAATTAAAACAAAAATGCTTCTTTCTTCTCTGGATTTTGCAGCGCTGCTGCTTCCGTTAGGAGCTTGGAATGCGCACTGATGTTATGAATAAAAACGTAGACAAATATTTCCATAGGCAGATGGATAAAACGGCTGGAATTGAGCACACACACCACCGCACAAAAATTGTGGCAACCGTAGGCCCTGCCTGCGACACCTACGACAAACTTTTAGATTTGGTTAAGTGCGGCGTCAACGTATTCCGCCTGAACTTTTCGCACGGTGCACATGACGATAAATTAAAGATTATTGAATACATCCGGCAGATCAATAAGACCGAGCCGTACAATATTGCCATCCTTGGCGACCTGCAAGGCCCCAAGCTACGTGTAGGTGAGATGCAGGACGGCGGAATTGATGTAGAGAAAGGTGAAATCCTCACCTTCACCAACGAAAAATTGGTAGGTACAAAGGAAAGAATTTATGTTTCGTACCCTAATCTCCATAGTGATGTAAGGGTAGGCAATAAGATCATGATTGACGATGGTAAGATTGAAGTGCAGGTGAAGGGTATTTTAAAGAACAACGATGTACAGGTCGAGGTGCTTTTGGGAGGAAAAATCTCTTCTAAAAAAGGCATTAATCTGCCTGATACTAAAATTTCATTACCGGCCCTCACCGAAAAAGACCTGGTTGACCTGGACTTTATTATCGATCAGAACCTTGACTGGGTTGCGCTCTCCTTTGTTCGTAGCGTAAAGGATCTTATTATTCTTCGCAACAAACTACAGGAAAGAAAGAGCAAAGCAAAGATCATTGCAAAAATTGAAAAGCCGGAGGCACTGACTAACATACGCGATATCATAGTGGAAAGCGACGCCATTATGATTGCTCGTGGCGACCTGGGTGTTGAACTCCCCGTAGAGCAAATTCCTTTGATTCAGCGCAACATCATAAAAAAATGCCTGCATCGTGCAAAGCCTGTTATCGTGGCTACCCAAATGATGGAAAGCATGATTGACCGCAACAAACCCAACCGCAGTGAAATTACCGACGTCGCAAATGCTGTTTTGGAAGGAACTGATGCGGTAATGTTGAGCGGCGAGACGGCCACAGGTCAAAATCCAAAGCTCGTAGTAGAAACGATGCGTAAGATCATCATGGAAGTGGAACGCACCGAGTATCGCTACAACCTGGAAGAAGTTTTAACACCACAGCCACACTCACCTTCTCTCCTAAGCGACGCGACTTGCATTAACGCCTGTAAGCTGGCTAACGATGTTCAGGCCGACGCTTTGTTGGGCATGACCCAAAGTGGATACACGGGCTTTATGTTGAGTAGTTATCGGCCAAAAGCGCCTCTTTTCATCTTTACAAAAGAGCGTTCATTGGTGAATCAATTAAGCCTTAGCTGGGGAGTACGGGCTTTTTATTACGATGAAGAGCGTAGCCTTGATGAAATTGTATCAAACCAGATAGACATTTTAAAAGAACGAGGCTTTTTAAAAACAGGCCATATCGTTGTTAATACCGGAAGTACGCCTGTGGATCAGCACCTGCCAACAAATGTGATTAAAATCACCAAAGTTGAATAACGCCACGGCTTTATAAGGTCAGGGTAGCTGAACGTCATCGTGTAATCTGCCTCTTTTAAAAAGGAACAGCCTACAACTCCGGTAGTTACCACTCCCTTTCCAAGGGGAAGGGTCTTACTTCCAACGGTACCTTTATAGAAATGGTTGTTGGGGACGGTCATCCCTGCCCTACATTTGCGCCACAAATTATTGCTCCTTATGAACTTTGAATTAAGCGAAGAACACCTGATGATACAGCAGGCTGCCCGCGACTTTGCACAGAACGAATGCCTGCCTGGTGTTATAGACCGTGACGATAAGATGCATTTCCCACGGGAACAACTCGAAAAGCTTGCTGACCTGGGTTTTCTGGGTATGATGGTTAGTCCCGACTATGGCGGCGCTGGTTTAGATACTATCAGTTACGTGCTGGCAATGGAAGAGATCAGCAAGATAGATTCAAGTGTTAGTGTATGCATGAGTGTAAATAACAGCCTTGTTTGCTATGGAATCGAAGCATACGGCACGGAAGAACAAAAACAAAACTACCTAACCCCTTTGGCCCAGGGCAAAAAAGACGGGGGTTTATATACAGGTGCCTTTTTATTGAGCGAACCGGAAGCGGGAAGCGACGCTACATCGCAAAGGACAACAGCCGAAGATGCCGGTGATCATTACATCTTAAATGGCACAAAGAACTGGATAACGAACGGCGGTACTGCTTCTGTATATCTCGTGATGGCGCAAACGGATCCTTCGAAAGGGCACAAAGGAATTTCTGTCTTTATTGTGGAGAAATCATGGCCCGGGGTGGTTGTTAGCGGTAAGGAGAACAAATTAGGTATCAGGGCAAGTGATACCCACACCATCTTATTTAATGATGTAAAAGTGCCAAAGGAAAATCTTATAGGTGAAGTGGGCTTTGGCTTTACGTTCGCAATGAAAACGCTTGCAGGTGGCCGGATAGGAATAGCCTCCCAGGCGCTTGGCATAGCCAGCGGTGCGTATGAGTTGTCTTTACGATATTCAAAAGAAAGAAAAGCATTCGGTACCGAGATTGCCAATCACCAGATCATCGCTTTTAAGCTGGCAGATATGGCAACAAGAATAGAAGCGTCGCGGATGCTTTGCTTTAGAGCTGCCCATGAAAAAGATCTCAGGAAAGATTATACCCTAAGTTCTTCCATGGCTAAAGTATTTGCCTCGGAAACAGCGATGTGGACCACCGTAGAGGCAGTGCAGATTCATGGCGGTTATGGTTTTGTAAAAGAGTACCACGTTGAGCGATTGATGAGGGATGCCAAGATTACACAGATTTATGAAGGCACCAGCGAAGTGCAGCGTATTGTGATAAGCCGGGCGATTTTAAAGTAGTGAGAAGTCGGTAGCAGGTACGCAATAGAAAACTCAGATAAGGCTATAGGCGTTCTCACATTGAACAGCTAAATTATTTGCACCGGTTATACTCGTCGATTATTGCCATAAGAACAGTAGCCCGATTCTCTTTTACCAAACCCACCTGCGCATAAAAGTAACCGTCTTCCTTCGCGGCGATTTTATTAGCTAAGCTCGGGCAATCGTTCACTAGACGGCTCATCTTTTCATCAAAATTGGGAACAAATCTGGAACTCCGGGACGGGTATACAGCTAGTCCTTCATTGGGCATTTGTATACATAATTCCCGCTCGTAACGTGTTTTTATTGCCGTATACCCCTTGGTACTTTCATTTACTTTCTTTAGGTATTCATACAGGTGGATTCGGGAGGCCTCCGGGGTTAACCGCTTCATGAACGATAATTCCTTTCCTATTCTCAGCCCTCCTTTCACTTCTCTCAAATCATAACGATCGCTTTGGATACGATAGCCTTCTACTTCATCTAAATTAAATTGCATAGGCCTGGTATCACCTTCTGTAAAGATTTTTACCGGCCTGCCAAAGACCTCTGTGCTTTCAATCAGCAGTTTGCCTTCGTAAGTTTTTCCATTACGCAAAAACAGTGTTCCGTCGATGTTTCGTAAGCTGTTTGGCGATTCGAATGAACTAATACTGCCGCAGGAAGTTAATAGATGGGAAGCGATTAGAGCAAACAGTAAAATTCGTTTCATTAACAAGATTTGTATAGGTTAAAGCCTGGCACCAGTACATTTGCTCTCACCGGAAACGCGAACATAATGCACATTAATCAGACAAAATATTTTGAGATTGTTAAAGAGACAGAAGCGGCAGGAGCTACCCTGGTTGCCGTTAGCAAAATAAAGCCTGTTGAAGCCATCAGGGAATTATATGATGTAGGTCAACGGGATTTTGGTGAGAATTACGTACAGGAACTTGTAGAAAAACAAGCGGCACTACCTAAAGATATTCGCTGGCATTTTATCGGCCACCTACAGACCAATAAAGTAAAATACATCGCTCCATTTGTTCACCTTATTCACGGCATTGACAGCTACAAACTCTTAAGAGAAGTAGGTAAGCAGGCAAAGAAAGCAGCACGGGTTATTGATGTTTTACTGCAGGTGCATATAGCACAGGAGGAGACAAAGTTTGGGTTTGATGAGACTGAATTGCACCAGTTACTAAACACGGATCTTAAGCACGACTTGCCCCATTTAGAAGGGGTAAGAATCGCAGGTTTAATGGGCATGGCTTCGTACAGTGATGATGAAAACTTAATCAGGCATGAGCTTAGGACCCTTAAAGGCATTTACGACAGGTACGCTCAATCCAGATCCGCAAGCCTTGAATTTCAAATACTTTCTATGGGAATGAGCGGGGATTACAAGATAGCGTTAGCAGAAGGCAGCACAATGATACGAATAGGCAGTTTACTATTTGGTAAGAGACAGCACGGCTGAGCTGGCACAAATTTTTAACTGGTAATAGAAAGCCTTTATGAAAAAAATTACCTTCTTATTCTTGGTTGCTTTATACGGCACCTTGTTATTTGCACAAGATGAAAAAAAGATTGATGTCAACATCAACACAAACAGCGGGAATAACTGGTATGC
>DASQMG010000387.1:0-10912 GCA_035645595.1 Flavisolibacter sp. | reverse complement strand
TTTCCTCTGAACAAAAGATTCTCGTTGTCCCCGCTTTGGTTACATTGCCTCAGAACTGAAAGATTACTTGAACCACATCGGTGTTAAACAGGTGCACGGAAAACGCTGTCATCCGCAGACGCAGGGAAAGATTGAACGCTATCATAGAAGCATGAAAAATGTAACAAAGCTGGATCATTACTACTCTGTCCCAAAAGCTGAATACAGCGCTAAAAACCTTTGTTCACTATTACAACTATCACCGCTATCATGAATCTCGGGATAATGTGACACCGGCTGATGTTTATTTTAGCAAACGAGAACAAATCTCGAAGCGTAGAGAAAAGATAAAACAACAAAGTCTGTTGCAAAGAAGAAGACAATACCAATTAGAAAAATCTACTATTTAATCCTAACACTTTTGAATACTAAAAAATAAAATTTACTAACACAAAAAGACAAAACCCTCTCTAACATCTAGTCCACTTTCTTTTGACAAAATTAGCTAAACCTTTTACCGGAATGTCTAAAACACGCAGCAGTAATGACGCCATGAAAAACAATTGCCGGTACTTTGAAAAATATTTAGATAGTCGCTTAATTTGAAATTCAACTGGTAGTTCCTTTTTGTATATTCATTCTGCAGTAAAGTTCACGTAAGATTATAGTAGTAAACAATGGCTATGCATTAAAGCACGCAATAATAGGGTAGCAAACTTTAATTCTCTAATCAATAAAAATATTTTTAATCTTCTTAGTCACTCATAGTTTCCTTTCTAATGAAAGTTCTTTTCATTAGAAAGACTGCGTTAAAGAAGCGCAACTATAAAGGCTAAATAACTTATTAAAAAGTTCGAAGTGAAGCAACAAGAAGAAATCAATTCTATTGTAGAAAGGTCAGGTCACCAAATTACACAACAGCTTCATGTTGGTTCCCGTTTTTTGATTTACAGGGGTGTGAGCAACGATAAAGGAATGAAGGTTATACTAAAGATGATGAAAGACCCTTATCCAACCAGGCAGGATCTTGATCGGTTGCGAAAAGAGTTTATGATTCTTCAACGGTTTAAACATCCTAATATTTTAGGCACCATTGGTGTGGAATTATTTGAAAACAGGCTGGCATTAATACGGGAAGATATTGTTGGAGAGAATCTTCAGGTTTTCCTGGAAGGGAGAGGACTTGAACTAGATATTTTTTTCACGATTGCGCTGCAACTGGCAAGGGCAATCCTTGCCTTACATTCAGAGAGAATTATTCATAAGAAAATCAGCTCGTCAAATGTGCTAATTAACCGAGCAAATAAACAGGTAAAGCTTGCAGGCTTCAGCATTGCTACAGAAATGACCCGGGAACCTCTGCTACCTAATGAACAAGACATTGCGGAAGCAGAACTTGCTTATATTTCTCCTGAGCAAACCGGACGGATGAATCGTACCCTTGACTACAGGACAGACTTTTATTCTCTTGGTGCTGTCTTTTATGAATTGTTAACAGGGCGACCACCGTTTGTAACTAACGATACTATGGAGCTCATCCATTGCCACATCGCCATTCAACCTAAACCTCCACGTGAATTGCGGCCGGTTATTCCCGAAATGTTGTCGGCCCTTGTTATGAAACTACTAAGCAAGAATGAGGATGACCGTTACCAAAGCGCCAATGGTCTGCTGTGGGACTTAGAGTTGTGTTACAATCTTTATACAACCGGCGGCGTTAACCCAATATTTTCACTCGGCTGCAAAGACGTATCTGACCAGTTTAGAATTCCGGGGAAACTATATGGACGGACCGAAGAGCTTGATCAATTAGTGCAAGCTTTCCAAGTTGTTGAAAAAGGAAGATCGCAAGTTCTTATGGTGAACGGGTATTCAGGAGTGGGTAAGTCACGGTTGGTAAATCATTTTGAAAAAACGATAACTGGGCGGGGAGGATTTTTCATTGCAGGTAAGTTCGACCAGTTTAAGAGAGATGTACCATTAAGTGCATTACTGGCAGCATTAAGGGTATTGGTGCGACAACTATTGGGTAAAAGTGAGAACCAGGTAGCGCAATGGCGAAATAAGTTAATAGAAGCCGTTGGAATAAGCGGGCAACTAATAATTGATGTTGTTCCGGAAGTTGAATTGCTGATAGGCCATCAGCCTGCTGTACCTGACCTACCCGTGATTGAAGCGAATAACCGGTTCAACGAGTCTTTCAGCCGTTTTATCCGAATTTTCGCAACCCCTGAACACCCTCTTTGCATTTTTCTTGACGATTTGCAGTGGATGGATACAACAACCCGCCAATGGATAGAGGCGCAGCTGAGTGACCAAAGTCTCGCTTATTTTTTATTTATCGGCGCCTATCGTGACAACGAGGTCACTGCTTCACATCCGCTAATGCTAATGATTGATCGTCTAAAACAAAATCGTATCGATATTAAGAGCATCCATTTGGAGGCTTTAAGCTTACCAACATTAACTGATATGGTAGCAGACACTTTAGCTGCGACCAGGGAAAGATGTTTGGAACTTGCAACATTAGTACATCAAAAAACAGGAGGCAATCCCTTTTTCGTTAGACAATGTTTGCTATCGCTATATGAAAGAGGTGCGATTTATTTTGAACCGAATAATCAGTTATGGTCTTACAATCTTGAAAAGGTTCATAAAGCTGAAATAAGTGATAACGTACTTGGGTTGATGACCCAACTGATTCAACGCTTACCGGCAGAGGTACAAAATATTTTAAAATTTGCAGCTTGTATAGGCAGCCAGTTTAGCTTGCAAACACTCAGCATTGTTAGTGAAGAAGATTTCAGTACTGTAACCGAGCATATTGGAGTCGCTGTGCAGCAAGGGCTGGTTGTGCCAGTTAATTCCCGGAATAAAGAAAGCCTGGAACAATTTACCTTTCTACATGACCGGGTACAACAGGCCGCTCTTTCACTATTGCCTGAACAGGAGAAAAAAATTGTCAGTCTTCAAATTGGCAGACTGTTATTAAAAGGGATTGAGAACCTGGAAAATGATGAAAATATCTACAACGTTGCCGATCATCTGAATGCTGCGGCAGACCTGGTTACTGACCACAATGAGCAGGTTAAAATAGTATACGTGAATCTTGCTGCAGGATCGAGGGCAAAAAGAGCTGCCGCTTTCCAACCTGCAAACCTTTATATAACGCAGGCAATGAATTTATTGCCGGCAGAAATATGGGACAACCCTTCCACTTTAACAGCAGAGTTGCTTTTGCAACGGGCCGAGAGTGAACACCTTTGCGGCAACAATGATGAGGCTAGGAAGCTTTACGAGCAGGCCCTAATACATGCAACAGGTACCATTGAAAGAGCAAAGATTTATCAACGCCAAATTCATTATTATACCAACCTTAGGAAGTTTAAAGAGGCTTACGAGGCGGGACGTGAAGCAGTGCTTCAACTAGGGGTAAAATTACCATCAAAATTTGTACTGCCCCTACTTGTAAAAGACCTTGTACTATACCGCTTATTACGCGGTCGGCGCGAAATAAAAGATATCTTGAACTTGCCTGAAATGCAGGATGAGAAATTGAAAATGGCTATTCTCCTCATGTCAACTTTTGCTCGGGCTGCATATCAATTAAAGCCTGAACTGTGTGTTGCCGTGTGTACCCGGATGGTGAACATCTGCCTCCGGCACGGAAATACAGAAGGAGGGTTCATAGGCTTTATGGCTTTGGGACCCATCTTTTTTGGGGCGGTGTTAAAACAAAAACAAACAGGCTTTGAATTTGGACAACTTACATTGAACCTGGTTGAAAAATATAAGAGCATTGCTTTTAAAGCAGAGACAAATTTTGTGGTTGGTTATTTTGCCATGCCCTGGCGTCGGCCTGCTAACGAAATGGAGGCCTATTGGCAAGTTGCTTATGAAGCCGGCCTTCAAACTGGCGACTTCTTTCATGCAAGCTGTGCTTGTTGCGGTACGATTCAAAGCTATTATATGCGGGGAGTTTCGTTTGATGAGATCATGAAAGAATCTGATCGCTACCTGGAGTTTCTTCAGAGAATAAACAACAACGAGGGCGTTCTTACTATAAATGCAGTGCGACAATCTATACGGAACCTTCGCGGAGAGACTGTATCTCCTACGTCGTATAGCGATGATACTTTTATTGAAGAAGATTACATAAACAGTTTGCGGAGCTTTGGTTCAAGACATTTTGCCCATTACTATTTCATCAACAAAATGCAAACACTTTACCTGTGGAAAGAATACGACAAAGCTTACGAGGTGTCCCTTTTGTCTGACAACTATCTTAAAGATTCCCCGGGTATGATGCATACTGCAGAACATTATTTTTACAAAGCCCTTATTATTTGTGCACTGTTTCCAAAATCAAGTAGCTCAAAGCAAAGGCAATGGAAAAGAACTTTGCACAAGATCCGGTACGACTTCAAGAAATTCGCCGACGAATGCCCATCAAACTTCCTGCATAAGAGGCAACTGCTAAAAGCCGAAATTGAAGTTGTGCAGGGAAACAACACAGAAGCCGAAACTTTATATGCTGCCTCTATTGAGTCAGCACTAAAATATGGATATAAGAATATTTATGCTCTCGCTAGTGCACGCCTGGTCATATTTTACACTTCTACTGCTAAGCGCAGGATGGCTGCATTTCATTTACAGGATGCGGTATATAGTTATAATAATTTAGGAGCAACAGCATATGGGGCGTATTTAGTAAAAAGTTATCCTGAATTAATTGAACACACTTTTGATAAAAAATTACTTAACGAAACTGCACGTAATTCTGATGAGCAAAGTACTGGAAATGAAGGTACAGTTCCACTTGACCTTGAAACTGTGCTAAAGTCATCGCAGGCAATATCACGTGAAATTCGTTTAAAGGACCTCCTCTCCACCTTAATGAAGATCATTATAGAAAATGCTGGCGCGCAGAGAATGGTGTTGCTATTAATGAAGGATGATAAATTGTTTGTAACCGCAGAGTGTTTGGCAGGGAGCGATCCTGTTGAAGTCATCAATGAAATTTCTTTAGAGAATTATACATTACTTGCAAAAGCGGTTGTAAATTATGTGGCACGAACACATGACCCGGTAATTTTAGAAGATGCTGTAAATGCAGGCACTTTTACCAATGATGTATACATACATGACTACCAAATAACATCAGTATTATGTGCGCCACTCGTTCAGCAGGGCAAGTTGACAGGTGTTATTTATCTTGAAAACAATCTTACATATGCAGCTTTTACGAAAGAAAGGATAGACCTTGTTATACTGCTGAGCGGGCAAATGGCTATCTCCATTGAGAATGCTTTGCTGTACGAAAACTTGGAAGAAAAAGTAAAGGAGCGAACACGTGAGTTAAAGGAAGAAAGAGATATATCAGAAAATTTATTGCTCAACATTCTTCCGGCTGAAACAGCCGAAGAACTTAAAAAAACAGGAGCATCGAAAGCAAAAGACTTTGACGAGGTAACAGTTTTATTTACTGATTTCAAAAATTTCACACTATTTAGTGAACAGCTAAATGCACAGGAACTGGTTGGAGAAATTAACTACTGCTACAGTGCGTTTGATAATATTATTGGCAAGTATGGCATTGAAAAAATAAAAACTATTGGCGACAGCTACATGTGTGCAGGGGGCTTGCCGGTAGAAAAGAAAACAAACCCTGAAGACACTCTATCTGCAGCCTTGGAAATTCGTGATTTTATGTTGAAAGAAAAACAAAAACGCCGGGCGAAGGGGAAGGAGTACTTTGAAATCAGGATCGGTTTACACACAGGGCCGGTTGTGGCCGGCATCGTTGGTATAAGAAAGTTTGCGTACGACATCTGGGGGGATACTGTGAACATTGCATCACGTATGGAAAGCAGTGGCGAACCTGGTAAAATAAACATTAGTGGCAGTACACACGAGTTAATAAAAGATAAGTTTAATTGTACTTACAGGGGCAAAATAGAAGCAAAGAATAAGGGAACGATCGACATGTATTTTGTTGAACATCCTTTATAAAAAATGTCGCTCTGCTTGTATAAAGTTGTAGTGCTTTTTTGTATGTTTCTATGTCGCTATGCGGTTCACTTCTTCTAACAAAAAAAAAGTGTTTTATATTCAGTGATCCCTTCTTTTAACCAGAGATAAATTGCATTTACATCGTTGTGCCATTTCCTTGTACTTGCCTTATCACTTAGCTCTATTTGTGTTATACAAGACAAGGTACATGCAGCACGCCAGCAAAGCTGTGTAGGCTTTGAATAACTAAAGAGTAATACCAATTGTACTACCAACTTGCAAAATGAAAAATTTAAATTACATTCAGGAATTGATTGTTACAATGCAGGGATTGCTATTGAAGAATGTAGCAACATTTGGAAATCGATGCGATGAAAAACCGGATGTACAAGAGTGATACAACAGATAGGCCATTAAAAACGATAGTTGGTTACCAAAACAATTTTGACATGACGTCATTACAAGGAAGCCTATCTTATGCGGAAATAGGTTGAGAGGACTAGTTAAGAATAATGACACCGACGAACCTAGACTTGTGAAGACGAAAGGCATTTGCAGAAGCACAGTTAAGATTTCTAATTTACCAAATACGACTGCAATAAATGAGCTATTTAGACACTCCGCGGATACACTTCGGCGGTAA
Source organism: Flavisolibacter sp. (assembly GCA_035645595.1). Taxonomy (GTDB): domain Bacteria; phylum Bacteroidota; class Bacteroidia; order Chitinophagales; family Chitinophagaceae; genus Flavisolibacter. The sequence continues at coordinate 4,278 of DASQMG010000387.1, read as the reverse complement.
ATTTTTTACTGATCCTTCTACGGTAAACAATGACCCTACACACTACGAACCTAGCTGTACGAAACCTTCCCCATGGCAGGAGCCGATGGGACAGCATAGGTTTCAATTCCGGAACTGTTTTATTAAATCAGTAGTTGGGCCAGATGGGCCTGACAGCGATGATACGATAATAGGAGCGCCCATTGAAACGACAGACAAACCCGATATCGGAAGAATTGTTGATCTTGATGTATACCAACAGGGTGTATCTACCTTGTTTGGAGTAAACCTAAGAATAGGGGTGGGTGATGCACCGTTAATAACAGGTAGCATGGATCCTGCTACGCTTAACGGCTTCTGGTTTAATTGCGTATTGCCTACCAGGAGTTGGCAGGATGGCGATTATGTACAGGATAGCTTTGGCGGAGATATGAACGCAGCCGGCTATTTTCAAACTGTACTTCGTATCACTCCTGAGAATTGGCCGGTTACTTCATCAAGAATCCTGGAGCAACTACGTGCTACTACTCTTACTGCTAACGGCAACATCTTGCTGTCTTTGAAGTTTGTATTAGATGGTTATGAGAACACACCTCAAAACCAGAATTTTAGACTGGGACGCGTCGTGGGTACAATCGGGCCGGTATATCCAAATGAACCTTTGTACAATGCAGGTCAGCGATGGTTGCAGCCACGAGGGTTCTCCAAGTCAGATCCATGGTATTGGCCCTCGTTTAATGCAGCAATTTTCAAGGTAGATAAAGTACGCAAAAAGGTGGTGCTCGACCTTACAAATAGCATTTGTCGTCAAAATGCCGGAGGTCCTCCGGCTGACCTCGGTACCGTGACCGCAAACATCGTTTTGCCTGGCGGGGCCAACATCCCAATAGGCGAAATTGATTATTCGAGCTTTGCCTACGAGAACAATGCCCACATTACAGAGTTAGATGTAACAGATGCGCAGGTACAATTGCTGGAGAAAGCAGGACTCAGCCTTGAAATGTCAAAGACCGATATAGGAGATCCTGTGATATTGAATGAAGCAACAGGTGTTCCTGTGTTTGCGGTAGAGGTAAGGCCCATCCGCATGGAAGGGGCACCAGGTACAACTGCAACAACACAGGTTTATGTTTCACAGAATGGCAGGCCCGTCCCAAATCAACAGTTGGCTGTGTATATTGAAAGCGTACACGGTGACACACCTGGGGCAACTGTGCCTCCAACTAATCCCGGCAATACTCCGCAAGCCGAGGGTGCTTTAACCGCCACCATTACGCCCTCTGATCTAAACGGCTATGCTACCGTTACAATGACTGTCCTTAGAGACCCGGGCCAACGAACCCCGGAACTTGACGGCCAGTTGTATTTTATCATTGTTTACGACCCGGCACCTCAACAAACCGATTCTCTCTCCTGGCTTAAACAGGCTCCGGTGCAAGAGCATCTTATCTCCTGCCTTGTTTTCTCGGACTACCCTGTAAATAAGAATCCAGAATGGGCAGAAATCCAGGCAATGATGGGGCCTTACATGAAGCTGTACCCGAGTATGAGGGAACAAATTGACCTTACCGATTTGCATACCTTCACAGTCTTTTCAATGAATCCGCCCTGGAGTAAAGTCTATAATGCAGATCCTGGTCCACTGGGAATTGATAAGGGTGGCATTCCTTACTATCTTACAAGAGACATTACTGACCCTCGCTTTATGCCAATCTCAAGAGACCTGTCTCCTGCCAAAATTCTCACGACGCTTTATTTTATCAAGAACCTTCACGATGCTAAGACCACTCCTAATACTTAATACAGGCAATGATGAAATTTATGAATGTGATAAAATTATATGCACTGTTAATGTTGGTGCACCTATTCATTTCATTTGGTTGCGACTCACCTGCCGATAAGGCTAATGATTCGAAGACCTTAGTTGGTATAATCGCTAGCGACACTATGCCGTCAAATGCAGTAAAAAATGCGTTGCCCTTCAACCTGGAATTTGTTGAAAAAGACTTTGGCAAAAACAATCCCCTGCCACGGCTACAGTCTTATTCAATAGCTGTCTCAAAAGATGGCTATTGGGTAATTAACGGAGGACGGCGGCAAGGCTTACATACTTTTAAGCCTGCACCGGCTAATAACTTTATCCGTGATAGTTCTAATAACTTTATATACCTCATCAATCCCGCAAACGCAGAAAGCTATTTTTTTGACGTAAATAAACTTCCCTCCAATCTTTCAGCACCGCTTCAATCTACCAACCAGCAATTCTATTACGATAGCAAATCTGACTATATGTATTTGATTGGTGGGTATGGCTGGAATGCGGATAAGACCGACATGCTCACATTTAATACTATCATCCGCTACAAGGTGGATGATATGGTGGCTGCATTAAAGTCATCTCCTACTCCTCAACAAATGGCTTCCCTGTTTCAAATCTCACAGAGTGATAGTCTTGCTGTAACAGGTGGCGAGTTATTTAAATTGGGTGCGACATTCTACCTGGTCTTCGGACAAAAGTTCACGGGACAATACCGTGCTTTTGGTGGTAGTGACTTTGAACAAAAATATACTGAGGAAGTAAGAAAATTTACGCTGAGGCCTAATACCTTAAAAATTCTTAGCTACGGCGCTACAACCAACAACGACGCGGATCAACCATTCCATCGCCGGGATGGCAATATCATCAACGACATTGATCCTACCAACGGCAAGCCGAGAATTGCAGCTTTTGGAGGAGTATTTAGGCCAGGTATTATTGGCGCTTATACAAACCCCGTGTATATTTCCAGCCAAAAAACACCGGTTGTAGACCGAACAGTTGAGCAAAGGTTCAGCCAATACGGTTGTCCTGTAATTTCAATATATGACAGCACCAGCCGCGCTTCTTACCACACGTTTTTTGGTGGCATCGGGCACTATTATTATTCTCAAACCAATAGCCAAAGGGCTATCTACGATTCGGCTACAATTCAGGGCAGGAACGATGGATTTCCTTTCGTAGCCGACATCACTACTTTTCTACAAACTGCTGATGGAAAATACAAAGAATGGATACATACTAAACCTACACCTCAAAACCGCCTTGTTGGCAGCAGTGTACCCTTTATCTTAAACAAACAACTGGAAGCCAAAGGTTATTTATATGAGAACGAAGTGATAAAACTTGCAAGTATTCCTAAAGGAACACGATTATTAATAGGATATATCTATGGAGGTGTTGAGGCACAAAACCCTTTGCCTAAGGCGCCAAATACTGGTACGTTTGTGTCAAATTCAATTTTTGAAGTCTATCTTACTATTACACCAACTTCGGCAATACCTGCTTCCTTAGGACATGAAAGCTTGAAGAAAGATCAAAATCTGAAACGGGAATAAAAAATCATGATGAATTATTGGGTCTATTAAAAGATAAATTCAAGCAAGTGTGTAGGAAGATTTTTTGATCAAATCAGGGAAACTACACTCAACATCATGTTGCCATTCATCCACTTCAACTTTTTGGACCGCTCCTCCATTCGTGCATTATGAACTTATCCGAATACCCGGTTCAGCAGTTTATGAAGATGAATAATCCTGTCTGCAATTTTATTAGGACCGGCAGCGAATACAAACTGTATTGTTCCCGGTTGCACCATTGATGGTAAAGTGCTGCGCTCAGGTGGAGCAGCTTTAAAGTGATAGGAAGTCCAAACTCTTCACCCAAATGCTGGACGGATTGTATAATGCTATACAATTTTGATCATGCAGGTGTTTTAAATGACTGTATGAAATGTCACTTGAGCAATTGTCTTAAAGGTCAACTCGGAAACGGCGTTTAAGTGGATATTGCGTTTGTTGTATTACCTACTGGAAAACAATGGATGAAGTAAGTTGCTACTTTACACGCCTGAGAGATGACGTGTACAAGCTCTATATAACAGGTAACCTTCCGGATGCCATATGTAAAATTAACGTCTAAATTTCCTAATTAATTTTATGTAACTATCAGCAATTAAAACTGCGATCAAAATTCACTGATCCCTGCAAAAAGGGGGTAACTAAAACTATTACTCCGAACCTGAAAAGTTAGCCGAAGGCATTCATATCCCCTTTAGAAAATGGGGCAAAATAAATTTTTCACATCCGTTCCCATCTGTTAACTTGTTTTAAAAAGCTACATCATATGTCTATTCAATTATTCTCCTGCATTTTGTGGTGCGTGTTTCTTTTTACTAATGTAAATGCACAAAACAAAAAAGACCTTACAACAGATGATTACGGAAAATGGCAGTCTATTGGTGCCAGCGATCTTTCTCCAAA
>DASQMG010000386.1:0-1667 GCA_035645595.1 Flavisolibacter sp. | reverse complement strand
TAAAGGAGCTATTTTTATGTAAAACCCTAGTTCAATACTACTTCCAAATTACCTCTTTATAACTCCTGTTTTTTAAATAGATTAATTAATTCTACTTTACCAAGTTAGGAAGAGTCTTTATGTTTTGATAATTGGATTCTTCTTTGTTCATGTCGCTTTTTTATTTGTTCCATTATTTCCTTTTGGTTCATTCCTTTTCTGGGATAGATATTTAACATGATCTCTCTTACATCATAGGCACTTAGTAAGGGCATTTCTTCTTTAAACAAGACTTTCTCACTTAATATAAAATGCATTGCCATCATTACCATTACCATGTGATGATGCCATGCTAACCACCCTCTTACCTGGTATTGGCTCATGCCTGCTTCCTGTTTTGCATCTTGAAAAGAACGTTCTGCAAACGTAGCGTTGCGATTGCATCTGCACTAACTCTTCTGTAGTAAATTCATTCTCTTTTGCATTGCTTAAAGCATATTTGTATTCCCGATTTCCATCTTTAGTAACCGTAACCCTGATAATAAGTATGCGCTCACTGTCAGTAAGATGAACTTCCATCCCACACATATACTTTTTGTGTATAACCAAGGCAGTTCAGATCACCTTTGCCTGTTTGACGAAGGCGTATCTTTTCCCATTGGTTATCAGCTATTTTCTGACCTATTTCGTTTACCTCGGTTACTTCTCCCAACGCTTTATAGAGCTTAGGCTGGCGACCTTTTATGCCCTGCTTTTCAGGCAGGTAAATCTGTGGAGGTTGTGTGTATACATACTGGTCACTATGCACTTCAAGCACAAATAATTGCTGCAGGTTGTCTAATTCCTGCCCAAACCAATAACTGTTGCCATACAATCCATCTGCTCCTATATAATGAAACCTTGTTCCTATTGAAATTTGGTGCTTTACCATCTCTAAAGCCAACTCCACCTTGGTCTTGTAAGTCATACCATCTCTTTGGGAACTTTGGCTTTCTTGCATCGCTCTTCGTCTTCTGTCCAGCTTTGGGGCAGGTAAAGGGCTGTATCTATGAGGCCATAATATTTTTCTGCACTTAGTGCTGCATATACAGCTACCTGGCAATTGTCAACCTTACCAATAGTGCCGCACCACTGTCGGGCTACGCCTACCGAAAGCTGTCCTTTTTTGCGGTGTGCACTCTCATCTATTAGTAAGGCAACGCGCTCATAACTTTCAAATACTTTGCTGGTGTCTTTGGCTACTTTATCAAAACCTAATCGGGCATCCCATGGCGACTCGCTGATGAAGTGCTGTATCCGGTTATATTTACTCTCAACTACACGTTCGCTCATACGTTCCATATTACGCTTCTGACCTTGAAAAAGCCCCTTAATATATTGAGTACCTATTGCCAACTTATTGTGTGTAGATGTTTTGAAAACTTCTTTATACCCTTCCATGTATCTTTTAAGCCGGGTTTCATCGGCTGGTTGCAGAGTTGGTCGCTCTTCATGGGTGGTATTTATTATAGTGATTTAAAAATCGATAATCAGCAATGGTTGATTGATGCCCAAATCTCCATATTTTTAACCTAATAACCTTCCCTTTTAACTTGGTAAAGTAGAATTAATAAAACGGCAATTGCAAAAATCATTGGAGTGGATAAGTCAACAGTGTGTCGGGAGTTTAAAAGGAATGTTCCTCTTCG
>DASQMG010000385.1:0-7221 GCA_035645595.1 Flavisolibacter sp. | reverse complement strand
AAATCAATTTCAGCCCCTGAACTCTTCCCAATCCAGTTACTCTGCATGTCCTTCATGGCATCACTAAAATCAACCGTCTCTAATCCTTGCAATAACCTGTCAGCATACTCTGTAATCCGTAAATACCACTGTCGCAATCTTTTTTTCTCAACCGGGTAACCGCCGCGTTCACTCACCCCATTAACTACTTCATCATTAGCCAGTACAGTTCCCAGCGCCTCGCACCAGTTCACTTCGCCATAACCGCAATACGCCACGCGATACTCCATTAAAATAGCCTGCTGCGTTTTTTCGTCAAAAGCTTTCCAATCTTTTGCACTGAAAGTAGTTCCTGTCAACTGCAAGCCTTCAACTGTCAACTGAAAAGCTGTATTAGGTACCGGGTGGTTACTATTTCCTTCTTCCTCAAAAAGCTTTATCAAACCCCCGATAGATTCCGTCTTGGCCGTTTTTCTATTATACCAGCTTTTAAATAATTGCAGAAAGATCCACTGCGTCCACTTATAATATTGAGGATTAGAAGTATTTACCTCGCGGCTCCAGTCGTAGCTAAAACCAATTTTGTCTAACTGGCTTCTAAAGGTGGCAATGTTCTTTGCGGTACTTTCTGCCGGATGTACACCATGTTCAATCGCATATTGTTCTGCCGGTAAACCAAAGGCATCATACCCCATAGGGTGCAATACATTAAACCCTTTCAGCCGCTTGTACCGGGCATAAATATCCGACGCTATATATCCTAATGGATGGCCTACGTGCAGACCGGCGCCACTTGGGTAAGGGAACATATCCAGTACATAATACTTTGGCTTTTCCGAATTGTTACGCACCTTATAAGTACCATCATCCATCCATTTCTGCTGCCACTTTTTTTCTATCTCCCTGAAATTATACTCTGCACCCCCAACCCCTGAAGGGGTATCATAGAGCTTGCCTTTGTTTAAACTTTCACTCATTATATTTTTATCCTTTTTCTTTTGTACTTAGCGCACGATCCCTGTTTAACTTTTGTTGCCACCCTGAGTTCTTCCTTATTCTTCCTGTGAATGAATAAAGAAGAAACATTCTTGTACGCCAAGGGTATTCAGCCACCCGCCCGGGCTATTATAATTCAGTCAATCTTAAACTTGCCCCTTCAGTTTAAGGAAGAGGCAAAAGGTTAATGTCTTGTTAGAGCTTTGCACGAATGGCGTAAGCAACTACTACTGCCTTCACGCAAAGCAGGGGCCGGTGCTTTACACCCCTTCTCTTTAGAACAGCGTCAGGTTTAACTGTTCACAATATTCCAAAGCAGGCAACCGTTAGGGAGGAGCAAAAATAATTGTTTCAACTGTTTATTCTTTTTAATTGCTGTTGCCCAACCTATTGCTTAACACCAAACCTTTATTTTTGTCCACTTGTAAAAAAAAATCTCTTGCATGGCACAAATCGGAAAAGCTTCGTCTAAGCGTGGCAAACCATCGTATGTAATGAGCATTATCGGTGTAACGCTGGTTTTGTTTTTATTAGGACTGGTAGGCTGGTTATTAATAAATGCCAATAAACTTGGCGATTATTTAAAAGGCAACGTAGAAGTACGTGCCTTTTTGCGCGGCGATTTAAACGCAAAGGACAGTACTATAATGATGCAGACTGTCAGCGCAAAGCCTTATGTAAAAGATTACAAGTTTATAGATAAGGAAGAAGCCAAAAAGATTTACCTGGAGCAGGGCAATAAAAGCTGGGAACGCATACTTGACGCTAACCCACTGCCAAACGCTGTTTACCTCCACCTTAAAAACGAGTACGTGCAGCTCGATTCGCTAAGGGCCATCGAAGCCGACCTGAAGCAGAACGTTTACATCACCGAGGTCAGTTACCCCGAAGCAGTAGTATCCAATCTTAACGAAAATATTCGTAAGCTAAGCATCGGCCTGCTGGTAGTAGCACTGGTAATTGCCATTTCGGTTATTTTTCTAATTGACAATACTATCCGGCTGGCTATGTTCAGCAACCGCTTTATTATAAAAACCATGCAAATGGTAGGTGCGACCCGCTGGTTTATTGCAAAGCCGCTCAATGTAAGAGCTATTATTAATGGTGCTGTAAGTGCTGTAATTGCTATTGCATTGGTATTTATCGTTATCAGGATAGCACAGGGCTACTTTCCCGATCTGGCTTTACTGCACGATAACAGCATGTTGTTGCTGCTCTTTTTTATTCTTTTGATTTTAGGAATATCCATCACTTTGTTCAGCACTTACCGCAGCGTGCTAAAATACCTGCGCATGAAACTGGATGAATTATATTAGTTAGGTGTCTGGTGTTCGGAGTTCTTTACGTATAAGACAGGTTCAATATGCAAGCAGCCTGTAACAGCAAAAGATTCTGCCCAAGCACAACAACCCCAAACCCCAAACTTTTTCCCTTATTTTGCCTCACCTAAGTTTACAGATATATGAAAGCAACAAGGACAACTACACCGATAAAAACAACAGTCCCATCTGCCACCAAAAGGGTGCAGGCTGCCAGTCTGTTCGGCAAAGAAAATTTTAAATGGATGCTGATTGGCGTAGGCGTATTGATTCTGGGCTTTATTCTAATGGCCGGTGGCCATAGTGATGACCCGACAGTTTTTAATAAAGACGAAGTTTATAGTACCCGCCGTATAACCATCGCTCCTATAGTTATTTTAATTGGACTGGTAATTGAAATCTACGCCATCTTTCGTCAGCCAAAAACTACACAGGTAGCTGAGTAATGAATACTATTGAGGCTATCCTTATTGCAATTGTAGAAGGGCTTACCGAGTTTTTGCCTATTTCCTCCACGGGTCACATGGTTATTACTTCGTCAGCCTTAGGCATAGGCGATGATGACTTTACCAAACTGTTTGAAGTAGCCATTCAACTGGGGGCTATCCTTGCCGTTGTTATTCTTTATTGGAAGAAATTTTTTCAGTTCAACAAATGGCAGTTCTATGCTAAACTGTTGGTGGGCGTTGTACCGGCCCTTCTTTTTGGTTTTTTATTTAACGACCAGATTGACGAGATGCTGGGCAGCACCACTATTGTTGCTACCAGTATGGTGCTGGGTGGTATAGTGTTGCTTTTTATTGATAACTGGTTTAACAGGCAAATAGTTAATCCACCTGATATTTTAGCTACCGAAGTAACAAAAGCTGAATTAATAGAAGCGGATGAAAAACTAAGTTTTAAAAAATCACTCATTATTGGTTGCTGGCAGGTACTTGCTATGATTCCGGGTGTAAGCCGTAGTGCCGCTTCTATCATTGGTGGTATGCAACAAAAGCTTAGCCGCAACTTTGCTGCGGAGTTTTCTTTTTTTCTTGCCGTGCCTACTATGTTTGCCGCATCAGCTTATTCCTTGTTTTTAAAAAAATGGGGCGAAGGAGCAGCTGCTAAAAAAGGCTATGAATTAATTCTTGAAACTCCTCAAAACACCCAGGCATTTATTATTGGCAATGTGGTAGCTTTTATTGTGGCGCTTATCGCCATTAAATTTTTTATTTCTTACCTGCAAAGACATGGCTTTAAAATGTTTGGCTGGTACCGCATTATTGCCGGAAGTATTCTTTTGCTTCTTGTTGTAGGGGGCTATCTTAAATAAGATATCAATACCTACTAAAAGTAGCATAGCCGCTAACCACCACATTTCTATAATATTAATAAAAAGACATTCCTGCTGAGATGTCTTTTTTATATTTACTTATTCGCTTTGTACATGCAAGGCAACAAAACCAACATGCAAACAGCTCCCAAAAAAATCATTAACGCCTGGGCTATGTACGACTGGTCGAACAGCGTTTATAATTTGGTTATTACCACCACGTTCTTCCCCGTTTATTATACTGAAATGACTAAGGCAGCACCTTTCAATGGCAGCGTAAACTTCCTGGGCAGAACGTATGTAAACACGGCACTTTACAGTTACGCCCTGGCGGCTACCTACCTACTTGTCGCTATTTTACTCCCCATACTTTCTTCTGTTGCAGACTATAGAGGAAACAAGAAGCGTTTCATGCAATTCTTTTGCACCATTGGCGCTTTAGCTTGCAGCGGCCTGTATTTTTTTAAGCCTGAAACCTTTTCCCTTGGCATTATCTGCATGATGGTAGCTGCTTTTGGCTTTTATGCCAGCCTTGTTTTTTATAATTCTTACTTACCTGAAATAGCGGCGGAACAAGATCGTGACCGCATTAGTGCAAAAGGGTTTACCTATGGTTATATCGGCAGTGTTATTATGCAGATCATTGGATTCCTGCTGGTGCTTTTTTGGGATAAGATTCCTTTTTTAAGCGGTGAGGGTGATGCAGTGCGTTTAACTTTTTTGTTAGTGGGCCTATGGTGGATAGGCTTTGCGCAAATACCTTTTAAGCATTTGCCGGTTGGTAACGCGGTGAGAACAGGGAACACGGCAAGGAAAAATTTTATCACCGGCGGGTTTAGGGAGTTGCGGAAGGTTTTTTCGCAACTGATGAAGATGCCCGTGCTCAAGCGTTTCCTGTTTGCGTTCTTCTTTTATAACATGGGTGTGCAAACCGTTATGCTGGCAGCTACCAACTTTGGAAGCAAGGTTTTTAACCTGCCGTCAACAAAGCTTATTATCACTATTGTGCTGATACAAATAGTGGCCATTGGTGGTGCACATTTGATGGCTAAACTATCCGGTATTTATGGCAATTTAAAAGTATTGATTGGCGTGGTACTTTTTTGGATCCTTATCTGCCTTGCTGCTTATTTAATGACAAGCGAGTATCATTTTTATGCATTGGCCATTGCTGTAGGCCTGGTAATGGGCGGCATACAAGCCTTAAGTCGCTCTACCTATTCTAAACTAATGCCGGTAACCGAAGACACAGCTTCTTTTTTTAGCTTTTATGATGTTACGGAAAAGGTGGCTATTGTTATAGGCTTAACTGCCTTTGGCATTATCGAAGAGATAACAAAGGATATGCGTAATTCCGTATTATCCCTGATAACGTTTTTTACTCTTGGGTTGCTCCTCCTCATTTCTGCTTTATTCAAACAAAATAAATTAAGTGCAGTACGATGAAACTTTATTCAATCAATGCCGGCTATTTTAAATTAGATGGTGGCGCTATGTTTGGCGTGGTGCCTAAAAGCTTATGGAGCAAAATTAATCCTGCAGATGAAAATAACCTATGTTCCTGGGCCATGCGTTGTTTACTGATTGAAGATGGTGACAACTTACTATTAATTGACAATGGTATTGGAGATAAACAAGACCAGAAATTTTTCAGCCATTATTATTTGCATGGGAACGATACCCTGGATAACTCCTTAGCGCAGCATGGTTTTCACCGCAATGATATTACCGATGTGATCCTTACACATTTGCATTTTGATCACTGCGGTGGTTCTATTGTGCGGGAAGGAGAGAATCTGGTACCTGCTTTTAAAAATGCAATCTATTGGAGTAATGAGGAGCACTGGGAGTGGGCTACAAAGCCAAACGACAGGGAGAAAGCATCCTTTTTAAAAGAAAATATTTTCCCAATTAAGGAAAGTGGCCAATTAAAATTTATTCAAACGCCAACTATCGATTGGGATGCTTCAAAACCATTGCCTGTGCAGGAGTTTTCATCAAATATTTCGGTACGTTTCGTAGAAGGACATACCAGTGCAATGATGTTGCCGCAAATAAAATATGGCGATAAAACAATCGTGTTTATGGCAGATCTTTTACCAAGCGCCGGGCATATTCCTATCCCGTATGTTATGGCGTATGATATGTTTCCGCTAACCACGTTAAATGAAAAGAAAAGTTTTTTAAGCGAAGCGGCAGACAAGAACTACATTTTATTGTTTGAACACGATGCGAAGATTGAATGTTGCGATTTGGCACATACGGAGAAAGGGGTAAGGGCTAATAACATATTTAAATTATCGGAATTAGGATAGCAGCAAACCAGCTTTCATAAAAAACTCAACCAGTAAGCCTGATTGAGTTCTATACGTATCGTCGCAAAGTGTGGGCTGTGCTAAGGCCTCCCCCTCCAACGAAGTTGCAGGGGCCGGGGTGAGGTACTATTTCTTCAAACTCGAAAGCGGATATTTCAATCCTGCATAACCCATCATATCCACCTTTACGCTGCCTACGGCAATCGGGCTTTCTATACGCAACGGAATATGGTTCGGATCATCGCTTACCCATACTGTCATTTTTTCGCCGCCTTCAAAAATGTTTCCTTTAACCAGCAGTGGTTTAAACTTGTGGGCTTTAAATTTCCCAAACTTTGTTTTTATATCTTCCTTGCCCAGGTAACGGATGTACATGTCATACACCTCGTTATCTAAAAACATTTTAAACGGGATCTTGTCATCTTTTTTATAATTGTTGAAGTTGACATTGCGGGCACTATATACTGCGCTTATCACATCCTGGATACAATCGGGTACTTTGTAAACACCATTGCTGGTTACCGCGGTTTTAGCAGCATGGTTAAAGGTGATGTTCTCATAATTTTTGTGCTTTCCTTCAGACACATTACGCACAAATTTTAGTGGCTCCATCGTAACCGTATCAATATATGTTTCATACTTATCCCGCACTTTAAATATCCAGTCGTAAGAGGAGTTCGACTTGCCATCGGCAACAATATGATACACTGGTTTGCCATTAAGCTTTTCAACAGTATTGATGAAAGTAGCGTCGCCGGCATTGGCATAAATACCCATTACGGAGTAATACACTGTGTAATTGATTTGTTCGCCATGTTGCGTTGTATAGTTTCTGGCGCCACAAATATCGGCACCCGGTGGCGGGGTGTTTGTAATTTTGCCTGAGCTTATAAATAGGCCGCTCAATAAAAGGGCTAAACCGGTTCTAATCATTTTTCGAAAGCAGTTTAATGTTTATTAATAACAACGTACCAACGAGCGCCGGCAATACAAGGTTGATGGCCCAGATGGTAACGGAGGTTAATCCAATACCTAAACTGTTAGTGCTAAACATTCCCATTAACTCCAGGCTCACCTGGCCCCGCAAACCCACTTCCAGTAAGGCTATTGATGGGATAACAGCTAAAGATAAAAACACTACACTCATTACGGTCACGATACTTATTGCAGCTACATCAATACCAAAAAAGTAAAATAAAGCAATGTATTGCAACAAAAACACACCGTACCGTACGGACGATAAAAGAAAGATTTTTAATAGAAAAGCGGCGTTAAAGTTTTGCAACGAATCTACCAG
>DASQMG010000384.1:0-10487 GCA_035645595.1 Flavisolibacter sp. | reverse complement strand
TTTGCGCAACAGAAGACAATTACCGGTAAAATTTTAGGTGAAGACGGTGTTCCTATTCCAGGCGTAACGGTACTGGCTAAAGGAACAACAGTTAGCACCGTAACAAACAGTGAAGGAAATTTTTCCATAGCTCTTCCCAGTGGAAGTACCCGTTTAGTACTTACCTCCGTAGGGTTTGAGCAGCAGGAAATTGATGTCTCCACACAGTCAACTGTTTCAGTTTCCCTGAAAACATCATCAGGCTCCTTAAATGAGGTTGTAGTGACCGGCTATTCCACCCAGCGAAAAAAAGATATTATCGGGGCTGTATCTGTTGTTAATTCAGAAGATTTATTGAGAACGCCTGCCGCCAATCTTGCGGTACAACTCCAAGGCAGGGCCGCCGGGGTTACAGTAAGTTCAGCCGGAGAACCAGGAGCGGGTGCCGTAGTCCGGATTCGCGGTTTTGCATCTGCGGGCAACAACGATCCGTTGTATGTCATTGATGGGGTGCCCACTACCGACCCATCGAAGATCAACCCGAATGATGTTGAATCTCTTCAGGTACTAAAAGATGCCTCTGCCGCTTCAATCTATGGTGCACGGGCATCTAACGGTGTTATTATCATTACTACCAAACAAGGAAAAGCAGGAAGAATGGTAATTAGTTATGATGCTTATGCAGGTACGCAGATTGTTACTGACAGGATGATGCCTGATATGCTGAACACTACCCAATACATTGAATATCTTCAAAGAACTACACCTTCAACGTACACTCACCCGGTATTCGGAAAAAATGGTTCATTCGCCATTCCTGATTTTTATATTACCAGCCCGGGTTTCAAGGGTGGCGTTTCTGCCAGTGACCCAAGGGCAAACCCTGCCCTGTATAATGTAGGGGCCGGCAATCTTTACCAGATATCAAAAACAAGTTTAGGCACCAATTGGTTCCAGGAGTTAACAAGACCCGCACCTTTTACCAATCACCAGCTTTCAGCAAGCGGCGGTACCGATAAAGCTTTGTACTCAGTAGGCTTAAACTACTTCAATCAAAAGGGTACGTTTGTCGAAACTAACTTTAAGCGATATACGGTAAGGGCGAATGCCTCATTTAAACCAACAAGTTTTCTTCGTGTTGGCGAAAATTTCCAGCTAAGCTACGAAGATCGCTTAGGGGGTTCCAACAGGGGTGAAGGTGATGCATGGGCTTCCGGATTTAGAATGGTACCTTATATACCGGTGTATGATATTAAAGGCGGGTATGGTGGTAATGGCGTTGGTGAATCCGGGAACGGTAGTAACCCTATTGCCAATCTGGAACGTGCCAGGGACAATACCAATAAGTTTACACGCATATTTGGAAACGTGTTTGCCGAGATTCCATTTACCAGTTATCTAACTGCCCGCACCTCATTCGGGCTTGACTGGGGTAACCAGTTTACGCGAAGCATTGGCAGAAAAACATACGAACGTTCGGAAAACCAGGGAACTACACAGCTAACTGAAGACGGCTGGTATTATACAAACTGGACTTGGACAAATACACTTAATTTTCAAAAAATCTTTTTTACTGATCACAACGTTAAGCTCCTTGGGGGCACGGAAGCAGTAAAGGAAAACTCAAGAGGTGTAAGAGCTTTTGGTCAGAACTTTGACTTTGAAACAAACGATTTTGTGTCTTTGAATACCGCTACTGCCGGTAGCTTAAGTGACAGGGTTATTTCAAATTATAATGTTGGCCGGAGCACTTTATACTCTTTATTCGGAAAACTTGATTACGCTTATAAAGGAAAATATCTTTTAAGTGCTACCTATAGAAGAGATGGAAGTTCAAGATTTGGACCTAATGTACGGTACGCTACGTTTCCTTCTGTTGGTTTAGGCTGGAGGGTTTCCGAAGAAAGCTTTATGCAATCAATCACCTGGATAAATGATTTGAAACTCAGGGCTGGTTGGGGACAAATGGGTAGCCAGTCGAATGTCGATGCCGCCAATCAATTTTCCACTTTCACCTCCAATCCGCCGCTAACCAGCTATGATATTAATGGAAATAACACATCTGCCGCCCAGGGTTACAGGCAGGGAAGGCTTGGAAATTTAAACTCTAAATGGGAAACTGCTGAAACCACAAATTTTGGAGTGGATGCCACCTTATTCAATAATAAAATAAGCTTTTCCCTTGATGTTTATACCAAAGACACCAAGGACCTGATTGTTGACCAACTACTAAACGGATTACAACCCCAGTTTACACCACCGAGGATTAATTTGGGTACCATGCGAAATAAGGGTTTTGACCTTAGTCTTAATTACAACGGCTCTTCAAGAGGTGATTTTGGATATGATATAGGCATTACGTTTACCCGGTATAAAAACACGTTAACCAAGTTAAACAACGAAAACGCTCCGAGAATAATAGGGTTAGAAAGATTGGCAAGTGCCGTTAGATCTGAGTTAGGATATCCAATTTCGTCTTTTCATGGTTTTGTAATTGATGGTTTCAATAATACAGCAGCTGAAGCTGCCTCCAGCGGAATGCCAGGTGCCACTGTAGGTAGTTGGAGGTATAAAGACATTAATGGCGATAAAACAATAAATGATTTAGACAGAACATTTTTAGGCAACCCCCACCCTGATTTTCAGGCTGGTTTAAACCTCGGATTTAATTATAAAGCTTTTGATTTTACCGCGTTCTTTTTCTGGAATAAGGGAAATGAGATTTATAACTATACCAAGTATTATACAGACATGCGTGTGTTTGTAGGTGGTGTAAGCACCAGAGTATTAAACGATAGCTGGACACCAACCAATATGAATGCGAAACTACCGGCATTAGGTGTGGGTGCTGCAAATGGTTATACTTCATTTACTACCAGTACTTCTAATTCGTACTATGTAGAAGATGGCACGTACTTCCGGGCTAAAACATTGCAGTTAGGTTACACTTTACCTCGCAGCCTGGCTAACATGGCAAGGCTGTCGAACGTAAAAGTGTACGTGCAGGCACAAAACCTGTTTACAATAACAAAGTATACAGGAGCTGATCCTGACATCAACCAGATTTCCCGTGACCCTTTTGGTGCCAGAGACTTTTATCTTGGGGTTGATTTAGGTGGCTTCCCTAATCCCAAACAATACATTGCCGGTATCAGCGTAACATTCTAATCTTAATTGGATCAAAATAAAAATCATGAAAAGAAGATTATTAATTATAGCAACAATAGCAATTACGGCGGTAGTAGTATACTCCTGCAAAAAGAAGTTTCTGGAACAATTACCCCAGGGAGTTTATGACCTGGCTAGCTTAACCAACAAAAAAGGTGTGGACGGCTTACTAATAAATGCCTATGCCACACTTGATGGCCGGCAAGATCAGCAAAATGGTGGCGCCAGTAACTGGTTATGGGGCAGTATAAGGGGTGGTGATGCATACAAAGGAACAGAGCTCACTGATATGAATGAAGCAAACCCCGTAATGCGTTTTACCGAATTATCCCCCAATAATGGGCAAATGAATAACAAGTGGACAGCGATCTGGGACGGAGTAGGTTCTGCCAACCAGGTGTTGCAGGTATTGCCACTGGCAAAAGATATTACTGCTGCCGATGCCAAACAAATCGAAGGTGAAGCAAGATTTATAAGAGGGTTCATGCATTTTGAGGGCAAAAAGGCCTTTAACAACATCCCCTATATTGACGAAAAAGTGACCGACTTTAAAGTTCCCAATACCGATGCAACGGGAGCCTATGTAAACATCTGGCCTCAAATTGAAGCAGATTTTAAATGGGCTTACGATAACCTTGACGAGGTAAGAGGACAGGTGGGCAGGGCCAACAAATGGGCTGCTGCTTCCTATTTGGCCAAGGCCTATATGTTTCAAAATAAATTTACAGAAGCTAAAGCCCTTTTTGATTTAATTATTGCTAATGGAAAAACCAGCAGGGGAGTTAAATATGAGCTGGCGACAAATTATCACGCAAACTTCCGTGTCACAACAGAGCATAATTCAGAAACCATATTTACCGTTGAAGCATCCTATGGTGATGGTGCTAATACGAATGGAAATTATGATAACACCTTAAACTACCCACATGGCGGTAGTGCTACCACGGAAAAGCCAGGTGCCTGTTGCGGATTTTTTCAGCCTTCCCAAAACTTTGTAAACTCTTTTAAAACTACTGGTGGTTTGCCTGAACTGGATACCTACAACAATACAGATGTTACCAGTGATGAACCCTTTACGTCGGCCGATCCGGCCTTTGTTCCTTATGCAGGAACACTTGATCCGCGGCTGGACTGGAGTGTGGGTAGAAGAGGCATCCCCTATTACGATTGGGGTATACATCCGGGAAGAGGCTGGATACGGGATTATACCTATGGTGGCCCTTACAGCCCTAAAAAGAATACGTATTATAAAGCTGATATTGGTACTGTGGCAGGCACTGTGGGTTGGGGCTTTGCCAACAACGCACTCAATTTTACCGCTATGCGGTTTGCTGATGTTCTGCTCATGGCTGCTGAAGCAGAAATTGAAGTGGGAAGCATGGAAACAGCAAGGGGATATATTAACCGGGTAAGAACCAGGGCTGCAGCGTCGCCGGTAATGAATGGTGCTGTTCCTGCTGCCAATTATGTAGTTACTACTTATACGTTACCTTTTGCAGATAAAGCAGCAGCAAGGAAGGTCGTACGTTTTGAACGGAAAATTGAACTTGGAATGGAAGGACACCGCTTTTTCGACCTGGTTCGCTGGGGTATTGCTGATGTAGTATTAAACGGTGAGTACTTTTCAAAAGAAACGCTAAGGCGTCCTAGCGCATTGGCCGGTTCTGTATTTGTAAAAGGCAAACATGAATACCTGCCAATTCCTGAATTTGCCGTAACACGTAGCATTGCTGATGGTAAGGCTACATTGAAACAAAATCCGGGGTACTAAAAAGTCAGCGCTACAGTTCAAAATTGATAACTCAATTTATAGGAGCCACCTGAGAAGGTGGTTCTCTTTTTAGATTAGGTTATGAAATTGCATACCTGTATTTTTCTAAATCGAAAGAATCATTTGTTAGTCCAAAATGTAATAAAGTATAACTAACGCCTGTTATGATTAAGTACGTATCGCTACTCATTTTTTTACTTGGTGCTTTTGGCTGTAAAAACAAGAACTTATTTGAACGGGTAAACTCCGGCCAGTCAGGAATTCATTTTAATAACAGCATTACTGAAAATGATACGATCAACCCAATTGATGTAACCAATATTTATAACGGCGGTGGTGTAGGGGTTGGCGATTTTAATAACGATGGCTTAAAAGATTTATTCTTCACCGGTAACCTCGTTCCAAATGCCTTGTACCTGAACGAAGGAGATTTTAAATTTAAAGACATCACCAAAGCTGCAGGCACCGATGGGCAGGGCAAGTGGTGCAGGGGTGCAGCCGTGGTTGATATCAACAATGACGGCTGGCAGGATATCTATGTATGTGCCTCCATGTTACCCGATTCTTCCGGGAGAGAAAACATGCTCTATATAAATCAGGGAGCCGGCAAAGACGGTGTGCCAACTTTTAAAGACATGGCGGCAGCGTATGGCTTAAATGATAACAGTCACACAACCATGGCAGCATTTTTCGATTATGACAATGATGGGGACCTGGATGTGTATTTAGTTGTAAACCAGATTTTGAGCAAAGAAAACCCCTCGGTTTTCCGTCCTATTATAAAAGATAATTCTTACCACAGCACCGGGCGTTTGTACCGCAACGAATGGAATGCATCGCTGACCCATCCTGTTTTTAAAAATGTAACTGTAAAAGCAGGTGTTACCATTGAAGGCTACGGACATGGCGTAAATATTTGCGACATCAATAAAGATGGATGGAAAGATATTTTTGTAACAAATGATTTTCTCTCTAACGATCTTCTTTATATCAATAATAAAGACGGCAGCTTTACCGATAAAGCATCCACTTATTTTAAGCATACATCAGCCAACGGCATGGGGCAGGATGTGATTGACATTAATAACGACGGTTTATCCGATGTAATAGAATTGGATATGAGCCCCGAAGACAACTACCGCAAAAAAATGATGATGGGCCCCAACAGCTACCAGGCTTATCAAAACAGCGATTATTATGGCTACCAATACCAATACGTTCGTAATACATTGCAACTAAACGGCGGCCCACGTGTCACTGAAAATGATTCCATTGGTGAGCCGGTGTTCAGCGACATTAGCTTTTTCTCCGGTATTGCTGAAACCGACTGGAGCTGGGCACCGATGGTCACTGATTTTGATAATGATGGCTTCAGGGACATTATCATTACCAATGGTTTTCCTAAAGATGTTACTGATCACGATTTTATCGCCTTTCGCAAACAGTCGTTTTCTATAGCCAGTAAAGACTATACCCTGGCACAAATACCGCAGGTAAAGCTTCACAACTATGCTTTTAAAAATAATGGAGATCTCACATTCAGTAACAATACAGACGCATGGGGCCTGACTGAACCCTCCTTCTCGAACGGCGCCGCTTATGCCGATTTAGATAATGATGGCGATGTGGATATGGTTGTAAATAATATCAACGATGAAGCATCGGTATATAAAAACACATTAAAGGACGGGGACAAAGCTGCGCACTATTTATCTGTAAAGTTGTTGGGTGACAGCGGCAACCGCAATGGGATGGGCGCATGGGTTGAAGTTTACTACGGCAATAAAAAGCAGGTATATGAGCAAACGCCTTACCGTGGTTATTTGTCTACCGTACAACTGGCCCCGCATTTTGGACTGGATACGGTAACTAAAATTGATTCGGTAATCGTTAAATGGCCGGATGGGAAACTAGGAAAACTTACAAACGTAGCAGTAGATCAAACACTGCAAATAAAGGCAAAAGACGCTACACAGTTTTACACCTGGAACAGGGCTGCTTCTGCTGCTAACACCTTACTTACAGATGTTAGCAAAAGCAAAGGCATCAACTACATTCATGAACAAAAGGATTTTATTGATTTCAATATTCAAAAATTATTACCGCATAAATTTTCTGAATACGGTCCTGCATTAGCTGTAGGAGAT
Source organism: Flavisolibacter sp. (assembly GCA_035645595.1). Taxonomy (GTDB): domain Bacteria; phylum Bacteroidota; class Bacteroidia; order Chitinophagales; family Chitinophagaceae; genus Flavisolibacter. The sequence goes on along the minus strand of DASQMG010000384.1, from coordinate 3,422 downwards.
ATTGATGGCAACGGTATAGATGACATTGTAGTTGGCGGCAACGCAACAAACCCGGCCAGCTTATTATTACAACAACAAAACGGGCAGTTTGTTAAAACAGCTTTGCCTGTTACCAAAGCAGCATACAGCGGGGTACAGGATATGGGCCTTACTTTATTTGATGCTGACGGCGATGGTGATCTGGATCTGTATATAGCCCGTGGTGGGTACGAGGCTGAACCGAATACCGCCGGCTACCAGGACGTATTATTAGTAAATAAGGGCAAAGGGATTTTGGTGCAAAATGATGGTGCCCTGCCAAAGAATTTTGCCAGTAAATCCTGCATACGGGTAACAGATTATGACCGTGATGGTGATATGGATTTATTTGTAGCCGGACGGGTAGAACCATGGAATTATCCAAAACCGGTATCGAGTGCTATTTATAGAAATGATACGGAGGGGGGTGCTATAAAATTTACAGATGTTACCAACACAGCAGCTCCTGCATTAAATAAAATTGGCCTGGTATGCGATGTTGTTTGGTCGGATTTCGACAGCGATGGCTGGCAGGATCTAATACTTACCGGCGAGTGGATGCCTGTGAAATTTTTAAAGAATACAAATGGTGTATTCAAGGATGTTACGGCTGCAAGCGGTATTGCCGGTAAATGGGGATGGTGGACAAGTGTACTGCCGGGCGATTTTGATAATGACGGTGATATAGACTTTGTAGCTGGCAACCTGGGCTTAAATTCTTTTTTCAGAGCCAGTGACCAACACCCGGTAAGAATGTATGCAAAAGATTTTGATGGCAATGGAAGCTATGATGCGGTCCCAACTTTGTATCTACCGGCATCGCACAACGACACCGCCCGGAAAGAATTTGTAGCGCATACCCGTGATGATATGACAAAACAACTGATTTCCTTTAAAGCTAAATTTCAAAATTATAAGTCGTATGCGGCTGCTACATTTAGCCAGATGTTTACAGCGGCAGAATTGAAAGATGCATTGGTATTGAAAGCGAATTACTTTTCCAACAGCTTTATAAAGAACGTAGGAAATGGAAAGTTTGAAATGGTACCCTTACCATTAGCTGCACAATACGCCTGCTTAAACGGGATGTTGGCAGAAGACATTGATGGCGATGGCAACCTTGATATTTTAGCAAGTGGGAATGATTACGGCACGGAGGTTTCAGTGGGCAGGTACGACGCCTGCAATGGCCTACTGTTAAAAGGAGATGGGAGAGGAAATTTTACATCGCTTAGTGTAATGCAAAGTGGTTGGTTTGTACCCGGCAACGGAAAATCATTGGTGAAACTAAGAAGCGAAAGCGGAACAACCTTGATAGCAGCCAGCCAGAACAAAGGGCCTTTAAAGCTTTTTCAAATGAAAAGGGCAACTACCTCCTTTTCATTGCAGCCAAACGATGTAAGTGTTTTAGTAAATTATAGAGACGGTAGAAAGCAGCGGCGGGAAGTTAACTATGGGGCCTCTTTCTTATCGCAATCGGGAAGGTTTATAAACGTGGATGGTACAATTTCGTTTATTGAGATAAACGACTCCAGGGGCAAAACAAGAACAGTGAAATTTTAATAGGAGGATTACTTTTTTATACCGGGAGGATTAGTAAGAGTGACTGCTAATAAGGCTTGACGTATAATTGTTGTTTAAAAGACCGCCTCTTACAATTTTATTTCCAAATTTCTCTTGCACTTTATGAAGGTTCTTTGCTGCATTCTTACCGTTAAGGTTACTTTACTTCTTTGTTTATCATCATGTGGCGATAATGTTTACAGGAACAAAAGCCATGCTTCGGTTTCTATAGAAAGCATAAATAGCGGGCGGCTTTTAGCAGCTAACTACTGCGCTTCCTGCCACTCTTTACCCGACCCGGCCTGGCTGGATGCAAAGAGCTGGGAAGAAGGCGTTTTACCGGCAATGGGTCCGCAGCTCGGCATCTTTCAACATCATTTCAAAAGCTATCCTTCTGCCAGAAACGACAAGAATGTTGCTGCAAACATTTATCCATCGCAGCCCCTCCTCAATCCCTCTCAATGGCAAAGCATTATAGATTATTATTCAGCCACATCGCCAGATACCCTGGTAAGAGAGCCAAGGCAGGATAAAATAAAAATGGAGCTGCCGCTTTTTTCGGTGCAATCACCTGTTCAACATCATACCAACGCCGCTGCCTCTTTTATAAAAATAGCAGCGCCCGGTTTTACCTCACCACTGCTTATTAGTGATGCCTTTAAGAATAAAACCTATCTATTTAGCAAAGAACTATCGGTAATTGATTCGTTTTTAAACAATGGCCCCGTTGTAGATATGGAGTTTACAACAGACAGAACACTTGCCTGTAACATCGGTGTATTGAATCCAAACAATGGAAAATTTGGGAATGGATTTTTTATACATAACTACGGAAACGGAAAGTTGAAGGAAAGTAAAACGTCGCTATTTGATAGCCTGCAACGGCCGGTACAAATTTCTTCGGCTGATTTTAACCGGGATGGGAAGCCGGATTACCTTGTATGTGAATTTGGTTTTGTTACCGGCTCTTTGTCATGGATGGAGGGTAACGACGGCGGCTTTACACGCCATGTAATAAAGCCGCTGCCAGGTGCTATAAAAGCCTACATTGAAGATTATAATAAAGACGGTGCACCTGATATTTGGGTGCTAATGACCCAGGGCGATGAAGGCATTTTTTTATACAGCAATAAAGGAGATGGTACTTTTAAAGAGGAACGAATATTGTCATTCCCATCCGTGTATGGCTCTTCTTTTTTTGAGATGACAGACTTTGATGGCGATGGCTATAAGGATATTGTTTATACCTGCGGAGACAATGCTGATTACTCACCGGTGCTGAAGCCCTATCATGGGGTATATATTTTTATCAACGACAGGGCTAATCATTTTAACCAAAAATTTTTCTTTGCTATTAATGGCTGTTATAAAGCGCTTGCAAGGGATTACGACGGTGATGGCGATTTAGATGTTGCCGCTATTTCTTTCTTTGCCGATTATAAAAATGAGCCGGAAGAGGGTTTTGTATTTTTAAAAAACGAAGGTGGTTATTCATTTAAGCCCTACTCAATACCTGAAACTACAACAGGACGATGGCTAACGATGGATGCCGGCGATATAGATGGGGATGGCGATATAGACCTGGTTTTAGGTAATTTTTTTTTAGGTCCGGGCGGGGCAAAACCAAAAGCAGAACGGTTGAAATTGCCACCATTTGTTCTTTTGAGGAATACAACTATAAAGCAGAAGAGGAATTTTGTTTATTGAGATATTTTAAAGCTGTATTGCTTTAGTGACTTCCCGTATTCATTGTGATACCAGTAATTGCAGGGATACGAAGAACATACAGGTTTACATAAAGAAGAAAAAGGCCACCCCGTTGACAGTCTTGGCCCAATAGC
>DASQMG010000383.1:0-2776 GCA_035645595.1 Flavisolibacter sp. | reverse complement strand
GCAGGTAGAAGTGGCACCGCCCAACCATAGTACAGGCGGTATTTATGAATCGTATGGCAGGGGGTGGCTGATAAAACCAACACAGGAAGCAGAAAAGGCTTTGAAAGCAGACGAGTGGAACGATATGCGCATACAGGTTATTAACGATGAAGTAACTACCTGGCTTAACGGCAAACAGATGGTGTACCTCAAAGATGAAAAGATAGGTGGGGGCAAAGGTTTTATTGCCTTGCAAATACATGACGGGGGCGGTATAAAAGTGCGGTGGAAAAATATACGTGTTAAGCAATTGAAGTAAATGCATCTGTTGATAAGTCAAACATTAAAAGCTGGATTCTTTTCATTTTTTCACCCTCTTATATTTGGTTGTATTAAACCTGTTGATTCATCAAATTGGTTTCTTAAGTGCAAAGTGGTGTTTGCATGAGAATACCTGCATCGCCGGCACGCCGGCCTAACGATTTGAAATCGTACCCTTAACATAACACCGGTATAAATCATTTTAGCTGTATGAAGAATAATTCAAATGCATCGCGTAGGGCTTTTATTAAAAATCTGGCGGCATCTACGGCTGCCGTTGCAGTAGGTTCAAATGTGTTGGCATCCGAAAAGGGAGATACTTATTGTGAATTTCTTAAAAGGCAGGGGACCGGTGCGAACGATGCTATAAACATTGCGTTGATAGGTGCCGGCGGCATGGGTACGCAGGATACAATAACAGCACTGCAGGTACCGGGAATTAAGTTGGTTGCAGCCTGCGACCTGTATGACGGTCGCCTGCAAGAAGCTAAAAAGCGCTGGGGAGCCGACCTGTTTACAACCCGTAGTTATAAAGAAGTAATAAACCGAAAAGATGTTGACGCTGTAATTGTTGCTACACCCGACCACTGGCATCAGCAAATTTCAATAGATGCCATGAGGGCCGGCAAACATGTGTATTGCGAAAAACCAATGGTGCACTCTATTGGCGAAGGACCCGCCGTAATCAAGGCGCAGGCAGAAACAGGAAAGGTTTTCCAGGTAGGCAGCCAGGGCGTTTCTTCGCTTGGCAATGAAAAAGCAAAGCAGTTATTGAAAGACGGAGCTATTGGTCAATTAAATTATGCAGAAGGTTTTTGGGCACGCCATTCTCCTACCGGCGCCTGGCAGTATCCAATTCCTGCAGATGCATCGCCTGCCAATGTTGATTGGGAAACGTATATAAGTAATACAACCAAACGCCCGTTTGATGCCACCCGTTTTTTCAGGTGGAGAAATTATCGTGACTATGGAACAGGAATGTCGGGCGACCTTTTCGTACATCTTTTCTCAAGCCTGCATTTTATCACGGCTTCAATGGGGCCCAACAAAGTTTATGCTGCAGGCGGACTGCGCTACTGGAAAGATGGCCGCGAAGTACCGGATGTTTTAGTAGGTACTTTCGATTACCCGCAAAGCCCTGCTCACCCCGCATTTAATCTTTCGTTGCGATGCAATTTTGTAGATGGTACCAGTGGTACTACTTACTTAAAGTTGGTAGGCAGCGAAGGCTCGATGGATGTAACCTGGGATAGCGTTACGTTAAAGAGAAATAAAACGGCGGCTTCTGATGATCCTTTTTTTATAGAGCAGATGAAAAAGGCCGGCACACCCGTTTCTGATCGCAAAAGAATATTAGCTCCCGAAGAATATACGTTCGCAGCAGAAAAAGGTTACCTGGGCGGACCGCATGACCATTTTGTAAATTTCTTTAACGCCATCAGAAAGGGAGGAAAGGTTGCGGAAGATGCGGTATTTGGATACAGGGCGGCAGCACCCGCTCTTTTGTGCAATGACAGTTATCATAATGACACGGCTATTTCCTGGAATCCTGAAAAGCTGCAGGTGATAAAAAAATAAATCAATTTATTTTATGAAGCAACTTATTAAAAATACGGGCCTTGCGGTACTCATTTCCGGCCTTACATCCTGTGCCGATCAAAGCGGCAGCACAACAACTTCAACAACCGGTTCCATTAATTCTGATACGACTACTAAAATGAATGCTGAAAATGAAAAATGGACAAGCCTGTTCGATGGCAAAACATTAAACGGCTGGCATGCCTTTAATAAAGGGGGTGAAATTAAGAACTGGACAATCGAAGACGCTGCAATGGTTTGTCTTGGCGCTGCAAAAGGTGATACCGGTGGCGATATTGTTTCAGATTCGGAATATGAAAATTTTGAATTGGCGTGGGAATGGAAAATTACAGAGGGGGGAAACAGCGGTGTCATGTATCATGTAGTAGAAGATCCGAAGTATAAAGCGCCATACGAAACGGGGCCCGAATACCAGATGATAGATGATATTGGTTTCCCGGGCAAACTGGAAGAATGGCAGAAAACCGGTGCCGATTACGCCATGAACCTAACCAATGATAAGAAAAAATTAAAGCCTGTTGGCGAATGGAATACCAGTAAAATAGTTTTTAATAAGGGACAGGTTGAGCACTGGTTAAATGGAGAAAAGATAGTTCACTTTGAAGCCTGGACCGATGCCTGGAAGAAGGAAAAAACTGAAGGCAAATGGAAAGATTTTCCTGATTATGGTGTAGCAAAAAAAGGGCGGATAGCCTTGCAGGATCATGGCAATAAGGCTTATTTTAAAAATATCAGGATCCGGGAGTTATAGGCAGTCTTTCTTATGCTGGGCGTACTGTTTTACATCCTCAGTTGGGCGTGTCCCTAACAAAGCCTCGGGTCGGCAAGCAGGTATCCGTCATGCAAACACCACTCTCTATACGTAACAGAAAAATAG
>DASQMG010000382.1:0-1694 GCA_035645595.1 Flavisolibacter sp. | reverse complement strand
AATAGTTTCAAAGATTTTAGAGAGCGAAGAAACGCAGGCGACCGCGCTGGCAAAACAGGTGTTTGATCTGGCGCTGCTTTCGCAGGGGTTGCTAAAAGGCGCCGATCTTACAGCGTTTGTAGAAAGAAGCGTGAGTAACCTTACCCCCACCCTCTCTTAACAAGCGAAAAGAGACATTGCCAGTACATACAAGCATTTAAGAACCCAGCCGGTAAACCCCGGTTGGGTTTTTTATGTACCTGCCCAACGGGCTACTATCTCGCTTTCGCTGCACAGTTTATCCGGGGGCTGCCGAAGGGCACTCTTTATGGTTCCATCGTTCTATTCTACATGAAGCAAGGCTCTTGCAGCATCTACCACGGGCGGTATAGTGGAGTCTTATGTTATTATCCGGCGGAGCAAGGAACTGGTTTATCCTATGACAACGACACTGTCAAAATAAGGCAGGTGCACCTTTCCTTCAACCTCTATAAATATTTAAACACCTGCTTCCTGTATTCTTCTAACTCTTCCAACGTATCTAACTCATCAAACTTATTTGCCTTACCGTTTTTCTCGTTTCTTACCAAAAGCACCTTTACACCATTCACAACGGCGCTTTTTGCCCTGTCGAATATCTTTTCCAGTTCACCCAGATTTTTCACATTCTGATACTCTTCAATTGCAGTCACGTTGATGCTGTAATCATTCATACCGTTCTATTAAGGCTGCCAAAAATAATAGCATTTTGGCCATTCCTTGCTAAATACCCTGCAGGTCTGATTTATCTGCGGTTACTTTGAAGTATGAACCCTTTACCACCTTTACCGGAGCGCATGCGACCCGCTACACTTGATGATTTAATTGGCCAGGAACACCTCACGGGCAATGGGAGCATTTTGCGTACGGCAATTGAAAGAGGCAAAATTCCCTCCACCATTTTATGGGGCCCGCCTGGCACTGGTAAAACTACCATCGCTAATATAATTGCACACACGTTAAGCGTTCCATTTATTCAGTTGAGTGCCATCAGCTCCGGTGTAAAAGAAGTGCGGGAGTCTATTGCACAGGCGCAACTGCACGGCGGCACCATCCTGTTCATTGATGAAATTCACCGCTTTAATAAAGGACAGCAGGATGCCTTGTTAGGCGCCGTAGAAAAAGGAACCATTACACTCATCGGCGCTACAACTGAAAACCCTTCGTTTGAGGTGAACAGTGCATTATTAAGCCGGTGCCAGGTATATGTGTTAAAGCCTTTAGAAGAAGGTGATTTAATTAAGTTATTGCACCATGCACTGGAAAAGGACGAAGTGCTCAAGGATAAAAACGTTGAACTGAAAGAGACGGAAGTATTGTTACGATTATCAGGTGGCGATGCAAGAAAGCTACTGAATCTTTTTGAACTGGTAATAGATGCTTTACCGCTTGGGGAACCTATTGTTATCCTTGACGACAAGGTAATGATGATTGCCCAACAGCGAATTGCTTTATATGATAAAAGTGGCGAACAACATTATGATATCATATCAGCCTTTATCAAATCCATGCGTGGCTCTGATCCTAATGGTGCTATCTACTGGCTGGCACGAATGATTGAAGGCGGAGAAGACGTAAAATTTATTGCAAGGCGCATGGTGATATTTGCATCAGAAGACATCAGCAATGCAAACCCTAACGCTTTACTATTAGCCAATGCCTGCTTTGATGCAGTA
>DASQMG010000381.1:0-1813 GCA_035645595.1 Flavisolibacter sp. | reverse complement strand
GACCCTGATGTGTTGGCGGAGGAGATTGCTGAGAATTTGGAGAGTGCATTGGGGAGGTTTAGGGAGGTGGTAAAATGTTTAATTAAGGATTTGCAGCATTAGAGGATTGGCCGGAAGTTTATCTTTTTGTGTTAAAAAAGGCCAAATAGGAGTTTTTCTATCAACCGGTAGAAATCCTTAGCTTTTAATAATAGATATACACTGAAAGGAAGAATAAATAAATTACAAAGAATAAGAGACGAAAGAAAGATATCGTTATGTGTCTTGATTCTTCTACAACCCTTGCCAGTGTTGATTTACAGAAAAAAACCTTTTTTACAACTATCCTACTTAACAATTGTTTCTATAGCCCCTGCAATGGCTTTCAATAAACTTTTTATCAATCATTTTCATTCCCTCCATCTTCTCAGGATCAATTACTGCCCTATAGTTTCTCTCTTCATCTGGTTCAAATAGTACTTCAGTACTACTTACATCAACTGAAATTTTATGTGTATATCCTAATATTAGTAATCGAGACTTAAATAAGAGTTCTTTGCCCTTGTAAGTAACAGGAATATCAAATGTGTCTGCCATAATACAAATATTATAATTAGACTCATAATTCAGGGATTGAGTAAGCAAATACTTTATCTTCCAGCAATTAACCCTCTAAAACACTTTTTGTTTTTCGTGGTTTCGCAAAATAATTTCCCTTGCCTAAAACTTAAGAAAATAAAAAACCGGCATAAGCCGGCAGGATATATATGGAGGAAAATTATAGTATCAGTACTTAAATAAAATGTCACTAGTACTCCTTCAATTTACTTTTTGTCGTTAACTTTTTGATATTGTGCGGCGAGTTTATCTCGTGCCTTGTCCACAGTAAAGCTCCAGTGTATCTTTATTTTGCTGTGGTTTCTATTGTGCGTCCATGTTGCCACCGTTTGCTTCATTTGTTCTATGCTGCCTATGCGTTTGTCTAAACATTGTCTGCAAAGGGCGGAAAATTCTATTTCCGCCATGTTCAGCCAGGAACCGTGCCTGGGTGTGTACACAAAGTCAATCAAAGTACTCAACTCCCCGGCTCTTTGTACAGAAAGATGCTCGTAAAACGAGCCTTTGCTGTGCGTGTTTAGATTGTCCTGTACCAGCTTTACTTTAGCTGCATTACGATACTGTTCCCCTATGACTTTATCCAGGAACTGAGCATAATCCTTTTTGGTACGCTGTTGTTTTACTTCAGCGTACCTGATTCCGCGGTCGATATCATAGGCCAGCATGACCACACAGGTGCCTTCTCTTTTATACTCGTTGTTTATACGCTTGGGGGTATCAGCTTTAGGCGGCAAGGGCATCATTACCTCACTTAAAAGCTGACAGGGCCTTTCATCCATACAGAGTCGTACCGTATTTTCTTGTTCCTGCTGGCCGTACAGACGCAGTACTCCTTCCATGTTGGCCAGGTACTGACCGTCTATCTTAGCGATGCACCACTGCTTTTTAAGCCAGGGCTTGAGTTTGCTTTTTTTAAAACCTTGCGTACCGTCTCATAGCTCAAATGCACCGCCAAGCCATCTTTTACCATTTTATCTGCCATCAGGTCTAACGTCCAGCTACTGCGGCCATCCGGCCCTTCGCCACAGCAAGCAAGGACGGTGATGTTGGCTTCCAGTTCAGCGGTAATGATGGTGGGCTGACCACTGCGGGGCTTTTCTTCCAGCACTTGTTTTACCAGGCCTTTGCACTCGGCATAGCGTTTCACCAGGTTGGTGACCGTACCCTCACTACAATTACAATCCAGGGCAATTTGCTTTTGATTTTTACTGCCTTC
>DASQMG010000380.1:0-1547 GCA_035645595.1 Flavisolibacter sp. | reverse complement strand
GAAGGCAGTAAAAATCAAAAGCAAATTGCCCTGGATTGTAATTGTAGTGAGGGTACGGTCACCAACCTGGTGAAACGCTATGCCGAGTGCAAAGGCCTGGTAAAACAAGTGCTGGAAGAAAAGCCCCGCAGTGGTCAGCCCCCCATCATTACCGCTGAACTGGAAGCCAACATCACCGCCCTTGCTTGCTGTGGCGAAGGGCCGGATGGCCGCAGTAGCTGGACACTAGACCTGATGGCAGATAAAATGGTAAAAGATGGCCTGGCGGTGCATTTGAGCTATGAGACGGTAGGCAAGGTTTTAAAAAAAGCAAACTCAAGCCCTGGCTTAAAAAGCAGTGGTGCATCGCTAAGATAGACGGTCAGTACCTGGCCAACATGGAAGGAGTACTGCGTCTGTATGGCCAGCAGGAACAAGAAAATACGGTAGGACTCTGTATGGATGAAAGGCCCTGTCAGCTTTTAAGTGAGGTAATGATGCCCTTGCCGCCTAAAGCTGATACACCTAAGCGTATAAACAACGAGTATAAAAGAGAAGGCACCTGTGTGGTCATGCTGGCCTATGATATCGACCGCGGAATCAGGTACGCTGAAGTAAAACAACAGCGTACCAAAAAGGATTATGCTGAGTTCCTAGATAAAGTCATAGGGGAACAGTATCGTAATGCAGCTAAAGTAAAGCTGGTACAGGACAATCTAAACACGCACAGCAAAGGCTCGTTTTACGAGCATCTTTCTGTACAAAGGGCCGGGGAGTTGAGTACTTTGATTGACTTTGTGTACACACCCAGGCACGGTTCCTGGCTGAACATGGCGGAAATAGAATTTTCCGCACTTTGCAGACAATGTTTAGACGAACGCATAGGCAGCATAGAACAAATGAAGCAAACGGTGGCAACATGGACGCACAATAGAAACCACAGCAAAATAAAGATACACTGGAGCTTTACTGTGGACAAGGCACGAGATAAACTCACCGCACAATATCAAAAAGTTAACGACAAAAAGTAAATTGAAGGAGTACTAGTTTTAAATCAATATTTTTATTCGCTTTATATTTTTTCTTTAATTATAATTAATTTAATAAAATCAATTCCTACTTGCCAGTCCCGCTTATATAAATTGATATATTAAAATTTGTGCGTTGGTTACAATAGAATTAAATAAAAATCCCATAATTTTTATTTCAAATGGTAATATGTAGTTACTGTTTGGAGAAAAGTGTTAAGGTCTTTAATAAATTGTTTCCGTCGCTGGTAATGAATATCACGTGCTGTATTTTGTATATCTTATGATGATTTAAACTGGATGTTGCTTTGGTAAGGCCACGTTTTCCGCTCAGATGGAAACAAATCATCTTTACTTACAGGGTCTAAGATAAGGACAGGAACATTTAAATCGCATTATTTAAGGAACAAGAAAAGATACATATCATAGGAAATGTAGTATTTGACACCGATCTTAGCTATTCAGTTCACATAAATTTTCTTTCTATCTTAACCGTGACCCGTTATTTCGTCAACAGTCATCCATCACTACCAACCACCT
>DASQMG010000379.1:0-5181 GCA_035645595.1 Flavisolibacter sp. | reverse complement strand
CGTTCGTCAAACTTAACCTCGCGTACATCCGCCACCTTTACTAAATCGAAAAACCGGGGAAATAAAGGATTCAGCAGGTAATTGTATTCAAGTGTATTGATAGCAGAACGGACCTTGACAGCAAGTACATTTTTTTCCTTCATCAGCCTGTCGCCCAAGGCTTTATTTTCCAGCAGCTCCAGTTGCATCCATCCATCGGGGTATTCAGCTTCTTTCAATGTATAAACAGGGGATTTATCATCAATTTCAATCTTCATAATGTGAAGGTGCGGCGGGTATTCCGCTTCATTAAAATGAACCAGTGTTTCCAGGTAAGCCAATGAACTATTCTCGCTTGTATACAGCATATAGGTTCCCTTACTGTTCCACCGGCCACCAACCCTGTAAGCACCGGTGCCGCTTAGGTCAGTTGTTCTTGCTACTGCTTTTCCAATACGGTAAAGAAACATGCGGGGGAATTAAGAATAAACCCCTTCTTCTATCCTACCTAAAATATCGTTCACCATATTAAGGCCGGTAAGGGTATCAAAAAGCCGGAGAGGCTTCATTCCGTTCAGAGCCTTATTTTCTTTGCTGATCCATCGTTTGATCTTGTCTTCGTCTTCAAATACTTCGTAAGCATGTTGCATCACCTTTGCAATCTCCAATGCATGGGAAGATGTTCTTTTATCAAGCTTATCTCCGGGGGCTTTCCGCTCCAGGGTTTTTACAGAAAGATCCAAAATATCCTCGGCCATACTCTTACGGCTAACACCAAGGTGATTGGCTAATTCATCTACCGATGATTTAGGAATGCCTTCCGAACCGGTGATAAACAAATCAAAATCGGAGCGGATCGGATTTTTTAGCATTTGCCTGCCACCCAGCCATTGAATGATGGTGTTGCTATCTTCTTGCAAGATAGAATTGTGCCCGTTGCTATTTGGCTTTGCGTTGTAAAGCACACTGGCTTCTTTAACAACTGAAAGACCCGCTTTTTTTGAGCTTTTTGCCATAGCGACAATTTTACCAAATGTAAGCCTATTTTGTCGTACAAAGAAATTAGTGCCCCTTATTTTGCGCCATGGTTTTCAGCGCCAAATTGCGTCATCAGTACCCATATTATCTCCCTATAAAAACTTATAGCTAAATCATGCCGCAGTACTTTCAATGGTAATCACCTTTAATATGTCACACCGTTAATAGTGCCATCTTACAAATGCCTCCATAGCAGCATATTTTGTCAGGCCCAACTGGGCATAAAGGTTAGCTGTATTTGCATTACGGTCTTCGGCCCTTTGCCAAAATTCCCTCGCATCGTTGCCCTGAAAAGGCACCATGTCTTTTTGTGACTGATGAATAAAAATTCCAAAACGTTTTTGGCGCACCTGGTCGGGACTCATAGGAATCGCCATTTCTATTTCATCTATGTTCCATTCCTGCCAGGCGCCTTTATAAAGCCAAAGCCAGCAATCGGCCACCCATTCTTCTCCTTCCGTTTTAAGCCTCTTAAGTGATTCAAAAATAATATCAAGACAAGTTTTATGGGTGCCGTGTGGGTCGGCCAAATCACCTGCGGCGAATACCTGCTGTGGTTTTATTTTTCGAAGCAATTCGGTGGTCAGTTGAATATCTTTCTGGGACATCGGGGCTTTTTCAATGGTACCGGTTTCGTAAAACGGAAGATTCAGAAAATGGATGCCTTCTTCTTTTATGCCAATATAACGACAGGTAGCAGCCGCTTCGCACCGGCGTATCAAACCTTTAATGGCACGAATCTCCGCAGTGTCTACCTGGTTGGATTTCTTATTATGCAAGAACCTTCCTGCGTCCTGTAGTACATTTTGCGCCAGCTTCGCATCGGCACCGAATAACTGTTCAAAGCCAACGGCGAAATCTAAAAAGCGGGTTACAAATTCATCCGTTACGGCAATGTTACCAGAGGTTTGATAGGCTACATGCACCTGGTGTCCCTGGTCGTGCAGGCGCTGAAATGTGCCACCCATGCTGATGATGTCATCATCGGGATGGGGCGAAAAAATAAGGCAGCGTTTCGGATAAGGGTGTGAGCGTTCAGGATGTGCAGGGATAGTTGCGTTGGGCTTGCCTCCGGGCCACCCGGTTATCGTATCCCTGAGCGTATAGAAAACCTGAAGGTTAATTTCGTAGGCGTCACCTTTTTCTACCAGCAGGTCACTAAGCCCGTATTCATTATAATCGCTGTTGGTAAGACTTAATACAGGCTTTTGCAAAGCCAGCGCCATATTAACAACAGCTTTCTTTATCACGCCTGGCGTCCATACAATCTCACCGGTAAGCCAGGGCGATTTAATGCGGGTAAGTTCCGTTGCGGCTAAATCATCCAGCACACAAACAACGTCTTCGTGCGTCTGTAACAGGGAAGCAGGAACCTGTTCTGTCATCTCTTTCTCAAGGGCTTTTTGAAGCACAGCGGACTTCTGGCTACCCCATCCCATGAGGATGATTTTCTTTGCTTTAAGTATGGTGCTGATGCCCATCGTTAACGCCAACCGGGGAACCTGCGAAAGGCCCGTGAATTCATAGGCATTAGCGATCCGTGTAGAATTATCCAGGCTTATCATCCTCGTTTTGGAATGCACAGAGGAACCCGGTTCGTTAAAACCGATATGCCCGTTATTACCAATACCCAGGATTTGAAGGTCTATTCCACCCGCTTCCGCAATGCGTTTCTCGTACTCCAAACAATGTTCTTTCACTTTTTCTTTTGGCACCTCACCATCCGGAATAAAACAATTGGCAGGGTCAATATCCACCTTATCAAACAACTGCGTTTTCATAAAACGGTTATAACTCTGCAGGGCATCCTTTTCTATAGGATAATATTCATCGAGGTTAAAGACAATTACATGCTGAAAACTCAGTCCTTCCTCGCGGTGCATTTGTACCAGTTGGGCGTAGAGTAGTTTAGGTGTGGAGCCGGTAGCTAAACCCAATACACAACTTTCTCCAAGAGCCGCTTTTTGCCGCATAACAGCGGCCACTTGTTGCGCCACCCATACCGATCCATCCCCAGGCGTTGGGAAAATGCGCACGGGCATACGCTCCAGAGAATCTGTAAAATCAATATCCATTTTTAAAGGGTCTACCATCATCTTTTTCTTTTTAGATAAATTACTCCTTGCTCCTGCCATCAGGCAGGGCGGCAACTGGTTTCTTTTTATTTTTTGTTGGGTAAAAGGGGTTTAACTTTTTCATGCCTTCATAATAAAATGTACTCTCTCCACCAAAGCCATATTTTCGGTTGAGTGCAATCATCTGTTCCAGCATATCCTGTTTTACCAAAAAACCATCGGCCAGTGAAGTGAGTATGCCGGGGAAAACTTTTTGTTTTTGGGTTGAGGTAAGTTGGTCGGCCAGCTCTTTCAAGGTTTTTTCATACGCAACTATGTCGTAGCGGTACACCTGCGGTAGTAGTTCATCGGCATAGCCGCCCGCCATCCATGCAGGCCAATCCTGTAAGTATTGTTCTTTGCTCCAGGGGTAAATGCTGGGCGCCCATGAAACAATACAACGAGGGTTTTGCTTTTTGATGGCCGCATACAACCCTTTTCCATATTCATTCAACTTGCCGGCCCGCCATTGCACCCAGGCACTTTCTTTACTGTTTACAGGCGGCTGTAAGCCGTTGTGTTCTTTTGCGTACACCGTTTTTGTATAATCGTCATAGCCTCCTTCGGCTGGCATAGCCGGCAAGCGGTCATCCCCCTGGATGCCATCAGCCTTATAGTTTTTTACAAAATCCAGTACCAGTTCATTCATGAAAGATTGCACTTCGGGATGTAATGAATTCCACCAATAAAACTTGTTCTTCTTTAATAAATTCCCGGCAGCATCCCGCCCAGCCCAATGCGGATATTTTTTTAACCAGATACCTGTTGTATCATCATACGCATACGAAAAGCCGAACTCAAACCATCCAATTACCTTCAGTCCTGCCTTATGCCCTTCGGCAATGATTTCTTTTATAGGATCAAAGCCTTTATAAACGGGGTCTTGTTTAATGCCAATGTATTTTTCTGCTACCCCACTGGGGTACATAGTCATTCCATTGTTCCAGGTTACTACGTAAATCGTGTTCAGTCCAAATTTTTTGCAGCGCAGTACCGTTTCTTTTACCTTCTGTTTTGAAGTAAGTGCATCGCTTCCTACGTTGGTTACCCAGGTGCCGCGTACCGGGGAGTTTTGAGCAAAGGATACCACTGTGAAAAGAAAGAAAGCAACAAGGTTCAACAGAATTCTATGCATGGTTATCATTATAAGTTTTTGTATTCGATGTAGCGGTTGTATAAATGGCGCGCCTGCATATAAGCGCTCTGCGGGCTCATGAAATGAGAGAACTCAAACGTGATGGCTTTATCATAGCCGCACCTTTTCGCCGCTTCCAGCTTCAGGCGAAGTTTTTCAAACTTTATAGGAAGAAATTTTATAGGCATATCGCGGTCGAAGCTTTCGGCATTGGTCCAGCATTGAAGGCCGTAGTGATCGGCCAGTTTTTTATTAACCGTGAAGAACGCATCCAACTCTGTATAATCAATATGACCATCCTGGAACGCGACTGCATCAACACTTCCCTGAAGTCCGCTGAAAATTTCGCCCCACTCCCTTTGATGTTCTTCCACACTAACGGCATCGGTTTTTGTTAGTTCTGACGAGGAAGCAAGAACCGCTTTTTTGCCGTCGATCCAGGGCGAAATAAATGTGGGCAATTCATTACTGATGCTTTTGCATTGAAGGCCCAAGGTCCGGAAGGCTTCCGTAGCCCCAATGGTTCTTCTGCTGATTTCCATGCTTAAATACCAACCTTTAAAAGATGGATGATGGCCATACTGTTTCCAAACTTCTTCCACTACAAATTTGTTGTCTTCTATTTCATGCGTAAGGTTGCCGGTATCCCAATACATCCCGCTGTCGTACAAGCCAAAATAAAATTGCATATTATATTTATCGGCAAGCGAAAGAAACAGTTCCACCAAATCAACCGGCGGACGAAAACAACCGTGTTTGGCCATCAAATAAGAGGATGGATAGGTTAGAAATTTACGGTAGCCACAACGGATTAAAATAATGGTGTCAATGCCGGCAGCCTGCATATGCAAAAAGTCCTGCTCCCATTCTTTAGGCCCCCAGTTTTGGTGGGGGATGTCGTGGCTTATTTCATCT
>DASQMG010000378.1:0-10579 GCA_035645595.1 Flavisolibacter sp. | reverse complement strand
GAGTATTTTTTGTGTAAATGCAAAGGTGTTTCTGTCCCTTGGACTATTGAGCCCTTTATAAGATCATAGTGCCCACCTGTAACCTGTTCATCAACCACTACGGTCAAATGCGTATTAAACAACCAAAATGAGTTTTTCATTTAATATTCCTTTGACTATTTCTTCTTTAATTGCACTTTTAGTAATTCGTTCCTATAAAAACACAAGACTTTATTTCATTTCCTTTCAATTCTTACCATTAGCCAAGTGTCATTACCAGAGTTACATGCACAATGACATCATTTGAATCTGCTCACCACCTTAGGTAGTCACGAAGCAAAAAGGGAGTTGAATGCTCCAGGGAACTGCAGATTTTTAGGATAGATATAGTCGCAGACTGGCATGTAAACAATTGTCCGTTATTCTACTTCCGCATAATATTTTGGTAGCCGGATGGTTAGTCTATCGCCCTTGTAAGCAAACGAAATCTTTTCTGTATCTACATTGAAAGGAATAAAAAAATGACGGGCAAAAATGTGAACAGCGGGCCTTAGGCTTAAAAGAGCTAACAGCCCGCTTTCACTTTGTTGAATTCGGATGTACAGATAGGGAAAATCAACTACAATACTGCAGTGTTCCCTGCAGAGGTTTTGTACCCGAAAGGAAAGACGATACTCTTTTGGGCCTTCTTCCATCCTTGACTGTGGGATAAAAGCCTTTCGCCTGCCATCCTGCAGTTCTTTCATTAACCAGTCTTCATAAAAAAAGCTGGTATATGCACTTTTATCCGTCTGTTTCTTAATGGTGTTAAGTTTAGACATAGCGCTTACGTAGATTTTATCAATTGTATCTCACCTTTGATTTTTATCTCATCGCCCGCGACAACGCCACCGGTTTCGGTAGTTGCGTTCCAAACCAGCCCAAAATCTTTGCGGTTAATCTTAGCGCTGATGGTGAAGCCGGCTTTTGTTTGGCCATAGCCATCTTTAACGATGCCCCCATATTCAACGTCAACGATTACAGGTAGTGTTACATCGCGTATTGTCAGGTCGCCATGGAGTTTTCTTTCTTCACCCGTTCCGTGAAAATGGTTTGCGATAAATGTAATTTGCGGATAGGTGGCTGCATCAAAAAAATCCGGCGATTTAAGATGGGTATCGCGACTTTCGTTCGCTGTGGTAACAGAGTCTACATCTGCTGTGAAGGTGACTTTTGAAACAGTGTCGAAATTATCCTCCTTGCCTTCCACGGTTACATCAAACTTTTGCAGGCGGCCGGTCACATTGCTAATCATCAAATGGCGGATCTTAAAAGTAATCTCGCTATGGTGCGGGTCAAGTATCCATTTTGTAGGCGACATAAAAATAATTTTTAAAGAGGTAAAAGTAGTTTGCCTGTGAAGCGGTAAGAATGTCTGAATAGGGGTAGGCGATGTCTCTATCACGGTTTAATTCCCGATTTGCTATTAGCCAAACAATAAAGGGGCTTTCATACTCTCAAACGCCGGCTGCGATGAAAAAGCGAAAAATTTGCTATTCTCTTTTTTTTTAACCGTATGACTGGTGATGAAAAATGGCCGGACTGGGTTGTCTTTGTTAGGCCTCTTTTTCCTGCCAAGTACTTCGAATAAAATCCCTTCCTTTTCCCGAAAATAAAGAGATGAGTATTCATTTGATTGTTGTCGGAAAATGGAACCGTTTTGTGTTTCTTTAATAAATTCCACCACCCTCATGTACATTTCCCAATCATGCATTTGCAAGGCCATATGGTGCACCATTCCCGATCCGGCAAATCCCTGTTCTTTTGCCCCACACGAGAATACATCAACGAAGCTGCCGGGAACCTTATTGGCGGAGAAACGTTGCCAGTCCGGTTCTTGCTGATAAGCGTCTAACTGGAATTGGGTGGAAAGCAACATCGCAAGGCTATCTGAAGAAACAGAGGAAATTTCGATACCATAGAAACCTTTTACAGAAAAACTGGCTGGTATCAGGTTGTTCTCTAAGCCATTCCTGTTGTCTTTAATTGAAAAAACTAACTTCAATTGCAACCCATCAGGGTCTTTAAAAAGAAAAGCAGGTACGCTGTAAAGAGGCTCCTTCATTTGAGAGAACTGTATTCCCCATCCCCGTAAGCGTCCAAGCCAATAATGGAAAGAAGAAAATGCAACTGAGAAACTTACTGTATGAATCGTATTGATTCCCGTCTTACCCGCAGACAATCCCGGGCAATGATAAAAAGTCAGAAAATTTTCTACTTCTTCATTCCAATAAAAATGGCAAACCTTTGGTCCCTCAATTAATGGATTTTTATGAAGAACCTTTAATCCCAGGAGATTGCAATAGAAGTCACTGGTTCGTTGCAGGTTGCTGGAGATAGCGGCGATGTGATGGATTTCCGTATTCATTTTGGTTACTTCAGATGATTACAAAACTATCTGGCTGCGTAAACATTCACAATGTAGAATCAACATCATTGCATGTATAAATCAGGTATTGTGGTAAACTGTTTTGAGAGCGAAAAACTTTATATCGAGATCTCATTGTTGAAAAAGCTCCAACCGTATTCGTGCTTCCTCAAAATCAATTTCCCGTTCAATTTTGTGCAGAATTTCTTCTGTTACCTTGCCTTGTTTTCTTAGGCGGTAGGTAAGCTCTCTTTCTCTGACAAGCATTTCCAATTCGATTCTTGTAAATTGGTTAAAGACCGTTACGGAAGCGTTCTGTTCTGTGGTATCAGGCACTCGTGTACTTTGGATGCGGTTCTGCTTTACCTTGTATTTTTGATGCAATTGGATACGGGCTTCCTCTGGAACATTACTATCTGTGAGATTTATATGCTTTTCCATTTCTTGCAGCAAATAGCTTCTTACTTCATACTCTTCTGCCGATGGGGAGTATACAGGCATTTTTAATTTTTTTACTACCAGGGGAAGGGTGAGACCTTGCAGGATTAAGGAAAAGAGAATGACAAAAAATGTAAGAAAGATAATCTCGTAATGAAACGGGAAAGGCTGATGATTAGGCAACTTCGCCGGAAGTGAAAGTGCTATTGTCATTGATACAATTCCTTTCATTCCGGCCCAGGTGAATACCAAAATATTGCGCCGGTCAAATGGCTCCTCGGTCCTAATTTTTTTGCTCCACATTCGCGGAAGCAGGGTATTGGGAACCGTCCATATAAACCGAACAGCAAGTCCAGCCAAAACGATCAGGAAGGAATAAAGGAGTAATTGGAGGGTATAGGCAATCGAGAACTCTTTGAGTATGGGCTTAAGCTGTAGCCCAATTAAAATAAAAACAAGGCTGTTCAAAATAAACACCGTTACCTCCCAAACTGCATAACCCTTTATGCGGGATTCATTTGTTAGGATTTTATCAGGCCGGAATGACAAATACAATCCCGTAGTTACTACCGCCAGTATTCCTGAAAGATGCAAACGCTCTGCTAATAGGTAAGAGGCAAATGGGGTAACTAACATGAGTGATACGGAGATAATGGAATCACGGACAAAGCGGGTTTGTAATACAGATAACAAATAGCCGATTATAAATCCCACACCAATCCCTCCTAAAAACACTAGAGCAAAGTCCGAAGCTACATCGCTTATAGAAAAACTATCTGCTATAATCACGTCTAATGCGTACTTGAAAGCCACTAAGGCGCTGGCATCATTTAGTAAACTTTCACCCTCCAGTATGGTTAAGAGACGGGGTTGTAATCCTAAACCTTTGGTAAGTGAAGTAGCCGCAACCGCATCGGGCGGCGAAAGAATAGCTCCCAATAAAATTGCAATGGGCCAGCCAAGCGCAGGGATTAAAAAATGAATAAAGCTACCAATCGCAAAAACGGTGAAAAACACTAAGCTGATGGAAGCCAATAATATCGTTCTTATATGAAGTTTAAATGTACACCAGCTAATATTCCAGGCCGTATAATAAAGGAGAGGTGGCAGGAAAAGCGGAAAGATAATCTCAGAGTTTAAGGTGATGACGTGGATGCCGGGAATAATGGAAATGAGCAGGCCCGCAATCACTAAAAAAATCGGTAAGGGTATCTTGTACCGGCTGCTGATGGAAGCGATAAAAGCAATACTAAAAAGTAATAAAACAATCACTTCAACTTCTTTCATGGCTTCTTTTTATTGTATGTAATCTTGATACGACTATTGGTAATTGCGATGCAGGCATGATAAATATCTAATTGGTTCAATTCAAATTCAGCAGTTCCTGCTGTTGGTTGCTTTTGCCAATGGCGTCGTTTGCCTGTAAAGCAGATCAAGATTATCTGCAGCCAAAAGTCCGGTTACAGGCAAACATTTAAAATGCAGATATCACCTTATGTAATGTATAAACACCCCTATTTCACTTACTGGCGCACAGCGTCTCTGGATTTCCATCTTGGAAAAAGACGGATATGAGTACAGCCTCCATCGTAATGGGTCAATCGTTTTATTACTTTCGGACTTCCTCCAGTTTATCATTTTTGTAATCTGCAGTTTGGTCTGCCAATACCAACAACCATTTTTTATAGGGGTAATAAGAATCGTAGTAAAGCTGTTTTCCGATAGCTATGATTGCGTCAATATGCATCAATCAGAGATTCTCTAATCGCCGCGTAGATCAATAATAAAGTTTGATTAAAACAATCAAAAATCATGACTAGAATAGGCAACCTGTTTTGTATTTCCAGATTCAACTTTGGATTGAAAGATTATAAGATTTAGTATAACATGACATTGGTAGCTCCTACGGGTTGATAACGAAAAGTTAGAAGCGGTATAGCTGCAATTCTATAAATGATTAACATAACATAACATGACAAATTCTGATTTGAATGCAGGTTGTGAGTACATCAAGCTTGCAAAAGAATATTTCACCAAAGTTGACAATGGTGACCCTACATTACTTAATATGTTCACGGGTGATGCACAATTCTTCTTTCCAAAATTTGGCACTGTGCATGGAAAAGACGAGATAGCAAAAGCGGCACAGATGCTTATGAGTGCAGTAATAAAATTCTCTCACCAGCAAAAATTCATGGTGTTCACACAGAGTGGTAACAGGCTTGTGGTAGAAGGAATAGAGAGTGGTCATTTGGCCGACGAAACACAGTTTCCAGGTAGCTCCCTGAGTGAAGGACGGTACTGTAATGTGTTTGAGTTTAGCGGATTGTTGATCAGCCGTCTTCATGTGTATGCTGACCCTGATTTTGCAGGTCACTACAAGAACCCCTTTTCCACACTTGGATAAGAAAAGGTAACTGCTGTCTTCATTTGTAAGTGTGCCAAGTTGCAAAACAATTCGATGTTGGTAATATTCCCTTTTCTGATGCCGGGTCGAGGATGTACTATAACTACATAACATACTTTGTTCTCTTGAAAAATACAGTTCTTATTGCTAATACATGCCTTATTAAGGTTAAACAGTTGCGAAGAAAGGACTGTGTTTTAATCATTAAAAAATTGAATGAAACAATCAAATAAGATGACTTCAATGAGCAATTGAATTTTTATTTGACTGGCCAATTTTGTGGTAGAAAAAGGAAGCACTTATCATCCTCAAAAAATAAAATATTGGTTATGGATAACAGTCGGGTAAATGCTATTTCACGGGGGCAATTTCTTCGTTCGGCAGGATTGATTACGGTAGGTTTAATGTTTGTCCCCCGTGAAATTTTTGCTCAAACCAGTCCGGTTATAACAATCACGAACGAGGCCGCTAAATCACCCATCACTGTTGAAACACTACGCGGAAATATCCACGTGTTGCAAGGCTCTGGCGGCAACATTGCTGTTTTTAACGGCGCTGAAGGAAAGCTGATGGTAGATGCCGGTATTACTGTATCTAAAGAAAAAATTGTGGCTGCCATGGCAAAAATTAGCAACCAGCCGCTAAAGTATCTGATTAATACCCACTGGCACTTCGATCATGCGGATGGTAACGAGTGGATCCACAATGCCGGTGCTAAAATCATAGCTCACGAAAACACAAAAAAGAACTTGTCCCGAACGATACGGGTAAAAGATTGGGATTACACATTCAAGCCCCACAGCCGGGCCGGGCTTCCGGAAGAAGTGTTTCACCAAAACCATTCATTAAAGTTCAATGGCGAAAACATTCAAATGCGGCATTACCGCCCGGCTCATACCGACTCCGACATCTCGGTTTACTTTCCAAATGCCGATGTGTTGCACGTAGCCGATACCTGGTGGAATAATTACTATCCCTTTATTGACCATGACACAGGCGGCAACGTTGATGGAATGATAAAGGCTTGTGAGCAAAATCTCACCGTCACGACTGATAAAACAATCATCATTCCTGGACATGGAGCTGTAGGCAACAAAGGCCAGCTAAGAGAGTTTCGCGATATGCTTGCTACAGTAAAGGAACGTGTTTCGAAGTTGAAGAAAGAAGGCAAGACAATGAAAGAAACCATTGCTGCAAAGCCAACAGCCAATTTCGATGCAAAGTTTGGGCAGTTCGTTGTGGACGGCGCCTTTTTTACAAGGCTGGTGTATGCAGATGTATAACCAATGAAAGAATAACCTCTCTGAACAAATAAAACAATTAAAAAAAACAACTACTAAAAACGGAACAATGAAAAAGATGCAAAATCATAGTGTGCTTAAGGTTAAATGGCCCGTCATTAAATATGTGATCGTTGCCCTGATCAGCATTGCACTGGCAGGCAATGCTTTTGGACAGATAAAAAATTATGCTACCGATCCCAATCTTTCAATGGGAATAAAAGCGTTTTTAAAAGAACTCAACTCCGGCGGCAAGCCGTTGGAAGATATGTCGCCTGATGATGCCCGCAAAGTGTTGGAAGATGCGCAGAAATCGGTTAAAGTAGATTTATCCGGAGTGGACGTATCTACAAAAATGATCAGCAGCGAAGGCTTAAACGTGAAGCTATACCTGCTTCGTCCTTCCGGGGTAAAAGGCATGCTGCCGGTGTTTATGTTTATTCATGGCGGCGGATGGATCCTGGGCGATTTTCCAACACACCAACGCATGGTACGTGACCTGGTAGTTCTTTCCGGTGCAGCAGCCGTTTTTGTTGAATACACCAGAACGCCTGATGCAGCCTATCCACAAGCAATTAATGAAATTTATGCCGCTACAAAATGGGTAGCCGAACATGGCAATGAAATCAATGTAGATGGAAAAAGACTGGCAGTGGTAGGCAACAGCGTAGGCGGAAACATGACCGCCGTGACCACGCTTATGGCGAAGGCGAAGGGTGGTCCTCACATCAGATTGCAAATTATGATGTGGCCTATTGTGGATGCGGATTATGATACGAAATCGTACAAAGAATTCGGAATGGATCGCTACCTCACGACATCAACGATGAAGTGGATGTATGATATGTACATACCCGATCCTGAAAAGCGGAAAGACATTTATGCATCTCCACTACGTGCAACGGTAGATCAGCTCCGTGGATTGCCACCTGCATTGCTTGTTGTGGCGGAAAATGATGTATTGCGGGATGAAGGGGAAGCTTATGGACGAAAACTGGATGAAGCAGGTGTACCTGTTACCTGCATTCGTTACAACGGGATGATCCATGATTTCGGGTTGCTCAATCCTATTGCCAACCTGCCACAAACAAAAACGCTTTTTATACAAGCGGCTGCAGAATTAAAGAAATACCTCTGGTAAAGACGGTTGACTTCTTCAATGAACCCATACAATTCAACAATCAAAAAGCTAATTAAAAACTTATAAATCAAATAATCATGAGTACAGCAACAATGTCAAAACCAGTATCCCAGGTTGTTCCGTTTGCAACCGACCCGCACCTTGACTCTCATGTAAGAGCGTTTCTAAAAACTTTGAATTCAGCTGATGGCCCTCCGATGCAAGAGATGGATCCATATGATGCGAAGAAGCTATTTGAAACCCTCCAGGCATCAGTTCAAGTTGACCTTTCCGGTATAGAAGAATCAGAAAAAACCATTACCACGGATGGCTTTACGATAAAACTAGATATTGTTAGACCTGTAGGTGAAGAAGGGGTCTTACCGGTGTTTATGTTCATTCATGGAGGTGGCTGGATACTGGGCGATTTCCCAACCCATGAACGCATGGTACGTGAACTGGTGGTTCTTTCCGGTGCGGCGGCTGTTTTTGTAAACTATACCAGAACGCCCGATGCTGCTTTCCCACAAGCCATCAATGAAATATATGCTGCCACGAAATGGGTTGCAGAACATGGCGAGGAAATAAATGTAGATGGCAAGCGCCTTGCCATTGTTGGCAACAGCGTAGGAGGAAATATGACCGCCGTTACTTCTTTAAAAGCTAAAGAGAACGGCGGGCCTAACATAAAACTGCAAATAATGATGTGGCCCATTGTGGACGCCAATTTTGAAACAGAATCCTATAAAATTTTCGGGCAAGACCGTTTTCTTACAACTCCTTTGATGAAATGGATGTATGACATGTATATCAAAGACCCCGAAAAACGAAAGGACATTCATGCATCTCCGTTACAAGCTTCTGTTGAGCAGTTAAAAGGATTGCCGCCGACACTTATCCAAGTAGCAGAAAACGATGTGCTGCGTGATGAGGGCGAAGCTTATGGCCGCAAGTTGGATGAAGCGGGTGTGAAGGTTACCTGCATCCGGTACAATGGAATGATACATGACTTCGGGTTGTTAAACGGACTGGCGGAAGTGCCTGCAGTGAAGTCCTTATTTATTCATGCCGCAGCAGAATTAAAAAGGTACTTGGCGTAATGCGGGCATTTTTCTTTAGTAATGGTTATTACCGAGGCTGGCAATGTTCCAAAAAGTAGTAGGGCTTCATTAAGCGTCTGCCTTAATTCCAAACGATGGCCAAAATGTTTTGGATGTAATAAAAGGGTATCCATCTGCAGGAGGCGATGGGGAAACCCGTGAGGAGGCTGCAGGGTTTTTAACCCTTTCCTTTAAAGGCATTGAAGAAAATTTTGTTCAGGACTTACCAGCTGCTGAAAGAAAGATTATTTACGCCACACAAGGGCGTTGGAACAAGTCGTTTCTCACACAAAAAATAAAAAAAGCCGCCTGGAAAACAAAACCCTATTGGTGCATCATCGCTACCAAAGACTGGAGCGTTAATCCGGACCTAGAAGGAGCCGAAGCCAAAATGATTAACGCTACTACCCAGTATCTTCATTAGGCTCATGTGTCTATGCTATCGCATCCAAAAGAAGTAGCGGACTTCATTATGAAAGCTGCAGAAACCTTATCTATTCATTAAATTAAAACAACACTTTCTATCATGAGCAAAATAATATTCATTACCGGTACCAGTACGGGATTTGGTAAACTGATGACGATTACGTTGTCCAAAGCAGGCTATCATGTGGTTGCGGGTATACGAGGAACCGCCGAAAAAAATAAAATAGTTGCCGGCGAATTGGCGCAACTGCCGAATGTAGATGTAGTAGATATAGACGTTACAGATGACACTTCAGTAAAAAAGGCGTTTAAAGAAACCCTTGCAAAACACGGCAAAATAGATGTACTTGTAAACAACGCCGCCGTTACCGGTTATGGCTTATTGGAAGCATATAGCCTTGATCAAATCAGGCAAATGTTTGACGTAAATTTTTACGGTGTCATACGCACCTATCAGGCGGTTTTGCCCTCCATGCGTGACGCAAAAAAAGGCCTTATCATCAACATCACATCCGGCGCCAGTGGCCACACTTTGCCCTTTATGATACCCTATTTCGCTTCTAAGTTTTGTGTGGAGAGTGTAACTGAAGGCATGCAGGAAGAACTGGCCCAATTCGGAATTGAAAACGTCAGCATCCAACCCGGTGTATATCCAACAGAAATGAATACTGGCGTCAAGTCTGGTGTGCTATCGGACAAGCCGGAAATCACTGCCGAATATGAACCGCTTGCTACTGAAAAATTCACAGAGTTGGTGACAGGCTTATCTGGCAAAATGGTCGAATTTAAAATGGACCCGCAGGTGATTGCGGATGGTGTGTTGGCACTCGTTACTATGAAAGATGGCACCCGTCCGCTGCGCTACCCGCTAGATGCTGTTGTTGAAGGCACCGACCGGGAATTTATAGAAGCAAGAGCTGCGATAAAAGCCAAGTGGCGTGCAAAATACAACGTTTAAAAATTGATGCTGCATAGCAGAAGCAAAGCCATTGAATCCTTTTGAACAGGACCGTATCGAAAGATGTACATTTTTTTGAGTAAAAATTCTGTGGTCACAGCCGGGAAAATGCGCAGCGTATATCATTTGAACATGAAGACAATTGCGTTTGAATAGTCAAATTGAAGAAAATGGATTTAATTAAAACAAGCTTCGGCATGCAGTCAACCGCAAAAATAGTGGTTGCAGGGTCTGTAGGTAAGCCAATGCCTCCGTTGGCTGCTACGCCTGTAGAACCTGTTATGGGCAATCAAAAACGGCTGTTATCCTTTTTTTCCGTTGCGGCCGACAAGCGCTGGGAAGACGATGGGATTACCGTCAATTCATTAAAAACTGGTGCCATTGCAACCAACTTGCAACGCCATGTTGGTGGCGCACGTAAAACACCATCCGAACTTCAAAAAACACCTGAGCAGGGTGCTGCC
>DASQMG010000377.1:0-2084 GCA_035645595.1 Flavisolibacter sp. | reverse complement strand
ATTCCTTTACATTAGGCCTAACTTGGTAACTGGCGCCTCCCTATTTGTATTTTAGCTGTTCATGCAAACGCCTGGCCTTACAACTTCTATTAAAAAGTTAATCCTTCGCACTGCAAAGATCGTCGTCATCTTTTACATCCTTCTCTGCATTGCTCTGTACTTCCTGCAGGAAAAACTGATATTCTTACCTGAGAAATTGGAGAAGGATCTCAAATATTCTTTTGCTATCCCTTTTGACGAGCGAACCATTCAAACCACAGATGGCAAATTGCTGAACGGGTTACTGTTCAAAGCCGATAGCAGCAAAGGATTAATTTTTTACCTGCATGGTAACGCCGGCTCACTGGAACGGTGGGGCGCTGTAGCCGGCCGCTACACCAAATTAAACTACGACGTTTTCATGCTTGATTACCGCGGTTATGGCAAAAGCGAAGGCAGCATTCAAAATCAACAGCAGCTTTTTGAGGATATACAAACTGCCTACAACGAAGTAAAGAAGGAATATAATGAGACGAATATCATTATCATCGGATATTCCATCGGCACCGGACTTGCTGCAAAGCTGGCAAGTGACAATCATCCAAAGCGACTTATCCTTCAGGCTCCGTATTACAGTTTAACGGATATGATGAAACACCGCTTTCCTATCATTCCCACCTTTCTCCTGAGGTATAAAATAGAAACGGTCCAATACCTGAATAGGTCAAAAATTCCTACCGTCTTATTTCATGGCGATGCTGATAAAGTGATTTATTATGGATCATCGGTGAAACTAAAAACCGATTGCAAAACGGTTGATACCTTAATTACACTTGCGGGCGAAGGCCATAACGGGATGACCGATAATCCGCAATATATTGAGGCGATTCAAAAACTTTTACAATAAAAATCAGTTTAACGCTACTCCTGGTAACGAGGCCAGCTACCCTTTCTGTGCTTAGGCGCACAGTAACGGTCTTACTAAAACATGAAAAAGATGACAATATACCAAAATCCGGGTTTAGCGGGCGGCTATAAATGTTTTAGTTCACCCCTCCCAATCCTCGTCTTCCTCTTCATCAAACTGCTCAAACTGCTCTTCCAGCGTAGCATCAAAAGTATCGTAGTTGAACTCAAGGCCCCACTTGGCCACAGCATAAACAAAGGCGTAATTAAGGTCGTATAAATCATCCTGTGTTAACCAGTCTTCCTCAGTGGCAACCAATATCCAATTGTAAAAAAAGCTTCCTTTTTTGTCGTATCGTATAGCTGTAATATCATCTTTGGGAATAATGAAGCGGCCCATCTCGTGTCCGTTCCACTCAATGCTTTCGTCTTTTATAGTCCAGTTTCCAAATTGCATAAGCTTCTTCTCTTTATCGTTTACACCGGCAATAGTACATAAAAACAGGCTCCCTCCCTTCTTTGCTGTAGCACAAATATAACCACGACAACGCTCTGTAATCTTTTACATAAAGCCAGTTCAAACCTAATTACCCGCACCTATCGCGACTGTTGAGGCGGGTAAAGGCTTTACAATTGCTCATTCATACCCGGGGCTGGAGCCAATCCCGTGGTTATAAACCCGTATTTGTGTAGCTTCTTTTTGTACGTCCGGAAGATCAAGGTTGCTTACGTGCTTACCTTTTACAAACTAATAGATCTGACAGGAGGTCTGGCCCTGCCCAAAGCCGGCACACTTTATAATCCTGCCAAATTGAACTGGGATGTCTATCACCTTTCTGGGGCCAATAGCCATCCTTGTAGGTCTGCGCCCATTGCGGACACCATGCAATGGATATGGGGAAATTAGGCCCAATACATAAGCTTATTGTAGTTCGTAAACTTTGCGGCCCGGTATCCGGTGGACCCAAAACCGCGTGTGGGACCAGTTGAAGGAAGGAGCTTACCCATTTCGCCACCACCGGCTGAACAATCAGGATGTTTATTACTCCCCGGGTTTCGTAAGGATGACGCCATGATAGCACAGAAATAAAAAGGGTAAGCTACTTTAAAAACGGCTGCACAACTTCACTCGGATCATGGAAAACCCGGCAAGGCTGCATATAACCACCTACCTGGTTGTTTACACCAATGTAGTGTGA
>DASQMG010000376.1:0-7115 GCA_035645595.1 Flavisolibacter sp. | reverse complement strand
AAATATACATTTGGCTTCAACGGCAGTGTAAACTTTAAAACACTTGATTTGAGTATTGGAACCTATGGCACAGCGGGCGGTAAAATTTACAATGGCAAGAAAGCGTCCCGCGGTGATTTCCGCGATAATATAGAAGCGGAAATTGCCCGTAACCGGTGGACGCCGAACAACCCGTCTACTACTATTCCAAGAGCCAATCTAAACCAGGAAAGAGCCTCTTCTTACTTCCTTGAAAAAGGTGATTTTTTCCGTATCAATAATCTTTCGTTAGGATATACACTTGGTTCCGACATGCTATCTGGAATAAAAATCAGGAGCCTTCGCGTTTACGGAAGTGTGCAAAACCTGGCAACTTTTACAAGCTATAGCGGTTTTACACCAGAGATAAATAACGGAAGTGTGTTAGCGGGTGGCATCGAGTCGAACATCTACCCCACTACCCGCACTTTTGTTCTAGGACTGAACGTAGGATTTTAATCAATTAAAAAATGATTTGTATGAATTATAAATTTTTGAAAATTACAATAGCAGCGGGCTTATTTGTGGTAGCTGGCTGTAAAAAAAGTTTTCTGGATGTGCCGCCGCAAGGGCAACTGACTGAGGAGCTGGCGCTGAAAGATCCGAATGCGGCAGAAAACCTGGTGGGTGGCGTTTACAACACACTGTATTTTGGAAGTTTTGGGCCAACAACTGTTGGTTTTCTATGGCAGATAACCAATGACATTGCAAGCGACGATGCCGATAAGGGAAGCAGTCCCGGCGACTTCAATGTAAACGGAGTTGGGGATATCGACAACTTCGTACACAACGCCAACAATTCTATTTTCAATAATATCTGGACAGGCCATTATTCTGCCATTACCCGTGCTAATAAAGCCATCGAAATATTAAACCTTAGTGCCATTGATGCAGGCCAAAAGAACAGGCTTTTAGGAGAGTCGCGCTTTTTACGTGGCCTTTACTATTTCAACCTTGTTCGCTTTTTTGGCGGTGTACCAAAGATTGACAAGGTGCTTACTCCAGCAGAAGCTAATGGCGATGCCGCCCAAACGAGGGCTACAAAAGATGAAATTTATGCACTTGTAATTTCTGACTTTGACTTTGCCGCCGCCAACTTACCCTTAAAAGGAGAAGCTAACGCAGTTGTTGGCCGGGCCACAAAAGGGGCTGCCCAGGCTTACCTGGCCAAGGTGTATTTGTACATGAAGAATTACCAGAAATCTTTTGAAAATGCACAAGCGGTGATCAACTCTAACAGGTACCAGTTGGTCTCTGATTATGCTACCATCTTTCGCGAAAGAGCAGCGGGCGGTCCGGTACCGGGTGGTAATAATAATGCTGAATCTATTTTTGAAGTGCAAACCGGTGTTAATGCAGGTGAAAATGCAGTAAGCCCGCTCTTTAGCAACGGGCAGGGACCCCGCGGCCGTGGCGGATGGAACGACCTGGGCTTTGGCTTTAATTCCCCAACTACGGATTTAACTGGTAGCTACGAAGCCGGTGATACCCGCCGTAACGCTACCACTATCTTTATCAATCCAACTGTTGCAGGTACGAACACAGGAACTGTATTGTGGGATGGATACCGGCTACCGTCAAAAGACTCGGTAGAGAATGAACGCTACAGTTATAAAGCTTATCACAGCCCCATTGCCGAATCGCCGCAGTTAACCAACAATAAGGATACAAAGCCGAAAAACATACGGCTAATGCGCTATGCGGAATTACTACTTATTTATGCAGAAGCGGCAGCCAACCTAAATAACGCCGGCGAAGCAACAGCTAAGTTGAACATGGTTCGGAGCCGTGCTAACTTGTCGCCATCGACAGGCACGATCGCTAACATCTGGAAAGAGCGCCGTTACGAGTTGGCTATGGAGCAAGACCGCTTTTTAGACCTTGTTCGCCAGGGTCGTGCCGGAACTGTTTTAAGGGCGCACGGTAAACCCTTTGTAGATGGTAAGCATGAAGTATTTCCGATACCGCAGGCGCAACGGGATTTAAGCGGCGGACGCCTAACACAAAATCCCGGCTATTAAAATTTATAATCTTTAAAAACACAAATATGAATCAACGAAATAGATCTCTGGTAATGGCGGTGGCAGCACTGCTTACTTTGGGCACATTATGTACACGATGTACCAAACCAAATAAAAGCGATGATGTGGTAAAAGGTGATGCACCGCCGGTTGCAGGAGGGTATGTAAATTCATCAGAGATTGCTCCGGCTAACTTGGTAGCTCATTTTCCATTTGAAGGCTCAGTAACAGATGCAAAAGGCGGTGTAACAGGGGGAGCTACAAATGGCAATACCTCATGGGTACCTGGCCGTAAAGGACAAGCGTACAAAGGTTCCGCTAATGGTTTTATTTCCTATGCTAATCCCGGTCCGTTGGCCACACTCGCTTCGTTTACCGTTAGCCTGTGGATCAACACCAGCAAACATGATGGAGGAGCACAAGGTGTCTTTACCCTTGCAAAACAAGACGGATCATTCTGGGGGAATTTTTTCCTGATGATCGAGGGCAATAACAGTTCTTCGAACCGGATGTTTATGAAGTTACACTTCGAGAAAAACAATGCCCCGTTTGTAGAGCATTGGATTGAGCCTGCCAATGATTTTCGTCCCGATGATATGTATAACGGCTGGCGTCATATCGCATGGACGTATGATGCGGCTACTTCAAAAGTTGGCTGGTTTATTAACGGCGATAAGCGAACCTTACCGCCCAACGCAGAAGACCGCAAAGCAGATGGTACAGGAACTCCTTTAGGTGCACTCAATTTTAAGAATGCTACCAAATTCGTGATCGGTGCTTTTCAAAATCAATTAGGCGCACCTTTCAATACACCAGAGCCCTGGATGCTTCCGTACACCGGTGCTTTAGATGAATTCAGAGTTTATAACAAGGCATTATCCGCACAGGAAATTTCTGCAATAGCGGTATTAGAAAGACAAGGAAGATAGTACTATGAAAAACCAGGAGGCTGCTATAGAGCAGCCTCTTTTTTAACCCGCTAACCATGCGCTACCTACCAGTATTTGCCATCTTTTTTTCTGTAGCTGGCTGTTCAAAAAAAGAAGCGTCAACACCGGTTCAACCACCGGTTACAGAAAGTTTTTCGTTGCAATCTGTCACCATCAATAGTGTCGCTTTATCAGTGACGCTTTACGGCGTAGCACTACAGCCTCAATTAAAACTAACCTTCTCCGCACCGGTAAAACGCAGTACCGCTTCTACTATTTTACTAAATGCAGCCACAGGCGGAAGTATAGCCCACGACCTGAGTTTCCAGGATAACGATAATGTAGTTTTACTGCAACCTTCGTCACCCCTATCGCCACTTACAAAATATAACCTTGCCATTTCATCAAGTGTACAATCGGCAAAAGGCAACAGTTTAGCCAATGGCTCCAATGTTTCCTTTGTTACTGCAATTGATTCATCCGACAAATTTCCACGCCTTACCGACACCGCATTAGTTCAATTAGTTCAACAACAATCCTTCAACTATTTCTGGGACTTTGGCCACCCCGTCAGTGGTTTGGCAAGAGAGCGAAACACTTCGGGTGATTTGGTTACGTCTGGCGGATCGGGCTTTGGTGTAATGGCAATTATAACCGGCATCCACCGTGGCTTCATTACAAGGGCGCAGGGGCTTGCACGTTTGCAAATAATGGTGGCATTTTTAAAAAATACAGCCCAACGCTTTCATGGCGCTTACCCGCACTGGCTAAACGGGGTAACAGGTGTTGTTATCCCGTTCAGTGCAAAAGATAATGGAGCAGATCTGGTAGAAACATCTTACTTAATTCAGGGTCTTTTATGTGCCCGTCAGTACTTCGATGGCGCCAATCCTGCCGAAGCTTTTTTGCGGTCCGAAATCAACGCGATAGCTGATGGTGTCGAGTGGAGCTGGTTCCGAAAAAATAATGAGAACGTTTTATACTGGCATTGGAGTCCTAATTTCAATTGGGACATGAATATGCAAATCAAAGGTTGGAACGAGTCCCTTATCACTTATGTGCTGGCTGCTTCCTCTACCGCTCATTCTATTCCAAAAATAGTTTATGATGCCGGCTGGGCCAGCAATGGAGTCATGCGCAACGGTGCCATTTATTATAGCTACCAGCTTCCGCTCGGACCCAATTTAGGCGGCCCTTTATTTTTTTCGCACTACTCTTTTTTAGGCATTAATCCTTTTGGATTAACTGATGGCTACGCGAATTACCAGACGCAGGTTGTCAATCATACGAAAATAAATTACAGCTATTGCGTAGCCAATCCCAATAATTATTATGGTTATAGCGATCAATGCTGGGGACTAACGGCAAGCGACATTCCTAATGGCTACGGGGCTTCTTCGCCTACAAATGATTTAGGTGTTATTGCACCCACGGCAGCCCTTTCTTCTTTCCCTTATACACCAACAGAAAGCATGAAAGCACTGAAATTTTTTTATTATAAACTGGGCGATAAGCTTTGGGGCCAATACGGGCCTAAAGATGCATTTAAATTGAGCGATCCCTGGTTTGCAAATTCGTATTTAGCCATTGACCAGGGCCCAATTGTGGTGATGATGGAAAACTATCGTAGCGGTTTGTTATGGAGCTTGTTTATGAGTTGCCCGGAAGTAAAAACAGGTATGCGCAGTTTAGGTTTTCAAAGTCCACACCTTTAAGCACCCATAAAATGACTACAAAAATAATTACTCCGTTAATTGCTTTTTTTGTGTTAGTCAGTGGTTGTACTTCATCGCAAAAAGTTCAAAAAGATGTTGTACAATTTTCTGCAGATGACGAGAAAATATTTACTGATGTTCAGCGAAGGACATTTCAGTATTTCTGGGAGGGTGCTGAACCTAACAGCGGGCTGGCAAGGGAGCGTTTCCATGTGGATGATGTTTACCCGGAGAACGATAAGATGATCATCACCAGCGGCGGCGGGGGCTTTGGCGTAATGGCGATTTTAGTTGGGATTGAAAGAGGCTTTGTCACCAGGGCAGAGGGTGTTGAACGAATGGAGCGCATTGTAAAATTTTTAGAGACGGCTGACCGCTTTCATGGTGCATGGCCGCACTGGTGGAATGGCGAAACCGGTAAAGTAAAACCCTTCGGCAAAAAAGATGACGGCGGCGACCTTGTGGAGAGCTCCTTCATGATACAGGGCATGCTGTGTGTTCGCCAGTATTTTAAAGATGGTAACGCTAAAGAAAAAGACCTTGCCTCCCGCATTGACAAATTATGGAAAGAAGTTGATTTTAATTTTTACCGCAACGGCAAAAATGTATTGTACTGGCACTGGAGTCCAAACTTTGCATGGGATATGAATTTCGCTGTCACCGGTTACAACGAATGCCTTATTATGTATATACTGGCAGCATCCTCTCCTACCCATGGCGTACCCGCAGAAGTCTACCACAACGGCTGGGCAAAAAACGGAAAGATAAAAGATACGTCAACTGTTTATGGTCACACTATTACACTTGCGCATAACGGCGCACCAAAATATGGCGGTCCTTTATTCTGGTCGCATTATTCCTATTTAGGTTTAGACCCAAGGGGATTGAAAGACCGCTACGCTGATTACTGGGAACATAACAAAGCGCATACACTCATTAACCATGACTGGTGCGTTGACAATCCCTTAAAATACAAAGGTTATGGGCCGGATAACTGGGGACTGACAGCTGGCTATTCAGTAAAGTTTTATGCCGCTCACGCACCCGGTGAAAAGGAGGACCAGGGAGTGATTTCTCCGACTGCAGCTTTATCATCCATGCCGTACACGCCTGAACAATCTATGCGGGCCATGCGGCACTGGTATAGAAATTTAAAGGATAGTATCTATGGGCCCTATGGTTTTTATGATGGCTTCAGCGAACACTATAACTGGTATCCCAAAAAGTATTTAGCCATTGACCAGGGGCCCGCTGTAGTAATGATGGAGAACTATAGAACCGGATTATTATGGAAATTATTTATGAGCTGCGCCGAGATTAAACAGGGATTGATAAAGCTGGGTTTTGAATCGCCATGGCTAAAAAAATAACAACTATAATATGAACAGACTACTACTTCTTATTTTATCCGCCTGTGTTGCAGGCACCACTTTTTCTCAGGATAAATCTGCGTATGCTAAACATTGGTTTAGTAAAGGAACCGACACATTACCTTATCGTTTACTTCTTCCGAAAAATTACGATATATCCAAAAAATACCCCCTGGTTTTACTGTTGCATGGGTCAGGCGAAAGGGGCAATAACAACGAGGCACAGTTGGTACATGGAGGGAAGCTTTTTCTTCAGGACAGTATCCGCGAAAATTATCCTGCTATTGTTGTATTTCCACAATGCCCGGGTAATAGCTTTTGGAGTAATGTGCAATTTGCCTTTGACTCAACCACGAAGAAAAGAGCATTCAATTTTCCTGTGGAGGGTGAACCGACGACTGCCATGAAAATGCTGATAGCCCTTTTAGATGAACTGGAAGGCCGCTATAAATTAGATAAAAATCGTTTGTACATAGGCGGCTTATCTATGGGTGGCATGGGCACCTTCGAACTGGTAAAAAGAAAGCCAAAATACTTCGTTGCGGCTTTCCCTATCTGTGGTGGTGCTAATCCGCAGACAGCAAAACAGTTGAAGAGGCCAAAGTGGTGGCTGTTTCATGGAGCAAAAGATGATGTAGTGCCACCGGAATCTTCGGTTGTCATGGTTGACGCATTAAAAAAAGCAGGCGCTGATGTAAAATTCACTTTGTATCCAAATGCAAATCATAATAGCTGGGATGCGGCTTTCGCTGAGAAAGATTTACTGGCGTGGCTTTTTTCAAAACGTAAATAATTTATTGATGGGAAGGAGTTTTTTGATACCAGCGACGGCGACTCCGGTTAAACATCGTTGGGTCGCGCTCTTGTACGTCTTATTCAATCCTGAACATAAAAAAAACCTCCTGCAGAAGACACTTTTCTTTGCTTCTCTTTCTCTCTTTTTTTCTCTTAGCCATGCGCAGCAAAAAACCTATTGCAATCCGGTCAACTTAGACTACGGTTACACCCCTATCCCCAACTTCACCAATTGGGGTAAACACAGGGCGACAGCAGACCCGGTAG
>DASQMG010000375.1:0-3006 GCA_035645595.1 Flavisolibacter sp. | reverse complement strand
ACTCATTTCCGTATCATTCACATAAAACAATTTAAAACCGGTGAACTGTACTGGCTCTGCCTGTATCCAATAACGGTACGTACCTTTTTTTAAATCTGGCGGTCCCCAGCCATCCATGTCCATTATAATCTGTATTTCAGGGCGTAATTTAATATCCTGGTAATTAGTCACCATACCTTTTGTAAACCGGTGAACCATAAACATCTTTGGCGGGAGGTTGTTTTTCTTCACAAGTGAGGCCAGGTACTCACTTATCCAGTTAATATCCTTTGCATCTAAAGAACCAATAACACTTCCGGGTTTTTTGCCGCCTTTTGCATTCATGGCAAATTCAGGATCAATACCAAAATGCACGTTCGGCAAAGAAAGATATTTTTCAAAATATGGCAGTTCCGATTGCACATCACTTAAGCCTACCTGTACATCAATAAACACCTGCGCATCAATTTCTTTTGCCCAATTTAAAATCGTGTCCACCTGGGTTAGCGGCATGCGATACCGCCATTTACCGTCCTTACCAGGGGCACCCTGGGCCGTTACGCCAATGTAATGCAGGGCAGGAATTGACTTCACAGTTGAATCCGCCTCGTTCCATTTTTTTACTTCATCCAATAATCTTGGGATCATCTCTTTCTTAGGCCATTTGCCTAAAGCTCCCATGCGGTTGGAAAACAAGTTGCCATAATAGGCAATAACCCTGTTGAAGGGAATAATAGCACCTGGCAAGGGAAGCGGTGCATTTTTAACCGGCCAGCGACCGGTGGTGTCGCCATTAGCCATGTCTGTCATCAACCGGTTGTACAAAGCTGTATCTACCTGCTGCCTGCCACCAGTGGCCACTTCCTTTGTTTGGGCAGTAGTTGTAGAATCCTTTGACGGCGAGCTGGCCGAAGTTTGCGGATTGCAACCGGCTCCGGCTAAGAGCGCCATCGCGATTAATAAAGTCTGCGTTTTAACCTGCATAGGACTAGATTTTTTGAATGGTTGCTAAAGTAGGTGGAAAACAGTTATGCCCGTTTATTACTTCAGTAATTTTTTTTATTGTAGAAACTTTGAAAGTATCAGGGTCAACGATCATAGCAAAACCTTAAGGCAAATAGTTTCGCATCCCCATGGCATAAATTTTTTTGTTTTGGGTAAAAGACGCTATGACAGATAGTACAGACCCACAGAGAAACCGTCCTTCTGATGAAGGCAAACAAAAAGACCCAAATATCCGCGACGAATCGGCAGTGCAGCCTGGTGTAAGCACGCTAAGCAGCAGCGAAAATGATGATGTAAACCAGCACCTGACCCGTACAGCATCGGACGATTTTAGAGAGGACAGCGATGGTGATGAAAAAGCCGATAAGCGGTTCGATGAATAAAATACTCCAGGCAGCAGTGAACAACAGGCAAGAAAGTAGTAAACTAATTTTGCTTAAAGAAGCATCAGGCGATCCATCTTAAACCAGTTATTGTGGATTGCCTGATGCTAATGGCCCATTACTTACTGGCCCCTTTCTTCGGTACTTTGCTGGCGGCGCTGACCAGAACTTTGCCCGCCTTTTCGGCCAATCTCGCTCATGTGCTCACGATTGCGACTAACACTTTGTCCCCCTTTCCGGCCAGCTTCTCTGGCTTCATCCTTGCTCCATTCATGCGCTACGCCCTGGCGATGTGCTGCGCGGCCGCCTTCGCTGGCTATTTGCTTTTGCCTTTCACTATCCATAGCGGCAAAGCCCCGGTTAGCGGTTCGTTTTCCTGGAGATTGTTCTCTTTCATTTTCAGATAGCTCGCTGTTTGTTCTTGATGCATCGTCACCCTGTTGCGGGTTGCCCTGACCGAATTTATTGGGTTGTTCGGACTGTCCTCTTTCTGCCATAACACTCGGAATTTATACGGTTAACAAAAATTCAACACCCTAATGGCTGCAACAAAATAATGCCGTACTTATGGCAGGCGGAATAGCAGAGGTGTGGGTATTTTTTTGCGATGCAGCGCAACAAAATGGGTAATAATTGTGTAAGCGGGCAGAACCTTAGATGGGTCGTATCACTCTTTGACAATCTGGAAACCGTCAAATAGTTCTTCTTCTATTTCGCTTACCTCAACAGAGCTTACGGTGGCGTATAAAGGTCCTTTCCTGCACCAGTCAACAAACAACTGAATGTTTTCTTTTGTACCTGTGGCGATAGCTTCCACTGCGCCTTCGGGTGTATTCTTTACCCAACCATTCAGTAATAAGCTATCAGCTTTGCCTTTTGCAGAAACCCTGTAAAAAACGCCCTGAACTTTTCCTTTAATCAGTAAATGAACGCTTGGCATGGAAGTAGAAATTTAATCTGTATAGTTGAAAAATAGTTTATCAGCGATAATAGTAAAGCAGCGAACAAAGGACTACAGGTTTAGAGCTGGCATAGAATTTCTTTAATAAATAATAAAGTAATTAATAATGCCACAACAACAAGATACGGAAGCGAAAAAAGAAAGCCATGTATATGTACAAAAACCGGATGGAGAGGAGATCAATATAACAAAGTCCCAAGAGCAGGTAAATCAATCTCCGGAAGATGCCACGCAAACAGCAGCAAACACCCCTACAAAAGCTAGTGGGGAGGTAACAGACGGTGAAGCCGGATGAGCAATGAGCAGGCAGTATATAGTTAGCAGTGAGTAGAAACAGGTAAATAAAAAATCATGAAAAATAAGAACGAAAAAAACAAAAGCGAAAACATCCAGCCGGACGAAGAAACTAAAATCTATTTAACTCCTAACAGCACCTTACAAACCCCGGAGGAGCATAAGCATGACCAAAGTGTTGATGCGACAAAGGATAGTACAATAGATGTATCGAACAGTGATTTGAGAGAAACAGAACTGGATCGCAACCGGGGTGAAATGTTTGACATTACCGGTGATGACAACAGCGATAATTCATAATCCATATTGCTCCTTTTCTTTTTTATTGGCCCGTAACATTTCCGGATAACCCCACCCTTTTGCCAGAGCGTTAACGGCCATAGC
>DASQMG010000374.1:0-4785 GCA_035645595.1 Flavisolibacter sp. | reverse complement strand
TATTTATACCATTGCCAAACCGGTAGCCCACACCACCTGTAACCCCCATATCCCATTGATTAAACTGGCTTTTCGCGTCCATTGAGTTATCTACAATATTGAAACCCAAAGCACCTGCTGTAGTACGCAATCTTGCATTAGCAAGGTAAGAAACCTGTGGCCCCGCAAATACCTGGAACCCACTTATAGTTGCTTTTACCAGCAAAGGCATGTCAATATAACCAGTACTTAATTGTGCCTTAGCGCCGGCACCTAAAAATTCTGCGCCTTTAATATTCAATTCACCATTTAACTCATATCCTTTCTGGGAATAATATACGGCCGGCTCAAAGGAAAATTGTTGAGATAAGGGTATGGATACATAGCCACCAGCAAAAAGACCTGTCCTGCTAGAAGTAGTAATTGCGCCGTTGGCAAAGCCAATTAAACTTTGAAGGCTATTCGCAGCATCACCTGATAAACCTGCTTTAGTAACACCAGCCCTGATACCAAAT
This sequence comes from Flavisolibacter sp., assembly GCA_035645595.1. Taxonomy (GTDB): domain Bacteria; phylum Bacteroidota; class Bacteroidia; order Chitinophagales; family Chitinophagaceae; genus Flavisolibacter. The sequence continues at coordinate 4,291 of DASQMG010000374.1, read as the reverse complement.
GACGATTTAGTTTGTGCAAACAGCAGTGAGGAAACTACAATGGAAACTAAGAGTAATGTATTTTTTTTCATAAAGAATCGAACGTGGTTTACAGCCGTTCATCTTCGTAGAAAGCAAAGCCAAAACCATGTTTAGTTAGTGTTTGTTAAAGACGTTTTGCTTTACAGTACTTTAACAGCTGGCTGAAGGCGCGATAATTCATTTGTAAAAAATGCAGCAAATACGTTTAAAGACTATATCAATCGCCCACAAAAAAAGCATTTACAATTTCAACTTGTAACCCGAGATATAAGTATAAAAGTAATTCCCAACAGCACTGTGGCGGTTGGGAATTACTTCTTATGAAAATACATTTTAGTTGCCTGCAAACTGAAGACCCGACAGCGCTGCCTGTACCGGTGTGTTTTTGTCTTTTGGTTTATATACAATATAAACTTTATGAAACTTTCCATCGCTGACCGGCTGCAGGCTTACCGGGATAACGGCATTTTTTTGATTGGCCATGGGTGGCGGTATGGATCCCTGTCCAAGTAGTTTACCTTCCGGAGTGTCAAGTCTTGCTTCAAGGTTTAAACCTGCTGTGGGAGGTTTTTGCCAGCCTGCCATAATACTTACTGACTTAACATTAGTGAGATCAATGCTATCAATCTCAAACCATCCGCCCGCTTGTGGCAACAACATTATGCCGGTGCCGTTGGCCTTCTTATAAGTAAAGCCTTGCATTTTTTCTTTGCCTTTAAAGCCAATGCTGTTACTGCTTAATGCTTTAGATGTATGGCCTGTCAGGGACTTTATGTTATTACCTCCCTTATCGGTATAACTGGCCGATAATACAAGCACGGCTCCCGGCTTTTGGTTGGTTAACGGGGTGATAGTACCAGATGCAGGCAGAGATTTCTTGACAGCAGCTCTATTGCTAAGCGACATTATCCATGTTACCATCTGGGTGGCATCGCCCGAGGAAAGCGTTGGATGAGCAGGCATAGCCACTTCGCCCCAAACACCTGCTCCGCCTTTAATTATTTTTTGAACAAGATAAGTCATGGCACCTGGGTCTTTCTGGTATTTCTGCGCCACAGCCGTGTAAGCAGGGCCAACCGATTTTTCAGCTTCCTTATGGCAACTTTTACAGTCAAGTGAAAGGATTAAACTTTTTCCACTAATAGACGCCGAACCTTGCTGGTGGCCCTGGCTATTGGCAGCTTTGTCATATCCTTCCACATAGTCAGCAGAAACGAATAGATTAGCGGGGTCCATTGTTGAAGTATCGTTATCTCTTACGGTTACGGTATAGGTGAATGGTTTCCCGGGAAGGTAAAAAGATTGGTTCGCTCCGGTTAATTGGATAGATACTTTGGGTTCTTCATTACCCGCGTAAATACCAAATCCTTCGCTCTTGGTTGTAGCACCTTGCGCATCTTTAACCTCCACTGTTATTTTGTAATCACCGGGAGTCGTATAGGTATAATCTACTTCTGGAGTAACCGTTTCTTTTTTAGTGCCGTTACCAAGGTCCCAGGTGTAAGTAAGCTTTTCATTTTCGATATCCGAAGCAGTAACTGTGGCCTTAATGGTCAAGGGTAAACTTCCCGACGTTTTATCGGTGTTCACTGCTGAAACTTTTGGCGCTATATTGCCAGCATTGTAGTCGATACGGGACAGAGCGGCATCTGCATTTTTTGCAAACCACCCGGACCCATACTCCAGCAAATACAACTTGCCATCAGGGCCAAGTTCCATATCAATACAACTGTTCAGTTTAGTATGTTCCATAAATGGTTCCATTTTATCAAAGTCGCCGTTAGGTAACATGGTTACTGCTTTTATCCACCCCCGAATCCAGTCGTAAATAAGGAGTTTGCCATTATAATAATCTGGCAAGCGTGTTTCTTTAGGCCACGCGTCAGTATAATAAACCGGACCCGCCATTGCATTTCTGCCGCCGGTACCTACCTGTGGAAAATCAGGGGAAACATCATAGGGGTACCAGATGAATGCAGGTTGTGTAGCGGGCAGATCGGTCAACCCGGTATTATTTTTTGAGTTGTTAACGGGGCGGGCGGGGTCAAATGCCGTACCGCTGGTGCCGGTACCATAATCATATTCACGATAAGCATAGTTGTTTCCTACAAACAGAGGCCAACCAAAATAACCCGCTTTACGAGCCTGGTTCACCTCATCATAACCGCGCGGGCCACGGGTAGCCAGGCTGTCAGGACTGGCATCAGGGCCCACTTCGCCCCAATATAAAAAATTGTTTTTCTGATCAACAGAAATCCTATACGGGTTCCTGTTACCCATTACATATATTTCTGGCCTTGCCTTATTGTTACCTTTTGCAAATAGGTTGCCTTCCGGAATTTCGTAAGTGCCATCATCCTTTACCCGTATGCGCAAAATTTTACCACGAAGGTCATTGGTATTACCCGCTGATCTTCTTGCATCGTATTGCTTGCGGCCGGGCAAATCGTTCAATGGCGCATAACCATGATTCACATATGTAGCTTTAGGTTCATCAAAAGGAGTTGAATTATCGCCTGTTGACACGTACAATAACTTGTCAGGCCCAAAAGCAATGGAGCCACCAGTATGGCAACAAATTTCACGGTCAGACTTTACCTCAAGAATTGTTTTTTCTGAGGCCATGTCCATCGTATCGTTTTTAAAAGTGAATCTTGACAAACGATTTACAGAAGAATCTATCGGGCTATAAAAAATATAGATCCAATTATTTTTATCAAAGTCAGGATCTTTACTCAGCCCCAGCAAACCTTCTTCTGCATTAACCCCAGGGGTACTCGTTTTCCAATAAACATTTAAAAAGCCTACCTGCTTTACATTTTTCGTTGCATTGTTATACATCAAAATCTCGCCGCGGCGTTGCGCAACCAGTATATTAAAATTGGGAAGAATGGTCATTTCTGTGGGCTCAAAGAAGGTACCCACTGCAAGTGAAGTCTTAGTAAAGCGGGCTTCATCGGGTGGGTATACGGACTTTGCCTTAGCCAAGTCCAATTGTTTATTTTCACCTATAGCATACTGAATTCCTCCCAAAAGATGTTTAAGGTAGAGCGGATCAGTATAGGACTCTTCGGTGTGGCCCAGCGCTGTATAAAATGCTCTTCCCCCATCAAAGTCATGGTACCACGCCATTGGATGATTGCCCATTCGCTTGCCACCGTTGTAACTGTTTTCATCAATAGTCATTAATATCGTTGCGCCACTTACAGGCTTCTTAAAGCTGTAAAACTCGTCGGTGCGTTTCCATTGTTTAGTCAGGTCTTTCGTACTTCCGTGATTTTGGTCAACAATATTAAACACGCCTGGCTGCACGTTAGGAAACGTATCATTGATACCGGGGTGATCATAAAAAAATCCACCCACGAGCCGGCCATACCAACCCCAATCATATTCTGTATCGGCAGCGGCATGTACTCCCGCATACCCTCCTCCCGATTGGATATACCTTTCAAAAGCTATTTCTTGTTTGTGATCCAGAACATTGCCGGTGGTGCTCAAAAAAACGACTGCCGAATACTTCTGTAAAGAATCATCATTAAAGTGAGATGCGTTTGTTGTTGTGTCTACGTCAAAGTTGTTTTCGCCTCCCAGCTTTTGTATAGCCGCTATGCCGTTAGGAATAGACGAGTGTTGCCAGCCCAGGGTCTTTGTAAAAACCAAAACTTTGGGTTTGCCGGACCGTTTGCTGCTGCACGAAACGGCGAGGAAAACAATAAGTGTAAAAGCTACTATTGCATACGATGCTCTTGCTAATTTGTAAACTGACTTTTTTAAATATTTCATAAGAAGCTAATCTTCGTTTTATACAATGTGGGAAAATACAATAAATGAATTTACTAATCCTGAAACAATCTATTAATGTCACCTGAACCTATATTTCTTGGTAGATTTTCACATAACCCCTGTTAGCATTAGACTACTACCCTGAAAGTATAACTTCCTAGAACAAGAAGCCTAAAATGAAAAACCAGCTATACCAACTATAAATTCTGAAAACTTTTGGCGTTGTTTCGGAGATCAAAATAGAGACTCTTACGCAAGAAAATATAGAGTGGCAGTTCGATAAATAGCTACATTATTGCAATCTCAACTTGCCATGTTGATGCAAGGCAGTATAGATTTTGATACAGCATACTTACTAAATTCCTACCGTGTAGACTGCCTTTCAATAAGCTTTGCCTTTATTTCAACAGTATCTGGTGTAGTTGATGGTTCTTTTCGCAGTTTAGTTAAAAGAATGGCCACAGCCGTCTTCGCCAGCTCCGGTACT
>DASQMG010000373.1:0-1744 GCA_035645595.1 Flavisolibacter sp. | reverse complement strand
GGTTTTTACCTGGAAACATGGCGAGGGCATTATCAGTCAAATGAGTGTTGGGAGTCCGGTATCCCACTTTAGCTTTTACAAGGGGTCGGCCTTTCTTACCGAAATAGGTGACCTGTTTCCAAGTGAACTAAGCCGGGGAGCATTTTCTGCAACGGATGGAACCAGTAACGCACCTCTGATTACATCATTACACAGGCCCGTGTTCTCCGTGCTCGAAAACTTCGACGCATCAGGACTGCCCGAAGTACTCGTTTGTAATTTTGGAAAAAACACAGGAAGCCTTTCCCTTTATAAAAGAGAGAATAATGCAACGCCATTTGTAGAGCAGGTGTTGTTGCCTGCGCCTGGTGCAACAAAATGCTTTATCAGGGATATGGATGGTGATGGGTTACAGGATATCGTATCGCTGATGGCACAAGGCGACGAATCGGTATATATTTTATTTAACAGGGGAGGATTGAAATTTGATGCACAGAGAGTTTTACGTTTTCCACCTGATTATGGCACAACCGATATAGTGTTGACAGACTTCAACCATGATGGCAAAGTGGATATTATCACCGCTCATGGCGACAATGCAGATTACTCAAATATTCCAAAGGCTTATCATGGTATTCGTATTCATATCAACAGCGGTAGCAACGCATTTGCTGAAAAATTCTTTTACCCTGTTTACGGAGTCACAAGAGTGCTGGCAGAGGATTTCGATAAAGATGGAGATATAGATTTAGCTGCCACTTCTTTTTATGCAGAATACAGTCAACTGAAAGACGAAGCCTTCATTTATTTAGAAAATATGGGCAGCAAAAAATATAGCTTTAAGAGTTATGTGGAGCATAGCGAAGTGCCTGTAAAGTCTTTGACTCTGGAAGCGGCCGACATAGACCATGATGGAGACACAGACATCCTGTTGGGCAACTTTGCGTTTTCTCCGGTGGCCCTGCCCAATGATCTCAAGGCAAAATGGGGATCCGCCAACTATGGATTAATGATTTTTGAAAATGGGTTAAGGGGTCAAAAATGACATGGGTTTGGGACTTGGAAAAAGACCTTTACTCAAATTCTTACTTCTGATCTTTTCTATAGTGAAAAAGCGTGGGCTTTTAAATATAGTGGTTACTAAGTCTATGGATTTAGTAATGAGCTACTATAATGTGAATGGATATATTTCTGAGAATTACAATGGCAATACAGGCAAAAGAAGGGAAGTCTTCGAACGTTAAAAGGATCCGAACGATTTTATCGTTGTGCTGCTTTATTGGGTTGTATAACTGAAATGTAGAAGGGCTGGATGCAGCGCCTGCCTGAAAACATAAGCGGGTAATAAAGCACTGTTTTTTGAGTCGGTACTATTATGTTACGTAACGTTTTAAATTTATACCTCCGTCATGGAATCAAGTTTAGAAGACAGGATAAGTATAGTAAAGGGCGGCGCACGGGCATAGTAAGAATCCTGGCAGGTAAGTTCAACACGTTATATTTATCATTTGCTATAAAGAATAATTATGTCACACAGAAGAGACTTTATAAAGCAGACCTCGATGTTAGGGGCAGGCTTGCTGTTTTTTGACCCTTTTATGAAAAAAGCCATTGCCACACCCTTTACTGGTTTGAACGCGGAAACGGCTACAGGTTTGCGCTTTCGGCAGGTTCACCTTGATTTTCATACCAGCGGCTTAATTGAAGATGTAGCGAAATCTTTCGATGCGGAGGAGTTTGCCAGCACACTTAAGAAAGCCCATGT
>DASQMG010000372.1:0-3122 GCA_035645595.1 Flavisolibacter sp. | reverse complement strand
TCAACAGCAATGTAAAAAGTATTTTTATCGGGGTAGCGGTATTCATCTCTTGTACCTCATAGGAGCAAATGTTTTGCCTGAAACGTTTTAGGAAATAGAAATGGAACAGTTCACCCATTCTGCACTAAAGCTCGCATTGTATTTTTTGTAGAAGTTGATAGCTGGTTCGTTCCAGTCGAGCACCTGCCATACAATCCCATTAAACCCTTTTTCTTTCGCTTCTATAATGAGTTGGTCAAAAAGTTTTTTGCCCATACCGCCACCCCGAAGGCCTTCAGTAACTAAAAAATCTTCAAGGTACATGCGCTGGCCTTTCCAGGTGCTAAAGCGGATATAGTAAAGAGCAAAGCCTTCTACCTTTCCATCCAGTTCGGCTACAAAGGCCCACCATACGGGGCTTACGCCAAACCCGCTTTCTTCAAAATGCTCCAGCGTTACGGTCACTTCATCAGGTGCCTTTTCGTAAAGGGCTAATTCTTTTACCAGCTCTAAAATTCTTGCGCAGTCTTCTTTAACAGCGCGGCGAATAAGGGTTTGGTGTTTGACGTTTGGTATTTGGGGTTCTTTAGCTCCGGCATCCATTCTTTTTACATTTTAAATTTTGCATACTGCATTTACCAGTGTATGTTTCCACCAATAGAACACCTATTAAACTTATGTTGTGTCACTCCCTTGTACGTTCAGTAATTCTATTCATCAACTGAAAACCACATCGGCCAATCATGCTAAGGCCTGTTCCAGATCACTTACGATATCTTCTAAATTTTCTATTCCCACATTCATCCGTATCAATCCATCGGTAATGCCATATTTTTCCCGGTGTTCTTTTGGTACGCTAAAATGCGTCATCGAAGCGGGGTGAGATAGTAAGGTATCTACTGTACCTAAAGAAACCGTTCGGGTACACATTTGCAGGCGGTTCATAAAATTAATACCTGCCTGCAGCCCGCCCGTGACTTCAAAGCTTAACATGCCTCCGGGCTTGCTCATTTGCTTGCTGGCAATGGCATAAGCCGGGTGCGAGGAAAGACCATCATAATTTACCGCTGCAATGGCCGGGTGGCCTTCTAAAAAATTAGCCACTTTCCCAGCATTGCTGCAATGGCGGTCCATGCGTAGCTCCAGTGTTTTAATTCCCTGTATCAATAAAAATGCATCAAAGGCATTGGCGTTTCCACCAAGCAGGCGATGGGTTTTGGTGATCTTTGTTTTCATCCATTCCATATCTCTTCCAATTAAAATTCCACCGATAGCCGTACCATGCCCATTTAAAAATTTGGTGGTGGAGTGAACAATAAAGTCAACGCCATATTTAAACGGCTGTTGCAGGTAAGGCGTAGCGAAGGTGTTATCGCAAGCCACCAGCAGGTTATGCCTTTTTGCCATAGCCGTCAGCACTTCTATATCTACAATTTGTATGGTAGGGTTGGCTGGTGTTTCTAAGTAAAGTAATTTGATAGAAGGATCGGCCCTCATAATGTCTTCTACTTTATCGGCTTCCCGCAAATCAGCAATAACAGAAGTGATGCCTAAGGTAGGCAGCACCTTTGCCATAATTTCGTTAGTACCCCCGTATAAGGAATAATGGCTTAAAACCTTGTCGCCGGTTTTTAAGGTAGACAGGAGCAATGTAGCAATAGCCGCCATGCCTGAGGCATGCAGAATCCCTTTTGCTTCTATACCTAAACCAAAGGTTTCCAGTGCAGTAATCTTTGCTTCGGCTTCTGTTATGGTGGGGTTGCCCCAGCGAGAATAAATAAAGCCTTCTTCCTCGCCGCTAAAACGGCGCATGCCTTGCTCGGCAGTATCAAATACGTAAGTGCTGGACGCATAAATAGGTGTTTGATGCGCATACATCGGGTCTTGCACATGACCGCCATGAACAGCTGTGGAACCAAACCCTTTCGGGGTGAAATTTTTATCCATGTAAGAAGAATCGTTTTCGTTAATTCGTTCTTTCAAATGTAAATGCCTTTTACCGATGAAGGAACTATTTGTACAATACGCTTCTTACAACACCTGGGCAAATAGCTTGCTGGTGGCAACCGTTACTGCCTTGTCTGAAGAACAGCAGCAGGCAGAAGTAAAAAGCAGTTTCCCCAGCTTGTACAAAACAATGCTGCATCTACTCGATGCGGAGAGCATCTGGTGGCAACGCATAAAACTTCAGGAGAAGATTACCATACCAAGTGAAAGTTTTACAGGAAACATGAATGAACTAAGCACAGAATTATTAAAACAAAATAGGCAGTGGCAGGAGTGGGTAAGCAGTCTTAATGAAAATGGCTTGCAACATGAATTTATTTACATGAACTCAAAAAAGGAAAGGTTTAAGCAACCGGTGTATCAGATGCTTTTGCATTTATTTAATCATAATACGTATCACCGTGGGCAAATTGTAACAATGCTAAGGCAGGTGGGAGTGGAGAAGATACCACCGACGGATTTTATTGTGTGGAGCAGGAAGAAGTGATACCGAAATGCAGACGTGCTGTTATAGATTGCCAGAATAATCTTAGTGGCTTAGTCCCAAAAACTATACATATACTTATCTAGGATACTTACTGAACTAAGGTCCCCTGGCCTCCTGATATTTTGTGTCAGCAACAATCCTTTTTTATCGTACGTATAAATGCGGGATGACGCATTTGCTCCTTTCATTGTAATCGTCCGGAAGTATTCTTTATTACTTCGCGTTGGAGGTAGCCTTTTCGATCAAAGTAAAAAGTAGCGGGCGAATTTTTTCTTTCTACTATAAATCCCTGAATGGATATTTCTTTTATTCTGCTCTCTTTAATTTGGTGCTTATTATAAGTATCATTAAAAAAAGATTGACGATCAAAAACCTGGGCACTGAGCGCAAGTTTAATTAGCAGGAGGACAAATACTATAGCTGGACGAATAATCATGTTATTACCCCTATTTCACTTATATGCCCAGTTTCATGAGAATGAGGTAGATATCTAAATTCACTTTTTTCTTTCCGGCTTTTCTTAACCTGTTCTAGCATGTAATACAACTCTTCGCTGGCAATAATAAATTGCCGTAGCCTTTCCCATTCAACATATTGCTATGCTAAAATGTAGGGTATAAAGCCGGTGTAAGTGAGGAACGCTTGGTTA
>DASQMG010000371.1:0-11754 GCA_035645595.1 Flavisolibacter sp. | reverse complement strand
TTACTTATTTGGTCTTTGTATTTGTTTAGTACAACGCTTGGAATCTTAGCACTTCAGGAAACAGCTCACTTAGGTATTGAAGGCAGTTTAACCACGCTCGCTGTTGGCAGTGTGGGAATGGTGTTAACACCCGGCGGCATTGGCGCTTACCCCCTTTTGGTTGCCAAATTAATGGGCCTTTATGGTGTCGATGAAGTAACAATTGGTAATGCACTGGGGTGGCTACTATGGACAGCGCAAACTGTCATCATCGTTGTGGGCGGGTTGATACTGATCCCGCTTTTCTCTTATTACAATAAAAATAAAAACCGAAGTGAAGCACGAACAAAACTTACAGAGCAAGATATTGCCCCTCTCTGACCTCCGGTTAAGAGTTTCCAGGTGGCGACAGGAAGGCTGCTCTATCGCCTTTACTAATGGTTGTTTCGATATACTTCACGCTGGCCATATAGCATCCCTGACACAAGCGGCTAACGAAGCCGATAAATTGATTGTGGCCCTTAATTCCGACTCTTCGGTAAAAAGTTTGAAGGGCGACGAAAGGCCTGTTAACAACGAAAGTGCCAGAGCAATTGTAATGGCTGCCTTAGAAATGGTAGATGCCGTGATAGTATTCTCAGAGCCAACCCCAAAGGAACTAGTTATTGCTTTGCAGCCAGATGTATTGGTCAAAGGAGGCGACTATAAAAAAGAAGATATTGCAGGTGCAAAAGAAGTGATGGCCAGCGGCGGACGCATAGTAATTAATCCAATTGTTGAAGGCTTCTCCACCACATCCATCATTGAAAGAATGAAGAAAACATAATAAGAACGCAATGCTTTCTTAGGTATATTTATTGATGTTATCGATACCCACATGCTCCATCAAAAAATAAAAACTATTCAACGCGATTTAAGCTGGCTTTCATTTAATGCCCGGGTGTTGCAGGAAGCGGGCGATTCTTCTGTACCTCTTCGTGAGCGCATTCGTTTTCTCGGCATCTTTTCCAACAATCTTGATGAATTTTTCCGGGTGCGGGTGGCCACCCTTAAGCGGATGATCCAGGTGGGTACCAAAGATAAAATGCACCTGGAGGAAAATCCGGAAAGCATTCTTGAGCAGATTCAAATGACAGTGTTAAGCCAGCAAAGTGAGTTTAACCGGATTTGGGATTTGATATTAAATGAAATGAAAGAGCAAAAAATCTTTCTTCTCACAGAAAAAGATTTGAGTGATGAGCAGAAACAATTTGTCACGGCCTATTACGATGATGAAGTAAGCGCCAACGTTATTCCCTTAATGATCGAAAGCATCCCGGAACTGCCCTATCTCCGCGACAAGTCCTTTTATTTGGGGGTAGTAATGTGGAAACGGGAAACCGCATTAAAAAGAATGTTCGCAATAATTGAGGTGCCTACACGGGCATTCAACCGGTTTATTTTATTGCCCTCTCCTGATGGAGAGCACCATATCATTTTATTGGAAGATGTAATCAGGTTTAACCTGCCGGAGATCTTCAATTATTTCGGGTACGACCAGTACCAGTCCAGCGTGTTTAAAGTAACAAAAGACGCTGAGATTGATATAGACAATGATCTTTCTACAACGCTGATCGAGAAGCTTGAAAAAGGTTTGAAGAATCGTCGTAAAGGAAAACCGGTTCGCTTTGTTTACGACAAAGAAATGGATCCGGGCCTGCTCGAATTTTTAATACGCAAACTTCACCTCACAAAAAGAGATAATATTATTCCCGGCGGACGTATTCACAATTTTCGGGAGTTTATGGATTTTCCGCGTCAGGTTTTTAAAAGTCAAAGTGCAAAACGTAAACCACTCGACCACCCCGCCCTGGAGGAAAAAAGAGTTACCGACCTGGTTATGCAACGCGACCTTATGCTACATTTCCCCTATCACTCTTTCAACCCGGTGATTGATCTTTTAAGGGAGGCTGCTATCGATCCAGACGTAACGTCAATAAAAATTACTGCCTATCGTCTGGCTAAGCAATCTAAGGTTATTAATGCCTTGATTAATGCTGTGCGTAATGGCAAACAAGTTACTGTGATGCTGGAGCTAAAAGCCCGTTTTGATGAAGAAGCCAACCTTGCCTGGAAAGTGAGGTTAGAGGAAGATGGCGTAAAAGTTTTAATTGGCATACCCAATATGAAGGTGCATGCAAAGCTTTGTATTATCCGTAGACGGGTTGGAGATAGTATTGTTCAATATGGTTTTATAAGCACCGGCAATTTAAATGAAGCCACGTCAAAGGTGTATGCCGACCATTGTCTTCTTACATCAAACAAAGCCATAATGACCGATGCCAACAGGATATTTAATTACATAGAGCACCATAAAACCGGTACCCACTTTTTAAAGGCCTGCACAACACTTTTACCTTCTCCATATTTTGCACGGAGGGAAATTGTAAAGATGATCCGCACTGAGGTGAGGAATGCGCAACGAGGTTTGCCGGCAATTATTTGTGCAAAAATGAATTCTTTATCAGATGAAGAAATTATTGACGAATTGTATACTGCAGCAAAAGCGGGTGTGGAAGTCAATTTGATTATAAGGGGTATTTTTTGCATGCTTACTGAAAATCAAAAGTTTGTTAAGCCGGCAAAAGCAATAAGCATTGTGGATGAATACCTGGAACATGCACGTGTCTGGATTTTTCATAATAGCGGCAAAGAAAAAATATTCATTTCTTCGGCCGACTGGATGGTACGAAACCTTGACCACCGCGTGGAGGCCACCTGCCCTATTTTAGATCCGGAAATAAGGAAAGAATTAAAAGACATTATTACTATTCAGTTAAGGGATAATAACAAAGCAAGAGTTCTGGATAACGCACAAAGCAATACTTATGTAAGTGGCACCGAAGCAGAAGAAAAAGTAAGGTCGCAGTATGAAACCTATTCTTATTTATACAATAAAATAAACAAACCAATTGAAGTTAGCAGCCATTGATATTGGAAGTAACGCCGCGCGGCTTTTGATAAGCGAGGTAATTAGTACTCCTCAGCAAAAACCTGAATTTGTAAAACTTTCGTTGGTGAGAGTGCCTTTAAGGCTCGGCTTTGATGTGTTTGAGACGGGCACTATCTCAGACGAGAAAGCAGAGCGCTTTATCACCACTATCAAAGCATATAAGCACCTAATTGATGTATATGAAGTTGCGCACCTCGCAACGGCCGCTACATCGGCCATGCGGGATGCGGTAAATGCAAAAGAAATTTTAGAACGGGTAAAACAGGAAACAGATATCGATATTAAAGTAATTTCAGGCGAAGAAGAAGCTACCTACATTTATGAAAACCACTTTGCCGATAACCTGAGTAACCAGGAATCTTACCTGTATATTGATGTTGGCGGCGGCAGTACAGAACTTACTTTTTTTAGCGACGGTAAACTGATTACACAACAGTCTTTTAATATTGGTACTATCCGGCTGCTAAAGAACCAGGTAGTTCAGGATCAGTGGTCGCAAATGCGCAATTTCATCCGTGAAAAATTACGAGGCCATCATCATATTACGGCGATAGGCTCCGGCGGCAATATCAACAAAATATTTTCTCTTTCTAAGCGCAAAGAGGGAAAGGCATTGAACCTGGAAGCTCTGCGCAACTATTACAGAGAATTTAGCGCGCTTAGCATTCAGCAACGCATCAGTTTATACCGCTTACGTGAAGACAGGGCCGATGTAATTGTACCAGCTTTACTTATTTATATCAATGTAATGAATTGGGCGGAAGCTGACGAGATATTCGTTCCCAAAATTGGTCTGGCTGATGGATTAATTCACATGTTGTATGACAAGGTGCGCAAGGCAGCACTAACCGCTGTAAAGTAGACTGTGCTATTATACAATCAGGGAGCCGTGCTCACCAATACATCTGCAATATGCATTGTCTTCAGGTCGTATTTCTTATTGTCGATATAGCCCTGTATATGCATTAAACAGGAAAGATCGGTGGAGATAATGTATTGAGCGCCTGTAGCCCACGCGTGTTCTACTTTTTGTTCAGCCATAGCAATAGAGATAGGCTCGAACTTGACAGCAAAGGTGCCCCCAAAGCCACAGCATGTTTCTACATCCTCCATTTCAACAAGTTCCAGACCTTTTACATTTTGTAAAAGCTTCCGTGGCTCGCCTTTAATTTTGCATTCTCTTAAACCAGCACAAGAATCATGGTAAGTAGCTTTACCATTTAGCTCGGCGCCAAATTTTGTTTGCCCTAACTTATTCACCAAAAACTCCGAAAACTCGAAAATATTTTCTGATATGGCTTTTACGTCATTATGATATGATGAATTTTCGAAAAGCTTGCTATAATAATTACGAACGAAACCAACGCAACTTGCACTGGGTGCTACAATGAAATCAGCACCGCTGAAATCTTTTAAAAACTTGGTACAAACCTTTCTTGCTTCATCCCAAAAACCGGCATTAAATGCCGGTTGACCGCAACAGGTTTGGGAAGGATTATAGGAAACGTTGCAGCCTGCTTTCTCTAAGACAGCCACCATATTAAAAGCCGATTGCGGGTAGAGTTGATCGACAAAGCAGGGAATAAATAATTGTATGTCCATTAAGCGACGCCTTCTTTTAGTAGTTGGTTGAGAGCCATCATTTTCATGGCAGTAATTGCAGCCTCCTCACCTTTATGGCCATGAACCCCACCGATGCGTTCCCTGGCCTGCTCCATTGTATCTACTGTGAGCACGCCGAATATCACAGGCACCAGCATTGATAAATTTAAGGAAGTAATGCCTTGTGTTACCGACTGGCAGACATACTCAAAATGCGGTGTGCCGCCTCTGACAACACATCCTAATGCAATAAAAGCCGCAGGTGTATTGTTGTTCGCCCAGCACTGCTGGATAGCAAACGGAATTTCCACCGCGCCGGGAACAACTATGGTTTTAGTGGCGATTCGATATTGAGCAAAAATTTCGCGGCAACCATATTCCAATTCATCCACAATCTCGCTGTTCCATTCTGTTTTCACTAAAATAACAAGGGCATTTGCCACCTGGCCAATGCCCTCAGTATTATTTAGCAATTTGCTATTCGCAATATCCGCCATGAAGAAAATTCGAAGTTTATTGTTGAATCCTAACTTTATCTAGCGCTCAGTGTTCGTCCCTATTCTACATTGTACTCGCCCTTCGCCGCCAGATACTTTTCTGCTTCAAAGCTCCATTGGGTTTGGCTGTACTTTGTTTTAACCTGTTTGTATAACTCAATCGCCTGGCTTTTATCGTTTAAAACTTTGTCAGCTAGATAAGCTGCAAGGAACAATGCCTCAGATGAGGCTGCATCGTCTTCTTCAAAATGAGCTGCAGCTTTTTTGTAATTATCGATGGCTTCTTTTCCTTTGCCTGTTTCTGCCAGCGCATCCCCTAATAGCTTGTAAGCTCTTGCCTGTATCTGCGGAGCATCGGTGGCAAAATCTTTCAGATGATTTATTGCTTTGTCGAATGTACCTTTCTTTAGATAAATACTACCGGCGTAGAAATGTGCCAGGTCGCCTGCGGCCGTACCGCTGTACTGGCTGGCTATTTTTTCAAACCCTGGGTATTGTCCGTCCCCATTTAAAGCTTTGTCTAACGAATCCTGTCCATAGTATTCCTGTGCTTTAAAAATTGCGTCGTAGCCCTTTTTTTCTTTCGGCTCCTTTACAAATTTATTATACAGGATAAAGCCACCGGCCAAAACAATAACAGCGCCTAATGCAATGCTGATTGTCTTACCAAACCTTTCCCAAAAATTCTTTGCACGTTCAACCACTGCCTCATTTTCGGTTCTAGGTCGTGCTCCTTTTACTTCTGTCATTTATTAAATTGTTTTTATTTAGTGGAAAAAATTAGTCAATGATGAAAGGATAGTTTTGATCGACATACACATCTTTCAAAACCTCACTGTCATCCGGCCATGGCGATTCTTCGGCAAATTTTACACAATCTGCCACAGCTACATCCACTCTTTCGTTAATTGCTTTGATTTCTTCTTCGGTTGCCAGATTATTATCGTACACAGTTTTTAAAAGTGCTGAAATCGGGTCTTTGCCTTTATACTCTTCTACTTCTTCCTTTGTCCTGTATTTCTGCGGGTCGGAGATGGAGTGACCTTTATAGCGGTAAGTTTTTATCTCAAGCAAAGTAGGCCCGTCTCCCTCTCTTGCTCTTTTTACTGCGCGGGATACGCCTTCATGTACAGCCTCGGCGCTCATGCCGTCAATCACATCCGCCGGCATTTCGTAAGCATCCGCCAATTTATATATATCAACAATGTTGGAAGTTCTTTGGATAGAAGTTCCCATGGCGTAATTGTTATTCTCGCAAATAAAGATTACAGGAAGCTTCCATGTCATGGCAAGGTTAAAAGTTTCGTGTAACATTCCCTGCCGTGCAGCACCGTCACCAAAGTAAGTAAGGCAAACATTGTCGGTACCCCGATACTGCTCAGCAAAAGCAAGCCCCGCACCGGTGCCGATTTGCGCACCTACAATACCATGGCCGCCGTAGAAGTTTTCTTTTTTCCCAAAGAAGTGCATACTTCCGCCTTTCCCTTTTGCACAGCCCGTGGCTTTACCATAAAGTTCTGCCATACAGGAGTTAACCGAAATTCCTTTAGCAATGGCAAGGCCATGATCGCGGTAGGCCGTAATAAAAAGGTCCTCAGGACGTGTGGCTGTCATACAACCTGCGGCAATGGCTTCCTGCCCTACATATGCGTGAAAAAAGCCGCGGATCTTGCCTTCCATCTTGTACTTTTCTTCGGCCATCAGTTCAAACTGGCGAATAAGCTGCATGAGCTCATACCAATAGAGATAAGTTTCTTTCGTGAATTTAGTAGCCAAGGCTGCAAATTTGAGCCGCAAAAATAAGGGAAACAGTGTTTAGTTTGAAGATTGTACTCGGCAGTTTGCGGTTAGTGCTTTACAAAAACGAATTTCCCTTCACCAAACCAGCTTTGGAGGCAGTAATCAATTCACGGGAATAGTTGTAACGGACTCATGCCTGAACACTACTTTGGTAATGGTACACTGCACTGGCTTCCCGCAGCAAGTAATTGCCCACAGAACATTCAAGGCATTTTTTCTGACTGCAATATTCATTCTTTAATTCAATTAGCGCCTGCGAATCAAAAGCCGATTCGTTCGTTATACACAAGCCGGTAAACTCTTTGGTGATGGTATTTATTTCAGGAGATAAGCACTCCAGCCATTTAAGTGCCTTGTCTTTATATTTTTCCTCGTTGTGCTGTATGCCATAGGCGAATAAAATAGGTACCACGCTATTGACAATAAGGTTATCAATGGTGGTATTGCCTACAATTTTCTTTTTGAAGGAAGTTGCCTCATGAAAAGTATAGTGATAATGCCAGAAGTCGTTAGCGGTTACGGCAAATAAGGCTTTTATATCTGCAACATTTTGCGCTTCAAGGATTTTAGAGAGAAGGTGGTTGCCGGTTTGAATTACCATCGCCAGTTCGGCGAGGCGGATAGTCGGAAAATTCCCTGGCCTCATTCGTAAAAATAAAACTGGCAAAGAGGATTGTCGAAGTCCGTATTTTACTGCGAGGAAATTGTATTCCCGTTGCAGCAGCCTTGGATACTCATCTTCAAATCTGTCATTTAATAATCCGGCTTGACCAAACAGCAACGCTTCAATCTGGTGAATAGATGATTTGTGTTTTGCTAAAACATTCAGGGGAATTGACCGAGCCATCGCTTCAAAAGCATGCCCGTTGATTTTGTTTCCGAAGTTTTTGGCAAGGGTCCACCAAAAAGTTTCTTCCCAATGGAAGTTGTTTTGATTTAACAGGTCAAGTACCTGTGCGGATTTTCGTTGAAGGCGCTCAGCCAGCAATCGTTCTTTCCACGAAACCCAGGTTAGTTCCCTTACCTCATTAATACTTTTACTACATGCAATGAAGGATGGATTGTTCATGAAGGACGAATACTTTTGGAGCAAAAGGTTTGAGATTCTTGATTCAAGCTCCAGTACAGGGATGTTGTTGACAAGCCTATCATGTTTATAAACCACATGAAGAATTACATTTTTGTATTGCGGATCCGATTCGTGGCCATGTTTCGTCCACTCCGATGTTTGAGTGTGTAATTCAATCGCACCTGCTAAAATGGTAGACCCAATCTTAATTTTCGCGTTTGTAAAGTCGGGACCTTGGTTAGTATTAAGAATGCCCGGAGAAATGATTGTAAATTCTTCGCCGCTAATAGTCGTTAAGCCAACGTTGTTATAATACCCAAATCGCCAGATGAATTGCAGCAGTTTTTCGGTCATAACAACAAGTTAGTAAATTCTTTAATCCGAAACGAAAATCGCGGCTTAAAAGTTACTAAGTTCCTGTACTACCCTGCTTACCGGCAGCCCCATCACGTTATAAAAATCCCCATTAATTTTTTTTATGCCCACCACTCCTATCCATTCCTGGATGGCATAAGCACCTGCTTTGTCGTATGGTTTATATTTATCAACATAGTATTCAATTTGCTCCTGTGTTACAGAATGAAATTCCACCTCGGTTACATCTGCAAATGATACCTGTTTTTCCCCGCGTGAAATCACGACCCCTGTAACTACCTGATGAATTTGCCCGCTTAATTTTCGGAGAATAGCCACGGCGTCGCTTTTATCTTTCGGCTTGCCAATTACTTCATCGTCTAACACCACAATAGTATCGGCAGCAATTATTACGTTGCGGGTTTTGTTTCTTACTGCTTCCACTTTTTGTAAAGCAATATGAACCGCCACCTTTTCCGGTGGCAGGCCGTGCGGATAGGTTTCTTCGGTTGGTACCACAATAATTTCAAAGTCTATTTCGGCCCATTCCAACAACTGTTTTCTGCGCGGCGACTGGGAAGCGAGAACATATTTTGCCATAACTAAAAGTAAAATGAGAAAAAGACCATAGACAGAATTCCGCTTAGAATGATCCATTTTGTGTAGCTGCTTAACTGTGCAAAGTCTTTGGTTGAAACAGCTTTTCGGAGCTTTATCAGCGTAACGATCAATGGAGTGATGACGAGTAACCCACTGTACAGCACTGCGGGCCACCAGCCAAACTGTAGAATATACACTTGCAAAATGGCGAGCGTAGCTATCAAAACCACCAGCCAAATGGCACAATAAATTTTTGTAGTTCTTACCCCGGCAACTATAGGAAGGGTTTTACATCCGTAGCGGGCATCGCCTTCCAAATCCTCCATGTCCTTAACGGCTTCTCTTACCAATGAAATAATAAAGGCAAAACCAGCATATAAAAATGCCAGTCTAAAAAATTTGACCGACACCGGGTCAGACGTATTAAACGCATTACTGGGTGTGGAAAAAGCGAAAAATAGGATTAAAATTGTCCAGGCAGTAAGCAAAGAAATTATAACATTGCCAAGTAGCAACTGCCTCTTAAAGGACGTAGAGTAAAACCAAAGCAACGCAACGCATGCTACATTAGCCAGTACCAGATACCAATGACGTAATCCAACGCCCAACGCCGTGGAAATAATACCCGCAAAGCTTAGTACGAGATGCCATATGATGGCCCAGCGGCGGTGAATCACTTTGTCAACCACGTTTTTCTGCGGCTTGTTTACCTGGTCTATGTTCAAATCAAAGTAATCGTTAATAATGTAACCCGCAGCTGCAATAAGAACCGAAGCGATAATTAAGAAAGTAAGCTTACCAGTTATTTGTTCGTGGTATAGAGGAAGATATATGCAGCTGTAAAAAAGGGCCTGGGTTAACGCTATAAATACAAGGTTAGGCCAGCGAACCAAACGAAAAAAGGCATTCACTACATTCATGAAACAATTTTATCGCGATGCAATATCCGGAACATAGTTCCAATGACCTTTTAATATCAGCACTTTTTCAATAACGTCCCGAACGCAGCCTTGACCACCGGTAAAACGAGAGATATATTGGGCGGTGCGTTTTACCTCGGGTACAGCATCGGCGGGGCAGGTGGCGAGACCGGCCTTTTCTAAAACAGGTATGTCCGGCAAGTCGTCGCCCATGTATAAAACTTCGGCCCATTCAAGGCCGTGTAGTTGCATTTTACCTTCAAAAAATTTCAGTTTGTCTTTTAAGCCTAAATGTATTTCGTCAATGCCTAGATAGGTTAGCCTGTTTATTACCGGCTCCGATGTACCGCCGGAAATGATCATCACTTTGTAGCCAGCCTTTAAAGCCATCTGCAAAGCCAACCCATCTTTTACATTCATTTGTCTTGCCTGCAAACCCTTTTCCAACAACAGTACCGTTCCATCGGTCAGCACGCCATCTATATCAAAAACAAATGTGGTAATTGGTTTAAAAAACTCAAGAACATTCATAATTTGAAAATTATCAAATTAGCAAGTCGCAAGAACTAAGGCGGTCAAGGAGATTAGTGTCAGATGTACTGATTTTCATATTAGCACCTTTATTTTTGGTTGTCTCTCCATTCGTATACCCAAGAGCTTTGTATCATTTCCAAATGTCCCTCTGTGCTTTGTTCCCGCGTGCCTACAAAGCCCGGAATCTGTAATACCCATTCTAATAAATCGGTAAAGCGAAGGCGGTAGATTTTGCCTTCTGTAAAATCAGCTCCGAACCGTTCATATAGCTTTAGAGCAATGTCTTCGTAGTCGTTCCAATTTATTGGCGGTTCAAAGTGGTTCATATTTATTTAATGTACTGATGTGAAAAGTTGGTGACGTGCTAATAGATACGAATATTTTTCCGCTACCTTTTAGCTAATTAAAGTCAATTCGCTAACGGCTTTTACTCCCCTAAAAATTGTGTCTGGTCAGGTAAGGTTACCTCTACCTCCCCGCTATCCTCCAGCAACAGGCATTGGCAACCAAGCCGCGAATTTAAGCGCGGATTAACAGCCCGGTCAATGAAATCTTCTTCCCTGTCCGATAGTTCTTCCAAAAAATCTTCACCCTTGTTTATATAAATGTGACACGTGCTGCAGGCACAAACGCCGCCGCAGTTATGGTGCAATTCTATATCATGCTTCAGACAAACTTCCAGCAAACTTTGTCCATCCTCAATGCCATTTAGGGTAATTGGGGTTAATCCGGCCTGTTCAAAATTTATTTTAATCGTGTACATCAGTTGAGTTTCGGCGCAAATGTAATCCGAGAAGGCCAATGCCGAACGGAAGGCCGGTAACGATGTAAAAAATCAATCACCCACGGAAAAAGTGTCGCGTCATTTGCTGAGCCTGATACTTTCAGTGAACACTTCATATACCTTTTGCAATTGCGGGTACGCCTGCAGCAATCCCAGATGTTTTTCAATTGTTGGCTGATCGTTCCTGGCAGCGGGACCTGTTTGTGTTTTCGATGGAGATATTTCGTTTAATCTCGCGGTGGTTTCTTTAATCAGCGGGATCAACAAGTTAAAATCAATTCCTTCATCCTGACAATATTTCTCTACCAGCAAAAAAAGGTGATTCGTAAAGTTATTAACCACAACGGCTGCGAGGTGAAGTTTCACCCTCATCTCATCACCCGCTTCCACAACCGTATCCGAGATACTATATGCCAATCCACTAAGTGTATCCAACGTTGGTTTATCGCTCGCATCAATTATAATCGGCACATCTGGAAGACGAGCCACCTCCTTTTTCAAGCTTTGAAGGGGGTAGAAAACGCCATAATGTTCGCTCCCCTCCCTTAAGATATTTTTTGAAACTGACGCAGCCGTATGTACAATCGTTTTATCCGAAAGGTTGAGCTCCTGAAAAACTTCCT
>DASQMG010000370.1:0-6245 GCA_035645595.1 Flavisolibacter sp. | reverse complement strand
GGTAACTATTATGGCGCTGGTGCCGAAGTAATGAACTGGCGGGAAAACCAATATGACCTGGTGATGAAATCCGGTAAAGCGGTGGGAGATTCAGTGCGTATTGTAAACACCATACCGGCACTACACAATTACAAGTTCATTTCTAATGTAACGTCTGCAGCAAAAGGTACCGGTGATAACTCTTACATTTATTTTCCAATTACGTCAAATACGGCAGTTGTGCGAGGCACAATTCCTGTAAATGAAGAACGCTTTACCATATCGGGTGCAATGCCATCTGCAAGGGTTCAATTTCTTGCTATGCTTGCCGATATGCTTTCGTCTAGCGGGAATAAAAAAGAGTGGGCACACCTTACCATTAATAAGTTTTCAAAAGACAAACCGCCGCAGAAGATCACGCTATTTCATACAGAAGCATCACCCCCGCTGGATAGTATCAGCTACTGGTTTTTAAAACGCAGCATTAATTTGTATGGTGAGGCATTGACTAAAACTATTGCAGCAAAGGCTGGAAAAACTGCCACTACACAAAATGGCGTGAATACTATTCGTAGTTACTGGAGAGATAGAAATATAGGCATCGGCGAAACAGAATTAAATATGGCAGATGGCTCGGGCCTTTCGCCTTTAAACCGTGTTACCACACATGCGCAGGTGAGTATTTTAAGATATGCAAAAGCGCAAAGCTGGTTTGATAGTTACTTTGCGGGCTTCCCGGAATACAACGGCATGAAATTAAAAAGCGGGACGATCAATGGGGTTAAAAGTTTTTGCGGGTATCATAACAGCAGGGATGGCAAGAGTTACATCATTGCGTTTATTGTAAACAATTATAATGGCTCTTCATCTGCATTGGTACAAAAGATGTATACCGTGCTGGATGTTATAAAATAGGTGTGCACCGCAACCATTTTTTATGAAACAGCAGAACTATAAAAATCATACACAAATAGTTTACAGCTATTATCTCTTTACCGGTGTTCCAGTGCTTGTATTAATCGGGATCGGTATAAGCAAAGTTTTAAACAGCGGGGAAAGGGATTTCGGACTCATTCTTTTATTGATCGGATGGATTTTGTTAAGTATGCTTTTTCGTAGCCGTAGCTTTGCATTGAAAGCGCAGGACCGTGCCATCAGGGCAGAAGAGGCTTTACGTTATTTTATATTGACGGGCATGCCGGTGGACGCCAGGCTATCGTTGAGCCAGATCATTGCCTTACGCTTTGCATCAGACGAGGAACTACCGGCATTAGCGCAACGTGCAGCCCTTGAGGGGTGGAGCAATAAAGAAATTAAAAGGCAGATCAAGACATGGAGAAGCGATTGGCACAGGGTGTAAGAGCGAAGGGCAATTCGTGAGTGGCAAACATAACGCTGTCATCAGTTATTTGTCTTTCGGGTGGGGTCATTTTCCTATAAACCTGTCAAGACTAAACCTTCCGGGGCCAGCCAGTAAAATTACAATGAAGCAAATCAGATAGATACCGGCATTTTCGCCTTCACCGAAAAACCGCCCTTTGTGTACCATAAATAAGGCAACACCCATTGCAATAACCAACGGAACAGCAGCAAGCCGTGTAAATAAGCCAAGTATAATAAAGGCCGCGCAAAAGAACTCGGCAAAGATGGTTAGCGATAAGGACGTGGGATGTCCCACACCAAAGGGGTCGGGCCAGGTGGCTGATTTTTTCGAAAAAGTTTGAAGCTTACCCAGGCCATGCTGAATCATCATCAGCGATGCAATGCCTACACGAAGTACAAATAAAGCAACACCAACAGTTGTTTCAGACAGTTTTGTACTGAATAGTTTTCTCATAGTAGATATTGAAATTCGCTGCAAGATTAAGGAAAGAAATTCATTTTTTGCTCGCCACTATTTTGTTAAATCAACACTATATGCCGGAGGCTGGAATGAAGTTTGGCCGGCCTTAAAATAATTAGAATCTTTACAGCGTTTAGCTACCAACGGACAATGTATCAAAATGAAGAAACTTCTTTTACCACTTGCTGGCTGCCTTGCTTCTATACTTTCTTTTTCGCAGCAAACGTTTTATAATCAGCCCTCCAACGACCGTTTTTATGAAGCCAAAGAATACTTTCAAAAAGAGCAATATAACCTTGCTTATCCCATTTTAAAAGAGCTGCGGCAATCATTGACCGAGACAGATAAAATCAACCGTGCTACCGTAGCGCAGGAGATAGAATATTATGCAATTGTTAGTGCATTAAAACAAAATGAAACGGCTGCCGAACTGGATGCGCAAGTATATGCCGGCGTAACAAAAAACAATCCGCGGGCCCAAATGATGCGGTTTCATTTGGCCGAGTATTTCTTCAGGCAGCAACGCTTCACCGACGCTGTTCCTTTGTATGAAGGAGCGAACATTGCCAACCTGAATAACAGGGAAGTTGCAGACATGAAGTTTCACCAGGGCTACTCGTATTTTACCATGCAACAATTTGCGCAGGCAAAGCCCTTATTGAATGCTATACGCCAGGTAAAGTCCGACCCCAATTATATTGACGCTAACTATTACTATGGTTTTATTGCCTACCGTGACCGCCAATATTCTGATGCCTTAGCTTCCTTTCGCATTGTTGAAAACGAAGAGCAGTATGCGGCAATTGTTCCGTTTTACATTACCCAAATCAATTATGCCCAGGGTAAAAAAGAAGAAGCTATAGCCTATGCCGAAAATAAGCTGAAAGAGGGGAAAGCACAGTTCTATGACCTGGAATTGCGACAACTGTTAGGACATGCCTACTTTGAAAAAAAACAGTATGCCAAGGCCTTGCCTTACCTGGAGGCTTACGTGAACAAATCTAAAAAAGTTCGTCGAGAAGACGTCTATGAGTTGTCGTATTCGTACTACCAGGCTAACAATTATACAAAAGCTATTGATGGTTTTAAACAGTTAAGCGGCAAAGAGGACAGCCTAAGCTTACACGCCATGTATTTGTTGGGCGACGCTTATTTAAAAACAGGGCAGAAAACGGCTGCACGAAACGCATTTTTATTTTCTTCTTCCAATAACAGCAATGCTGGTCAAAGAGAAGTTTCCCGCTTTAATTACGCCAAGCTTTCCTATGAGTTAGGCTACCAGGATGAAGCCCTGAAAAGTTTACGTACTTTTTTAAATGATTACCCCGATTCCAGGTACGGCGAAGAAGCGACGGAATTACTGGTAGGGGCCTTAACCATCACCAATAACTACCGCGATGCATTAGTGCTTTTGGAGGGCATTAGAAATCCGACACTAACAGTAAAGCGGTTTTTGCCACGAATTTTGTACGGCCGTGCAACAGAGCTGATTAACGATGGCCGGTTGCAGGAAGCAGAAGTGTTGCTTGACAAGGCTTTAAAAGATCCAAATAATGTATCGGTATTACCCTTCTTAAATTTCTGGAAAGGAGAACTGGCTTATCGCAGCAATCGTATTGATGATGCTATCCGGTATTATAATGCTTACCTGTCTGCAGGTGCTCCCGCTTCCGGTGAAGCCAATGAAAAAACAGTAAAATATAACTTAGGATACACCTATTACCGTAAAGAAAATTACGCGGTAGCTAACACCTTTTTTGAGCCCTTGTCAAGAGGCGCGGCATTGAACTCCGAACCTATAACACAGGATGCTTATATACGCACTGCTGATGTTGCGTATATGAACCGCAACTATACACAGGCAAGAAGCATGTACGATAAAGTGATTGGTTATTCATGGCCATCAGAAGATTATGCCACATTTCAAAAAGCCATGATTGCAGGCATTAGTAATAATGCTGAGAAGATAACTTTAATGAATAACCTGATCCGCAAATTTCCGGCATCAACACTGGTTGCGGATGCTAACATGGAAATTGCCAATACGTACTTAGCCCAGGAGCGTTTTCGCGAAGCCATTCCGTTTTTGAACAACATTATTAACGCAAAAAGCGGGAACACAAGTTTAAAGCCGCAGGCGTATCTTAAATCGGGTATTGCTTATTATAATGCTAACGATAATGATAAAGCAATTGCACAATACCGGCAGCTGCTTACAAACTATCCCAATTCGCCGGAGGCTGATGATGCGATGGATAATTTAAAAACGCTTTACCTGGAGGGGGGAAGGCCGGGAGAATTTGCTGAGGTAGCAAGACAGGTTGGTCGACCCATTTCTGTTGGTGCTGAAGATTCGTTAACGTTTGCCGCTGCTCAAATTCAGTACGAAAACAATAATATGAACGCGGCGATGGAAGCAATGACGGCTTACCTGCAACGCTTTCCAAACGGCAGCAGAGCAATTAATGCGTACTTCTATCGGGGTGAGATTTATAACAGCCGTAAAGATTATAATAATGCTATCACTAACTATGCCGAGGTAGCAAGACGAGCGCCGAATATGTATGCCGAAACATCTATACTGCAGGCAGCAAGGCTTACTTTCTTTGAGATCAAAAACTACGCTGAAGCCGAGCGGTATTATGCCCAGCTCAAACAAATTACGTCTTCACAGGAAAACAGGTTAGAAGCAATGCGTGGTTTGTTACGCAGCCAGTACCTGGAAAAGAAGTGGAGCGAAGCGGTGGCTAATGCAAAAGATCTGATCAATGAAAAAGGCGCTTCGTCGGATGACAAATCGTTGGCTAATATGGCAATTGGTAAGTCCGCTCAAATTGGCGGACAGTATGACGTGGCATTAAATGCTTTCAAAGCTGTTGTATCTGTAAATAAGGCAGCACTTGGTGCTGAAGCCCGTTACGAAGTGGCCAATACCTGGTTCATGACTGACCGGTTTGCTGATGCAGAGAAGGCGGCTTTTGAAGTGGTGAACAAAAGTGGTTCGTATGATTACTGGGTTACCAAGTCATACATTTTGCTGGGCGATATTTATTTCCGGCAGAAAGACTATTTCAATGCAAAAGCTACCTATCAAAGTATTGTGCAAAATAGTTTAAATGCAGAACTAAAAGGCGAAGCACAGGCGAAACTAACCAGGGTCACCGAAGAAGAAGCGAAGAACAGTAAGGTGGGATCGTAACCGGAAGTGAAGGGAAGATACAGGGTCAACGAAAAAGCATTTTCAAATTTTCACATTCATCAATATGAAGTTTTCCATCTTAGCAGGTTTGTTGTTGATAGGAGCCGGCGTAGCTGCACAGGATACTACCGGTAAAAAAGTAAAGATTACATCCAGTTTTAAGCCGGTGTTGAAAGAAGCCGCCAAAATTAATTTCAATGCCTCGCCTGCGATAGTTGATACATCTAGGCCAAGATTGCAGTATAATATTCCAAACCAAAATCTGGCGTTTGCTTTTCAACCGGGCACCTTGCGGCCGTTGGCGCTTGGGGTAGATTCGGGCGGCGCCTGGACAAACGAGAGCTATGTGAAAGCGGGTTTTGGTAACCTGAGTACGCCGTTTGTTCAGTTAGGTTTATCTGTAGGCGACAATAAAGCGGCAGGTATTAATTTTTATGGCAAGCATGTTTCATCAAAGGGAAAGATTGCTTTCCAGGATTATAGTAATACCAATGCTGAATTAAATGCCTTTTTCAAAGCCGGCAATATTGAATGGAACGCGCGGCTTGGCGGCTTACAGGAGAAGTATAACAAATATGGCTTTCAGCCAAAAACCCTGACTTTCCCGGAAGATTCTTTAGACGTAAAACTGCAAACCTTCAGAGGCCGTATTGCTTTCCGCAACGTAAATCGTACCGCCTTAGGAATTTCTTATGCGCCGGAATTTAAAGTAGATGCCTTTAACGACCAGTTAAGCAATTCGGAAAGCAATACTTACATTAATCTTCCCTTACAAAAATCAGTAACAAACGAATTTGCTGTTGACCTGGCGCTTACTGCAAATTTGAGCCGGTACAAACCTGAAAATAAAACAACAGTCAATAACAATTTTCTTTCTATTTCTCCATCCCTGTTGTATAAGACCGCTAACATAAGCATCCAGGCAGGTTTGCGGCCCTCGTGGGATAACAGTGCTTTTAAGTTGTTTCCCAATATAATGGCAGAAGTAAGTTCATCTAATAAACACTTCTCGTTCCAGGCGGGATGGGTAGGCTATCTGCGCAACGCCGGCTTTCAATACCAGACAAGAATAAACCCATGGATATGGGCTCCAACTACCGTTTACAATGCAAGGGTCGAAGAACGCTATGCAGGTTTCAAAGGTTCTGCCGGCGATCATTTCAGCTACAGTGCGAAGCTTGCGTTTAACACCGTAAACAACCAGCCGCTGTTTACAAATGATAC
>DASQMG010000369.1:0-1638 GCA_035645595.1 Flavisolibacter sp. | reverse complement strand
AAGGCCATGTTCAAAATGTATCAGACATCTGGAAGATGAATCATCTTTTGGTTATGCCTTCCCGTATGGAGGGACAAGCCCTCGTGCTGATTGAAGCCATGTGGTGCCACAGGACCGTTGTTTTAACGGATGTAGGCGGAGGCAGGGAATTAATCACTGATGGTGAAACTGGTTTTATTGCGGACCATCCTTCAGTAACCAGTATTGATCATGCATTGGAAAAAGCGTGGTCATTGCGGGAGCATTGGGAGGAGATGGGCAGGGCGGCAGGAAGAAAGATCCGTGAAATTTACCAGGCAGATCCGGTGGAATTATTTACAGAGGAAATAGGAAGAATGTTTGATAAAGCGGCAGGCGTTTAATAAACAATCGTCTTAGAAACAGGGGAGATCAACAATTACCCTCTACATTAAAATATTGAACAGGGCATAAGTTTCGTTTTATGGTATCCGTTATTATTCCAAACTATAATCATGCTTCGTTTTTACAACAACGAATTGATACTGTGCTGGCTCAAACTTATTCAGATTTCGAAGTGATTCTTTTAGATGATTGTTCTACTGACGATAGCGGGCAGATAATTGAGCAGTACCGCCACCATCCTAAAGTGAGCCACATAGTTTACAATAAAAGCAATAGCGGCAATACCTTTCAACAGTGGAAAAAGGGCATAGCCTTAGCAGAAAGAGAATGGATTTGGATAGCCGAAAGCGACGACTATGCACATCCCGACTTCTTAGCAAAGTTGATACACAATGCTGCGAAAGGGGAAGCTGTTGTATTGTCATATTGTCAATCCAACGAAGTTGATGAGAACAACATTATTCTGGGCAACATGTCATCATGGACAGCTGATGTGGATGCCGATCATTGGCTGGCCGATTACACAAACGATGGCAGGAATGAAACCCTTAACTACTTGTCTGTGAAAAATACCATACCCAATGCCAGTGCTGTCATTTTTAAAAGGTCGGCTTACCTGCAGGTAGACGACGCGCATATACAATTGAAGTATTGTGGTGACTGGTTTTTGTGGATAAAACTTCTTCAAACCGGAGATGTAGCTTACACGGCACAACCGCTTAATTTTTTTCGAAAGCATGCAAGTACTACCAGGACCATGAACTCTTTTGTAAAGTATAGAAAAAGGTTGGAAGAAGAGTATGAAATGCTGCAATACATAAAGCAGAATATAGGATTGAGCCGTTCTGATTTTAGCAGGAGGTTAAAGCGTATAATCGCTTTGTACGCTTATGCGTTTACAAAAGGGGAGATGGCTGGCTATATTTTCCTGCCGTTCCGTTATAAGGGTCCCATTCCTTTTCACAAGGTATTAGCGGGTTATTTGAGGACCCGGTTGGGCAGGTCTCAGACTTTTGATTGATAAAGGCTATGCCAGGTTACACCTAATCTTTGAAAATTGAAAGTGAAGGTGCAGCCGTTGGATGTGAGCCAGGATAACAGTAAATATACAGGCAACTGCATGTCTTTTCTTTGGTAGGGAGCGGACAGCAAAGAGGCGGCATGGGTCACCTTATACCGCCTCTTTTGTGCTATTATTTATTTGTCTCTAGCGAGGTTGTTTCACCAGTTTAAGGGAAGTTCTTTTTGCACCTTGCTGCAGGTGCACCACGTAAG
>DASQMG010000368.1:0-2741 GCA_035645595.1 Flavisolibacter sp. | reverse complement strand
TATTCAATTTTAGAAAGCAAAACCAAAAACAATAGAATTTCACCTATAGCCAATAGCAAAAAGGCTCTTTGCTCACCCCCTATTGACCATACACTTTGATCAAGCTTCCCTGCTCCACTCTATCTGTGAGGTTTACTCCATTTAAAATAGCCAGCTCTGTTAACCTCTCGGCCGACACATTTAGTTTGCGAAACACCTGTTCTGCCGTACCTGCCTGAGTTACTGATTTTATGCGGATACGGTCAGGTTTTTTATTGAGTTTAGCCGCATCGGTCACTGTTTTGAAGCTTTGCATGCTGTACAAAAATTGCGATGTATAAGCGTTAAAATCAAGTGAGGAGGATACACCGATCAGGTGATAAATAGTGCCGCTGTGTTGAATAAAATAAGATAAGGTTCTTACCACTGCTCCGCCCTGTTGTTGTTGCTGTTGCTGCTGCTGTTGTTGTGCCTCTACCATTAGGGCAGGCAGCCCATTAACGGTTGTTTCTCTTGACCCAACAGCCTGAAGCCCATACTGCTGTAGTGTGGTACTGGCAGCTTCCTGTAAACTCTTGCCCTGTGCAAGCGTAAGCAGTAACAGGGCTTTACCATCTTTGGGCGCCATTTGCACCTGCTGCGGACTGTTTTGAAAAGCCCAGCCTGAAGGAACAGGAAATTGAAACTTTAGTACGGGATGGTAAAAAATGCCGCCTTCCAAAAATCCTTCTCTCGGGTCTTCTCCATAAACCATTCCTTCTAACAGCCTCAAATAACTTTCACGGGCAATTTTTGGGTTGGTGAGTCCTGTTTTTTGTTTCCACTCTGTAGCTAATTGGGCTACCGTTTGGTTTCTTTCGCCTGGATCGGGATGAGTAGATAGAAGGTTAGGAATGGCTTCTCCCTGTTGTTCGCCTTGTCGTTTTAGCGTGTTAAAAAAAGTGGCCATCTCATTGGCGTCATAGCCAGCTTTTGTAGAATATTCTACGCCTAACCTGTCCGCTTCCCGCTCCGCATCGCGACTGTTTTTTAGCAGCAAAAGACCCAGGCCCTGCGAAGCCTGTTCGGCAAAGCGGCCAAATGTTGGCGAAGCAATCATGCCGGCTAAAAGCCCTACCTGCCCCAGCGTTGCATTACGCTGCTGAATTACAGTATGCCGGGCTGCAATATGCCCCAATTCATGACCAAGTACACCTTCAAATTGTGCCTCATTATTAAAGTGGGCCATAATGCCACGGGTAAAATACACATAGCCCGGGATGGCAAAAGCATTTATCACATTGGAGTTAACCACTCTGAACTCGTAGTTGATATTGGCCCGGTGCGAAAGCGCTGCCAGCTCCTGCCCCTTCTGCCGCATGTAGCGTTGTAATGCAGAATCTTCATAAAGACCAAACTGCGCAACTATTTGTGGATCAGCTTCTTTGCCCAAGGCCAGTTCCTGCTCGGTGGACATAGTAACGAGTTGCTTTTTACCTGTAACAGGGTTACGGGCACAATTACTAATTGTCACTACTGTAGCAGCCAATAAAACAGGGAGGATAAATTTTTTCATTTGACAATCTTTCTGATTAATAAATTATAAAGGCACAGGATATAGCTTCTACACTTGCAACAGCAATGCCAGCGGAAAATTGCTAAGCGCTGTTACGCCGTTTCCCTCTTGCTTTCCCGGTTGCTAACAGTTGGCGGGGTAATTTTTATACTTTATACAAAAGAAAAAGCAATTGATACAAGGCTGGATTGAGCAGGATTTTTATACATCGTAACTCTACAAAAAATTGGTATGAAAAAGTTATTTGTTATGATAGTATGCCTGGTAAGTTTTGCCGGTGCCAGCGCACAAAAAATAGAGCAGTATTGCGAGATGACAGCGCAGCCAAAACTGTTTAGCCGAAAAGTAACCATCGATATTGATAATGGCGAAGAGCGTAAATGGATATCGTTTAAAGACACCCGCATTAAAGATGAATTGGGCAAGGTTAAATCATTTAACTCTGTAATAGATGCAATGAACTTTCTTGGCCGTTCTGGTTGGCAATTGGTAAATGCCTTTTTGGTTACCGAAGGGTCGCAACTGGTGTATCATTATGTTTTTAAAAAAGAATTTGATAAGGGTGAGGTCACTGATGAACAGGTGAAGAATTAAGGCCTTAACATAGATGCAGAATTACAAAGCCTTAAACATACAGGGAACCGGTTAAAAGTTTATTTCATAACGTTTTTTGACAGGGTTAACATCCTCCTTCAAGTCTCCTAACCAGAGGTAGAGGTTGCCTTCCCCTTTAAAACGGGGAACAAAGAAAGTCTCCTCCTGTCTGAAAAGACAGAGGAAAAGGTTGATAAAATAAAATGACTTTAGAGTAGCGTTTTAACAGTTGAAATTCAAATAACGGATGTTGGCCTCCTCACAATATTCTATAAGCACGTGACAGGAATACGAGCGAAATATGACTGTCATTTTGCTACTGAAACCTTTGCCAATACATAGTTCCAGCCCTGCTTTTCCTTCACATTATGGCTGTTTGTTAGAGGGCTGTTAAGTCCTTTACGCAATTCAATTCAGGCACTTCGTTTGACTTTATGTACAAAACAATTTATGTATATGAAGAGAATGATTGGGGTTGCTCTATTGGCAGTCACCGGCCTTGCCTTATTGAGCGGTTGCAAAAAAGACCCTTTGCAAGACATGACAGAAGATGAAAGCCGGATCTATATTACAAACCGCGACAGCAGCGCAGTATTTACCTCTTATAAAACGT
>DASQMG010000367.1:0-1881 GCA_035645595.1 Flavisolibacter sp. | reverse complement strand
CTGTGTAATAGTGAACAACGGATGCAGTGCACGAAAGGTGTCCCACAAGGAAAATACAGTGTACTTTTTTCCATTGCTATTATGTATCGTACTATCCTGGTTGCGATAGCTTCCATCTTTATCGGAATAAACAACAGGAGCCAGGCAGGTGCGGTAAAGTGCGGTGTAAAACTTTGTTTCAAGCTCTTTTGTGCTCCTGATTTTTATCTTGCTTAATTCTTCCTCCCAGGCTTCGTCAGCTTTTTTTGCAATGCCTTCAAACGAGTGGCCTGCGGTTTCTGCCAGGGCTTCCACAGCTTTATCGCTGCTGACACTGCTGATGGCCACTCTTACCAAGAGCGGTTGATTGTTGGTGGCAAAACGCAGCTGCGTTTTTGCCACCGAGCCCCTTACATCGCCAGAATTTTTTATTCCTGCTGAATCAAAGAACAGCATTTCTTTCACCGGTTTTGAAAACCTTGCAGCAAAAAATACTCTTTGATTTTTGGCCCACCCTGTGGAGAAACGATAACCAACCAGGGTGCTGTCATTCAGCATTTTTAAATAACCATCTGTTGGCTTATCCCAGTTAATATGAAACCCCATATCAAACTGCAGCCAACCTTCGTTGCCAGGAAAGGTGTATTTATGAATACCGTTGCGCTCCGTTGCGGTCACCTCGCATAAAATGCCGTTGTCCAATTTTACTTTATAATAACCGGGTCTTCCGCTTTCGTTCCGGTGCGAGAAGGATGAACGAACATCTTTTGTTCCACCTTTTAAAAAAGGCATTGCCGAAATATCACACCAATCGCCAATACCTGTGCCGCTGAGGTGCGTATGTGAAAAACCGGCAATGGTGTCGCTGCTATAATGATAGCCGCTGCTCCAGTCCCAACCCTCTTTCCCGTTGTCAGGGCTTAATTGAACCATACCAAAGGGGACTGTGGCGCCAGGGTATACATGCCCGTGACCGCCGGTGCCAAGAAAGACATCTACTTTATCGGTAAGTTTTTGGGCGTGTGCAGCTATTATACTTAGCAGACCCAGAAGGAGTATAAATTTTTTTTTCATGCTGGTGTTCTTTGTGCCTCTTAATGCTGCACAGCGATAAGAAAGTACACGAGTGCGACGCAACGAATGCTTACTATTTATTCTTTCCCCAGGGTCATAAGAACTTTTTATTATAAAGCTGATCGAACCAAAAAAAGTTTCGTTAACCTAAGTCTAACCGTTAGGCGACAGGAGAGGTTACTTTATAAACAGGTACTGCGTTGCAAAGAAATTGATCTTCTCCTTTACGCCTTCGTAAAAGAAGAACACTTCGCCTTTTAAACCCTCGGCGCGGTTGGCCTGTATCATCTCGGTTAAGAACTGGTCGGTAGGTGTATAGGTGCCAACTTTCAGGAGCACGCCAGGCGTATATAAATTGAGCTTCGTTTTAAAATAAGGCTTCTGTTGCTGCATGGTTGTTTTGTAGGCGGCAATATCGTAACGATACACTTGCGGTATTACGCCATCTACCCAACTGCTGTCGACCCAGGTAGGCCAGTCCTGCAGGTATTCATTTAAGCTAAAAGGGTAAATGCTTGGCGACATGACTATTTTAACGGCCGGCTTAATGGCTTTGAGTTCGGTGTACATGCGCTTCATAAAAAGATTTAGCTTTTTTGCCCGCCACTGCAGCCAGCCCGCTTCTTTAGGGTCGGTTGGCGGATTGGCACCACCATTTTCAGCCTTGTATAAATTAACCGTGTACGTGTCATAGCCACCGGTAGAAGGCATGGCTGGCAAACGGTCATCTCCCTGTATGCCATCGACATCATATTTGGTAGCTACTTCTTTCAAAAGGCTCATTACAAAATCCTGCACCTCAGGGTGAAAGGCATTTAGCCAGTCGAA
>DASQMG010000366.1:0-12471 GCA_035645595.1 Flavisolibacter sp. | reverse complement strand
AGTAGCTGGGGAATAATTATAGGGAAGCCAAGAATGGCCATGATGGCCGCGTTCTGCTGGGCTTTGGCGGCAATAGCGGCAAGAAAGGTGAATATCAAACTTAGGCTCCATCCACCTAAAAAAACCAGTCCGATAAACGTGCCTGTTCGTTGAACAGGGTACGTGAGAAACAGGGAAAATAATGCCATGCTCAACAGGCTCATTACCAGCATAAGCAAAGAATTAAACAGCAGTTTCGCCAGCACAAAATTTTGCGGCGATACAATAGAGTGGTAATACAACATACGGTTGCGACTTTCCTGTAAAAAACTTTTTGCCACTGCATTAATAGAGATGAACAGTTGAATGATCCAGAAAAGTCCGATCCATGTTCTGTTATCGGGATTTTCAATGGCCATGTATAAAACAAAAATAGTAGCGCCTACATAAAGCAATACACCATAGAACGCGTATTGCTGCCGAATTTCCAGCAGCAAATCTTTTTTAAAAAGTGTAAGTATTTGCTTCATTGTTATTTAATTGCTCCATCCAGTATAAAACACACCCTGCACCTTGCCTCATACGCATTTTTAGCGCCCAGCATAATCTGTTCTTCATTGGGAATTATGCGGTAAGAATAGTTCGCAATATTCCCGCACTTCATGCAAATGGCGTGTAGCTTGGTTACATAATCGGCCTTAGCCATCAGGGAAGGCATTTGACCAAAAGGATTCGCCAAAAAATCCATATCTAACCCGGCAACAATCACCCGCACACCGCGTATTGCCAGCTCATCACAAACATTGACAATCTCCGGGTCAAAAAATTGGGCTTCATCAATGCCCACTACATCCACTCCCTGTGCCATTAATAAAATTTGCTGAGAGTTGGCAATCGGTGTTGACTGTATCGTGTTCTCATCGTGCGACACAATTTTAATTTCATCAAATCGTGTATCGATCGCCGGTTTAAAAATCTCCACTTTTTGATTAGCGATTTTCGCCCGCTTCAACCGCCGAATCAACTCTTCTGTCTTACCCGAAAACATGGAACCGCAAATGACTTCAATCCATCCCCGTTTTTCTCCGCTTAGCAGTGGTTCTATAAACATCTATCGAAAATATTTTGCTTGCCCGTCTAAATTGGCGAACTGTTAATAATTTTAAGCCCGTTATTTCGTTCACCTTTACAGCCTGTTCGGCAAAAAAACGAAAATACCATAATCATGGAAAGAATACATACCCTCATCGATAAATTATATCAGCAGAAGCAACAGTCGGCATCACCATCACACTTATTATTTACTGTTCAACTATTACAACAGGAACTTACCCAGCTGCAAAAAAGTAATAATTCATCAGGCCTTAAAAGAGTGTGTGTTACATTACCGGTAAACCTGAATTTGTCAGAAGAAGCATTGCGTACGCCATTTAGCGAAACCGGGCAAGAAAAAGAAGTTTTTTCGTTAGAGATTGTGGAGGACGGAATAGGGGAGGAAGAGGAAACAACAGAGGTGGACGTGATAGCCTTGCCGGCTTTTAAAGCTAACGAATACGTTGTGCCAAAACCTGTTTTACAGGGATTCCTTTACAGTGAGCCTGCACCCATTGAAAGAGAGGAACCAATGCCTGCTTATTCATCGCACCACGTTTATAACAGTGCGTTTGACAACGTGGCCGAAGCCCCAACACTAACACAATATGCCACCCGTAAAGAAGTGCATCATACCATTGCCGACGTGAAAGAATCGCTGAACGACCGCTTGAAAGAAGAAAGGCCTGAAATAGCTCACCGGCTAAAAGAAACTCCTATTAAAGACTTGCGGAAAGCGATTGGCATCAACGATCGCTTTGTATTTGTGAAAGAACTTTTTCGTGGCGATGAAGCCGGTTATGAGCGCAGTATTAAAACAATTAACGGATTTAATATTTATTCGGAAGCAGAATATTGGATGGCCCGTGAGTTACGTTTGAAGCTTGCCTGGGCGGATGATAACGAAACGGTTAAGCATTTTTACAGTTTGGTAAGAAGACGTTTTTCCTGAATGTAGCGCAGTATTTTTTGGGTAGCCCCGGTGTTCGTGTCTATATAGCTTTTTGCTTTATTGCCTGCGGCTTGCAGATGGTTTTTGTCAGTAAACAAACTATCTGCAAGCTTTTTTAATTCTTCCCCGGTGCTGATACTAAAGCCCGCGCCTGCTTGAATCAATTCGCTGGCTTCCCGGTATTTTTTGTAATTAGGGCCAAAAACAACAGGCTTACCCCATACAGCTGCTTCCAGGATATTATGAATGCCGTCTTTTGTAAAGCCGCCTCCAACATAAGTCACCGTGGCATATTGATAAAGACGGGATAGAAGGCCAACATTATCGATGATGATCACCGCCGCTGGCTTTAATTCTCCTGCATTTTGTTCAAATGAAGAATAGTAAACAGCCTCAGGAAAAATCTTTACTAATTCGTCTAAATGGGCTTTGTGGATTTCATGTGGTGCAATAATTAGCTTCAAAGCTGAATACTGCACTCTTTCCCAAACTTTTTTCAGGATCTCTTCGTCTTCCTTCCACGTGCTGCCGGCCACAATACAATTGTTGCCAAGCAGTGATTTCTCCACAAAGGGAATCGGTTCAAAATCATTGGCAATTGTTTTCACCCGATCAAACCTTGTATCACCGCTAATGCTACTCTGTTCAACTCCATTTTCTATCAGTAGCTGCAACGAAAGTTTATCCTGTACAAACACGTGACGAAATAAAAAAAGCATTTTCCGGAAAAAGCTTCCATAGGGTTTAAAGAACATTTGGTCTTTTCTGAAAACAGCGCTTACTAATAGTAAGGGAATATCATGGCAGGCAACAGTATTCAGGTGGTGGTACCAAAACTCGTATTTGACAAAAATTACAAGTTCCGGCTTTATTAATGTGACGAAGTCTCCTGCATTCTTCCGTGTATCCAGTGGGAGGTAGGTTATGTAGTCTGCATATTTATAATTATGGGCCATCTTGAACCCTGAAGGCGAAAAAAAGCTTAATAGTATCTTATGTGCCGGGTATTCATGCTTTATGGCTTCTATCAATGGCTTGCCTTGCTCGAATTCGCCGGCGGAGGAGCAGTGCATCCAAATAATTCTGTCCTCATCCCTGATAGCCTTTTCTAAGTCTTCAAACAATGATTTCCTCCCGTTTATCCACGCAGCAGCCTTTTTATTCCAGGTGGCGGCAAACCGGATCCCGATGAAATAAAGCCGGATAAATAGGTTGTAAAAAGGAAGCAAAGCATGAGTTAAGCCGCAAATCTAAACTCCGCCGCCGAAACTATATTTACCTATTTTTGCGCCACTTTAAAAAAATTTTGAATTTCGAGTCCAGAGTTTTGAATTTGAAATTCCAAATTCTAAATTGGAAAATGTGATGCGTCCCCTTCAGATGGTTGACCTCAAGCAACAGTATCAAAAGCTGAAAGCAGAAATTGATGCGGCTGTTATTGGTGTTTTAGAAAGCAGTGCGTTTATCAATGGCCCGCAGGTGCAAAGCTTTGCAAAAGCACTTGCCGGATATAATGGAGTAAAACATGTTATCCCCTGCGCTAATGGTACCGACGCGTTACAAATTGCCATGATGGCCCTGGGACTCCAGCCTGGTGATGAAGTGATTACTCCATCCTTTACATATGTAGCTACCACCGAGGTAATAGCGCTTTTGAAACTAACGCCTGTTTTTGTGGAGGTAGATGCCAATACATTTTGTATAGATCCTAAAGCCATCAGAAAGGCCATTACACCCAATACAAAAGCGATTGTTCCGGTGCATTTATTTGGGCAGGCGGCTGACATGGAGGAGATCATGAAGATTGCTGCTGAGCATAATCTTTATATAATTGAAGACAATGCGCAGGCTATTGGCTGCGATTATACTTTTTTGGATGGCACGGTGAAAAAAACAGGAAGCATTGGAACCATCGGCACTACTTCGTTCTTTCCGAGTAAAAATCTAGGTGGTTTTGGGGACGGGGGAGCCATGATGACGAATGATGATGACCTGGCTGAAAAACTCAAAATGATTGCTAACCACGGGCAAAAGGTTCGCTATTATCACGAGGTGGTTGGCTGTAACAGCAGGCTGGATACAATACAGGCAACCATTTTAGAAATTAAACTCAGGCATCTGGACGAATACATCACGAGCAGAAGAAGTGTAGCCAGTTTTTACGATAAGGCGTTCGGTGACCATCCGAAAATTACGATTCCTTTCAGAACGCCGTACAGCCGCCATGTATTTAATCAATATACATTAATCGTTGAAGGACTTGACAGGAACGGTTTACATGACTATCTTGCGGCCCAGAGTGTTCCGTCCATGATTTATTACCCTGTACCTGCACATCGCCAAAAAATGTTTGAAAGCTTTAATTCTTCTGACACTGTCTTGCCTACTACCGATTGGCTCACTGAAAGGGTAATTTCTCTGCCCATGCATACAGAGATGGAAGAAAAACAATTAAATTATATTACATCAAAAGTCTTAGCATTTGCCAACCAATAAAAACTAATTAATGAAAATTACAGTTGTAGGAACAGGTTATGTAGGTCTTGTAACCGGTACTTGTTTAGCCGAAACCGGAAACCATGTCTGCTGTGTGGATATTGACCAGCGTAAAGTGGAAAAGCTTCGGAATGGGGTTATGCCTATTTACGAACCGGGCCTTGAAAAGTTATTTGAACGCAACCTGAAGGAAGAGAGACTCACCTTCACTACC
This sequence comes from Flavisolibacter sp., assembly GCA_035645595.1. GTDB lineage: Bacteria > Bacteroidota > Bacteroidia > Chitinophagales > Chitinophagaceae > Flavisolibacter. The sequence continues at coordinate 7,738 of DASQMG010000366.1, read as the reverse complement.
TCCTTGGAAGAAGGTATTGAGCATGGGGAAATTATTTTCCTGGCACTGCCAACTCCTCCGGGTGCAGACGGCTCTGCTGACCTCAAATATGTTTTAGGGGTTGCTGAGAACATGGGCAAAATTCTTACTGACTATAAAGTTGTGATCGATAAAAGTACGGTGCCCGTAGGCACGGCCGAAAAAGTACAAGCCGCAATCGCTAAAAATTTCGATGGTGAGTTTGATGTGGTTTCTAACCCGGAGTTTTTGCGGGAAGGTGTAGCGGTTGATGACTTTATGAAACCCGATCGCATTGTAATTGGTACAACATCTGCAAGGGCCCAAAAGCTATTGACGGAATTGTATGCGCCCTACGTTCGCCAGGGTAATCCTATTATATTTATGGACGAGCGGTCGGCAGAATTAACAAAGTATGCAGCAAATGCCTTCCTTGCTACTAAGATTTCATTCATGAACGAAATAGCACAACTCTGCGAACGCCTCGGCGCCGACGTGGATATGGTGCGCCGTGGTATTGGCAGCGACGACCGGATTGGCAAACGTTTTCTTTTTCCGGGGATTGGTTACGGTGGAAGTTGCTTCCCTAAAGATGTACAAGCACTGGTTTACTCTGCTAACGAAGTGGCTTACGACTTTCAGATTTTAAATGCGGTAACTGAGGTAAACGAAAAGCAGAAAGTACATCTTGTCAATAAAATAAGACGGTATTATAATAATGACCTGGCCGGAAAGCATTTTGCGGTCTGGGGCCTTGCCTTTAAACCCAACACTGATGATATTCGTGAAGCACCCGCTTTGGAAATTATCAACGCTTTAGTGGAAAGTGGCGCTACGGTAGCAGCTTTTGACCCCGAGGCAATGGGTAATGTCAAAGTTGTGCTCGGCGATAAGGTTACCTATTCCGAAACGCAATATGACTGTTTGGACAAAGCTGATGCGCTAATTATTGCCACTGAATGGAATGAATTCAGGACACCCGATTTTGATAAGATAGTTGCCGCGTTGAAAGAGTCAGTTGTATTTGACGGACGTAATCTGTTTGATGTAGAACAGATGGAGAAAAAAGGATTTCACTATGAAAGCATCGGCCGCCCCCTTGTAAACCAACCAAAATTTGCCTGATGACTAAAAGAATTTTAATAACCGGTGCTGCTGGTTTCTTGGGTTCACATCTTTGTGACCGTTTTTTAAAAGAGGGTTACGAAGTGCTTGCCATGGACAACCTTATCACCGGTGATTTAAAGAATATCGAGCATCTGTTCGCACTGAAAGAATTCCAATTCTATCATCATGATGTGACTAAGTTTATACACATCCCCGGTTCCCTGGATTATATTCTGCATTTTGCTTCCCCAGCAAGTCCGATCGATTATTTGAAAATCCCTATCCAAACGCTTAAAGTTGGCGCCATGGGAACGCATAATTGTTTGGGGCTTGCTAAAAATAAAGGCGCAAGGATATTAGTAGCTTCTACCAGTGAAGTATATGGTGACCCACTGATACATCCGCAAACAGAAGAGTACTGGGGAAATGTAAATCCTGTTGGGCCCCGGGGTGTTTATGATGAAGCTAAGCGTTTCATGGAGTCTATTACCATGGCTTACCACACTTTCCATAAGGTTGACACGAGGATTATTAGAATTTTTAATACCTATGGTCCACGCATGCGGTTAAATGATGGCCGGGCACTGCCGGCATTCGTTGGCCAGGCCTTAAGGGGCGAAGACCTTACTGTTTTCGGGGATGGTTCACAAACCCGGTCTTTCTGTTATGTTGACGATTTGGTAGAAGGTATTTATAGATTGCTTTTAAGCGATTATACCCAGCCCATGAATATTGGTAATCCTGATGAAATTTCTCTAAAAGACTTTGCCGAGGAAATATTAGCCTTAACGGGTCATACAGTTAAAATTGCGTATAACCCTCTACCTGTTGATGATCCGAAACAGCGCAAGCCCGACATTACGAAAGCGAAAAATATTCTTGGTTGGTCGCCGAAAATAAGCCGGTCAGACGGCCTGAAAACAACCTACGAATATTTTAAATCACTTCCTCCTGAAGAATGGACGAAGCAGCCCAAAGAGTTTTTATAAAAAATAACGAATAGACAATAAGCAACAAACAACAAGGCAATTCATTTTTGCTTGTTGTCAGTTGCTTGTTGTTTTTTATTGCCTATTGGGCATTGCCTCTATATTTGCACCCGAATACCAGTAATTAATGTACCACGATCTTATTGATAAGAAAGAAAAGCTAGCCGTTATTGGTTTGGGTTATGTTGGCCTTCCGATAGCGCTGGAATTTGCCAGAAAAATTTCTGTTATTGGCTTTGATATTAGCGAGAAACGCATTGAGATGATGCGGGGTAATATAGACCCAAGCAATGAACTGGAAGCCTCTGCTTTTGAAGGCTGTGCTATTGAATTTACTTCTTCCCTTGACAAGCTACGCGAAGCAAAATTTTTTGTGGTGGCAGTGCCTACACCGGTTGACGACCATAACGTGCCTGACCTAAAGCCAGTAAAAAAAGCTTCTGAAACAATAGGTAAAGTGATTAAGAAAGGCGACTATGTAGTATTTGAATCTACGGTTTACCCTGGCTGCACCGAGGAAGACTGCCTGCCGATTATTGAAAAGATTTCAGGGTTGACGCATGGTATTGATTTTAAATCTGGCTACTCGCCGGAACGTATTAATCCAGGCGATAAAAAACACACCTTACGCACGGTAGTAAAAGTTGTTTCGGGTTGTGACGCAGACTCCCTGGAAGAAATTGCAAAGACCTACGAATTGGTGGTAGAGGCAGGCGTCCATCGTGCCTCTTCTATCAAGGTAGCTGAAGCGGCAAAGATCATTGAAAACACACAAAGAGATTTGAACATCGCGTTGATGAACGAGCTTTCTATCATCTTCGATAAGATGAACATTAACACCTACGAAGTGTTAGAGGCTGCAGGAACGAAATGGAATTTTTTGCCTTTCAGCCCTGGGCTTGTGGGTGGGCATTGCATTGGTGTTGACCCTTACTACCTTACTTATAAAGCCAGTGAGTTAGGATATACTTCGAAAGTGATTTTAGCGGGCCGTTCCACTAACGACAATATGGCGTTGTATGTAGCCCGCAAGGTAGTGCGCCACATTATAAGTAATGTCAGTAATGTAAAGGCTTCAAAAGTGTTAGTGATGGGCGCTACTTTTAAAGAAAATGTAAGCGACATCCGAAACTCAAAAGTGGCTGACGTAGTAAAAGAACTAAAAGGGTTTTTTATAAATGTAGACGTAGTGGATCCTCATGCCGACAGTGATGAATTGCAACACGAATACGGTTTTGGGCTGACTGAGAACATTGCCAATGATTACGATGCAGTGATTATAACCGTTTGTCATGAACCTTATGCAAATCTTGACGAAGCTTATTTCACCTCTATCACAAAGCCCGCCGCTTTAATTGCTGACTTAAAAGGTGCGTATAGAAACAAAATTACCAACAGGACTTATTGGAGTTTTTAATATGCCATTTCTCACTACGCCTATACCGGGTCTCCGCGTTTTCGAACCCAGGGTTTTTGAGGATAGCCGGGGCTATTTTTATGAGGCCTTCAGCGAAAAAGTTTTTCAGGAGGAGGGTATCAATTTAAAATTTGTACAGGACAATCAATCTTATTCCAAGTATGGCGTTATACGTGGGTTGCATTACCAAGTGTATCCTCATGCACAAGCTAAGCTGGTGCGTGTGCTTGACGGCGTTATTGTAGATGCTGTAGTTGACATCAGGGCAGGCTCGCCCACATTCGGGAAAACCTTTACTATCGAATTATCGGATGCTAATAAGAAGCAGTTGTTAGTACCGGTTGGTTTTGCACATGGCTTCGCGGTAATCAGCCCTACAGCCACCGTGCTATATAAATGCAATGAATTTTGGAATAAAGGAAGTGAGGGCGGCATCCGGTTCGACGATCCAACATTAAACATTGATTGGGGCATACCAAAAGACAAGGCCATTCTTTTGGAAAAGGATCTGGACTTGCCATTGTTTGCTCATTGTAAGAACAACTTCGTGTATCAACCATAATGCCATCAAAACAAAAGATACTTATTACCGGCAGTAACGGTCAGTTGGGCAGCGAACTACAACAACTGGCCCCTTGCTTTTTCTCCTATGATTTTTATTTCTTTTCCCGATCTGAATTTTCGTTGAACAACAACGAAATGATTGAAAAAAGAATAGCCGAAGTACAACCGGATTACGTTATCAATTGTGCAGCTTACACGGCTGTTGATAAAGCGGAGACGGAAAAGGCCGAGGCGCTACAGATCAATGGAACGGCTGTAGGCGTAATGGCCAAAGCCTGTAATAAGCACAACGCAAAGTTCCTACACATCTCCACCGACTATGTATTTGATGGTTCCAGAAATGAACCTTTGCAGGAGGACGCTCCTGTGGCGCCCATTAATTTTTATGGCAAGAGTAAACTGGCAGGGGAGCAAATGGCCATTGAATCAAATCCGGATAGCATCCTTATCCGCACCTCCTGGGTTTACTCGTTTTACGGGAAGAATTTTGTAAAAACCATGATGCGCCTGATGAGTGAGAAAGATAGCATCAATGTGGTTGGCGATCAATGGGGCTCTCCAACTTACGCTGCTGATTTAGCTGCTGCTATTATGCAAATAATCAGCTCAGGTAAATGGGTGGCAGGCATCTACCATTTTAGCAACGAGGGTGTAATTACCTGGGCACAGTTTGCCAGTGAAATTGCCGCAATTATGCAATCGGCATGTATTGTAAATTCCATTCCTACTTCAAGCTATCCTACGCCAGCTCCGCGGCCACTTTATTCAGTAATGGATAAAGCTAAGATTCGGGATACCTTTAGCATTAAATTAAATCATTGGAAATACAGCTTACAGCTCTGCGTAAATAAGCTAACTACACACTAACGGATGGGTAGTGACCTGTTTATTGGTGCAGGGCGCTTGATATATGGGTTGGTTTTTATTTTGATAAACAGCAAAAGGACCTCAAAGAGTGATGCCAATTTTCCCTTCCGTTGGTGGACAAAACCAGAACAGATCCACGAATGCAACAAAACCTGAATAGGAGCCCAAGGGCCTGGACGGAAGTAAGCGCCTCCCTTGCCGTCTTCTTAGCCAAAAGCCTTATATTTTGATGCACGTAAACGATACGAAACCTTTATTTTTAGCGCTGTCGTATGAATCAAATCCTTGATTTTTTCCGCAAATTGTTCGATACATCCGACTGGCCTCCCCGCTGGCACTGCGGCAATTGGACTGACTTTCACGGATGGCTTTATATCATCAGTGACCTGCTTATCTGGTCGGCTTATTTTGCTATTCCGCTTGCTATTCTGAAATACGTCTCCAAACGCGTTGATGCTAAATTCATAAGGGCTTATTTTTTATTTGCAGCTTTTATTCTGGCGTGCGGCTCTACCCATTTATTAGATGCTATTACATTTTGGTTTCCCGCATACCGGCTAAATGCTCTGGTACGTTTTATAACGGGTGTAGTAAGTTGGGTAACGGTTTTTCATATCATAAGAATTTTGCCGGTCGCTTCTTCGTTGCGCAGTCATGCCGAGCTGGAAAAAGAAATCAGCGACCGCCAGAAGGCAGAAGAAAATCTGAAGGTGGCCAACACCCAGTTAAATATTGCACAGGAAATAGCTCGTCTCGGCCATTGGGAGTGGGATATACCTGCCAATACGGTAACATGGAGCCGCGAGATGTACAAGATTTTTGATATGGCGCCTGTGGGTACTTTGTCGTACGAAAGTTATTTAGGGAAGTTACACCCGGAGGACAGAGAGTTTGTCCATAACACGATCCAGCAAACCTATGCTGACAAAAAGTTTACCGATTTTACGCACCGCATTACTACTGGAAAAGGAGTTGAAAAAATAATCCAGGCTAAGGGAGAAGTGATTGTCAATGAGAAAGGCGAACCGGTTAAAATGATTGGTACAGCACAAGACATAACAGAACAACAAAAGGCGCAGCAGCAACTGCTTGAACGAACTCATGAACTCGAAATAACCAATGCCGAATTGCAAAAGTTTGCATATATAGCCTCTCATGATTTGCAGGAACCTCTGCGTAAGATTATGACTTTTACCTCGTTGCTTGAAAAAGAAGCAGGGAACCATATAAGCGATGCAGGTAGGGTGTACATGGAAAAAATTGTGCAGTCATCCGGGCGCATGCAGCGGTTGATTGAGGATATACTACGGTTTTCCAGTTTACAGGCAACAAAAGAGGATTATAAAACAACCGACCTGAATATCGTATTGGAGCAAGTGCTGTCTGATATAGAAGTAAAAATGGATAGTACAGGAGCAATTATTAAAACAGAAGTACTCCCCTCTATTGAAGCTATTCCCTACCAGATGGGACAATTGTTTCAAAATCTGCTTAGCAATGCATTGAAGTTTAAGAAAGAAGCCGTAGATGTGCAGATCGAGATTACGGGCACTATTATTACAGCCTCAGACCTAAACCAATATGCATGGATAGATGAGAAGGCGCTATCGCGGGCAGCGTATAGCTATAACTGGAGCCGGGAACCCTTTGCGAGGATCGTTGTAAAGGATAATGGCATTGGTTTCAATGAGTCGTATGCAGAAAAGATATTCGAAATATTTCAGCGCTTGCATAGCGCTAACGTGTATGAGGGCACAGGGATAGGGTTGGCAATTTGTAAAAAGATAGTGGACAATCATCACGGCAGCATTCATGCAGAAGGCAAGCCTGGCGAAGGAGCCATGTTCACCATCATTTTACCGGTATCTCAAAAAAGTTTTGTAAGGCAATGAAAGCAGCAACGGCGCAGGAGATAAAGGCAGCTTTGAAGGAACTGGATGCAAAGTCTCTTATGGACATTTGCCTACGGCTTTCCAGATACAAAAAAGAAAACAAAGAACTGCTGACATTTTTGCTATTTGAGGTTGACGATCTACCGGCCTATATTAAAAGTGTAAACGAGGAGATTAATGACGCGTTCGGCGCTGTAAACGCATCAAGTGTCTATTTTGCAAAAAAGGGGATTCGTAAAGCTTTGCGTATTGCCAATAAATACATCCGCTATACCGGGAGTAAGACAGCGGAAGTGGAAATCCTGCTTCACTATTGTACCAATTTCCGCGGTTTAAAAATTTCGTGGCAAAACAGTATACTCCTCTCAAACATTTATAAATCGCAGCTAAAGAAAATTGAGGCAGCTATTGAGAGTTCACACGAGGATCTGCAATACGATTACCGCCGGAGTTTTGAGCGTTTGATGTAGCCAAACTGTTGGCAGTAATCAGTTCGCATCTGGTACCCGAGTCGAAATTGTCACTTGAGCCAATTAAAAAACGGCTACCGCCAATTGGCAGGGTCGACATCCGATGTTCAACTTTCTGATGTCAACTTTCCCCTGCCTTGGCATAAATTTTTAAGTAAATTGGTTTACCTTAATACTGGGGTTGTTACCGGGTGAAATTGTTTCATCTCAAAAACCATTTAACATGAAAAAAATATTATTAGGCGCCTTAGTTTGCGCTGCTGTTGCGGGCGTTGTCTTCTATTTGTATGATGAGGAGAAATTTCAGGACACTGTTGATGATCTGAAAAACAAGGCAGATGATGCTTACGGTAAAGTGAAAGATAAGTTTGGTAAGCACAAGGACGAATTTGAGAGTCAAATGAGTTAAAAGAATAAAGCGGCGTTAGCCGCTTT
>DASQMG010000365.1:0-3153 GCA_035645595.1 Flavisolibacter sp. | reverse complement strand
TCAAAAGCAATAAAGGCTGCTTTTTCAAACCGAAGGGCCAAGCTTCTATCCTCCATTTCAAACGAAAGGTCTGTGCGCATCCAGTCCAGGATCGGCATAAAATTGTAGGTAACCACCTTCAATCCGCAAGCCGCAACATTGTGCAAGCTTTTTTTATAATTTTCTATCCATACGGAAAATTCTCCTTTTTGTTTTTTGATGTCTTCATGTACAGGCAGGCTTTCGATCACGGTCCATGTCATACCCGCTTCCTGCACCAGTTGTTTGCGTTTATTGATTTCTTCAATCGGCCATACATCCCCCACAGCTATATGGTGCAAGGCTGTCACCACACCTGTACATCCTGCCTGGCGTATGTCCCATAAACTTACAGGGTCGTTAGGCCCGTACCATCGCATTGTTTGTTCCATTGCATACTTCATCTGTCAGTTACTTTTTTCCGCAATCTAAATTTTTATCTGGGGTTGCTTTATTTGTTAGCTAACCAAAAGAAAAAATAGACAAGCTGGTTATAAACTAAATTATATTCTCCCGTCTTTGCTATAGGTTATAAAACCGCTTTGCATTGCCACCAAAAAGGTCATGCTGTTCGTCGCTTGAAAATGCAGCGAAATAATCACACACAATATTGTATTGTTCCATATAAGAGGATGATAAAGTGCATACCGGCCAATCAGAACCATACATGATCCTGCCCGTGCCAAAAAGTTCTACCACTGCATCCAGATACTTTGTAAAATCACCGGCCTTCCATTCGTTCCAAACAGCCTCCGTTACCATGCCCGATATTTTGCAGTAAACATTTTTAAAGGAAGCGACTTTCCCAAGATTCTCTTTCCAGTCAGCAAACTGTCCATTCCTTATTTGTGGCTTGGCGATGTGGTCTATCACAAATGGCTGATCCGGAAATTGTTTGATGAACGTCAAAGTATTGGGCAGATGTTTGGGAAAGATCAAAATATCATAGGTGTAGTCAAAGCTTTTTAATTGTTTTATGCCGTTTAAAAAGGCGGGGCGCAGCATAAAGTCAATATCCGGTTCATCCTGTACAATGTGCCGGAAACCTTTTATTTTTTCGAATTGCTTGTAATGGGTCAACTGCTCAGCCACCTTCTCAGATTGCAGGTCTGTCCAGCCTACAATGCCTTTTATAACAGAAGAATTATTGCATAGAGCCAACAAAAACTCATTTTCCTTCTCTGTCTGGCTTGCCTGCACAGCCACACACCCATCGAGATTGCAGGACGCAAGTAGGGGTTCGATATCTTTTGGCGCATAGTCTTTTTTCAGCACAGTCATATCACTGTTCATCCACCCATGCTGTTCAGGATCATAATTCCAAAAATGCTGATGGCTATCAATGCGCATAAATTTTTTGATAAATTAAACGGATTTATTTTATCCTGCCATGGTATCAGGATAAATAATTATGGTTTTCACAGATCTCTCCTTTTCGTTTATAAGGTAACAAAACCTCTTCTCTTGATTACCTTCCCCTGGTAGCTAAAATCTTTGTCCGAAAAATTAGCGATGACCTTCCTGCCTGATGAAAAACTGCTTTCCTGCACAGTGCGATCGGCCGAGATAAAACGGTGTGCAACCATTTCGTCGTAACCTATTTGTTGCAGCCATGGACAAACTGTTTTGTAACTCTGGACAAATGTATTTTTAAAGCTCTCCCACCGGTCGCGGTCTAAGGACCAAAGGGGCGCATTGCCATATAAAATGTTGAACAGATCTTTTTTCCACCAGATGTCGGGCATGTGATGATTGGCATCTTCCCAACGCCATGAACTTACTACCGCATCGTGATACACCAGTTCATATAAGGGCACACGGACCGTTTCGTTGATAGAGTATTGTAAGTATTTTGGTGGCGCTACTCTTGTACCCAACATGATAGAAGGCCGCTGCCCGTTTCTCCAATCGCCATAATAATAGATGGTTCCCCTTTTATCAATTTCTGTTCCCCACCAGGTGCGTTGATTGGTCATTATACCATGGGTATAAACCGATTCTGCATTCGCATAATCGGCGCCCCATTCAGAGCCTAGAAATACTTTGTGTTCCCTGATTAGTGTTTGTAAGGTTTTGCGGTGCGCCTCTGCCCAGCCTTGTCGCGTTAACGGATTCTGAGTGGAATAACATTCATACAAACCATTGGCTTGTACAACATCTACAAAAAAAGATTCGTGTGGCCAGATAGCCATTTCTTTTGTAGTGCGTTTTACCACTTCAGGAAAAACAGCCTGAGGATTGGTATAGGTTCCGAATTGATTGGAGTACGTTGTGCCGTCTTTTTTTCGTGCTACCAGTTGATTGAACATTCCGGGAAAAGCGTTGCGCTTGAGATACGTGGCCGATTTAGAGAGGTCGTAAAAGGCAGTATCACGCATGTTTTCGTCCGTATATAATTCGTAAGAGCTGGCGGCATAGCCCATCGATTTTAACGAATCGTCATAGCCCGCAGATGGATAAGGCAGGTGATTGGGATTCCAGATAAAGAGCGCTTTATCAATGCCTGAATCTTTCAGCTCTTTTGAGAAAGCTGCATTACGTGCATTATCCCAAACATAAATATGTACGCCGCCTACCATCTTATCAATAGAAGGAATTTTTTTGGCGTTTTCTTTTAGTGTAGCCACGCCATTTTTGGGCCAGATATAAGCTCTATAGCGTTTGCATTGCGCTACATATCCCCCCTTGTCAAAAAAAATGTAAGTGACTTTACGGGTGTAGGCAAACTGTTCTTTTGATGCTAACCAAACGGGTTTGAATGTGATGCCATCTTCTCTGCGTTCCGCCCGTAAACCGGCATCATAAGGTGTTTCTAGGACCGCCATGTAACCTGTTTTAAATGCTCCATCAGTTACACCCATCCACGACATGGAAAGCCCGCCGCCACAGTAATACGTAATGCCACTGCCAAGAGGATATTCTTTATCATCAACAGGCAATAACATGCCTTCGCTGTCAGTAAGCAGCAGGTAATGATTAGGGGGAGATTTAAAGGCACCGGGGAAAGAAAGTTCTTTAAGGGGCATATCTTCCTGCGCCGAGATGCTGACTTCCAATTCAGATTTTCCTGATAAAGTAAGCGTGGCGGCAAAAGGAGTTTTACCGTTAAAGTGGAGTGTAAGGTTTGATCCTTTT
>DASQMG010000364.1:0-1797 GCA_035645595.1 Flavisolibacter sp. | reverse complement strand
CCGCTTTGCACAAAGTTTACGGCATCCTGGAAATGCTGCTGGCTGCGCTGCCATTGCCCGGCCTGCACTGCTTTGCTGTACCGCTGCTGTGCCGCTACCATAGCCCGACACTCCCCTATCGAATTGCCAACCGGCTTTTCTACGTACACGTCTTTACCGGCGGCTACCGCATCCATCATCATTAACGCATGCCAGTGGTCAGGTGTACCAATGATAACGGCATCAACCGTTTTATCATCCAGCATCCGGCGGTAGTCACTATACGTTTTTACTTTGGAAGCATCTACTTTCAAAGCAGCCAGTTCGCCCATACGTTTATCCAGCGAAGACCTATCAACATCACATAGCGCTACCAGGTTAACGCCCGGGATTTTTATCGCGGCTTTTACATCGGCCCAACCCATGCCGGTAATGCCAATAGCGCCTATGTTTAATTGATCGCTGGGTGATATCCTGTTCTTAAAAATGGCAAAAGCAGGATTGTTGAAAGCTGACAGCAGTAACCCACCACCGACAAAGGAGGCTGAGGTTTGTACAAATTTTCTACGGGATGTCATTGTTGTGATTTTATTCATTTAGAAAGCTGTGAAGAGATATCGTTTTTATAACCTAATTTCTATAGGTGTTGGAAGATAAATAAAAGATAGGTAGAACTTATGAAATGATAGACAAGGAGCCCTTTTTTGTTTTGTACCCAAACACACCCATTACCAATGGCAACATTATTGTGATAACATAACCTCACCCGGTTGACACTATTTACATTCTCAAATAAAATAAACAAGTATGAGCAACAAGGAACATGCAGCCAACAAGGGCCTGGACGGCACCACAACAAAACACAAAGGCGAGAGCCAGCAGTCGCACCAGAAAGGGGCTAAAAGTGTTGCCAACCGCGATACGGGCAAACACAAAAAAGATGAATCCGATGGCGCTGATCACAACACAACTAAAAAACAACAGAACAGTATTTAAAAAAGCAATAAGCCGCCTCAAACAGGGCGGCTTATTTCATGCAAAGCCTCTTAAGAACTACAACTCAGCATAGAGCATCCTGCTTTTTGACTGGCCCATGATGGCCGCTTTTCAAAAAATTCATCAAACTTAACGGAGTAAGGTTCCTTTATTGCGTTTTGCAATTTCAGGAACAAGGTATCATCTCCTTTTTCCAGGTCTTCGATGGCCTTGTGCAGCAGGTAATTACGTAAGATGAAACGGGGCGACGTGGCTTTCATCCGTTCAATGGCCTCTCCCGAACTGATTGTATTTTGACTTCTTCTTTTTACATACATCTGTGTCCAGTTGTATAAATTGTCGGCCTGCCCGGTTGACAATTCATCGTAAAAACTCTCCTTAAAATGGTTGATTATCTCTTCCCTGTTATTCATTTCACTGCCTGGTGAAAAATAGATCAGGAGTTGATAAAATATCGTCATATCAGGTTGCACAGAAACCAGCATTTTTTCCAATTCTGTAAAAAGTGTAATGTCCTCCTCCAAGCGCACCTCATCCAACCCAATCTTATTCCCTAACATGGTATAATACTTCGTCCAAAAAACATCATCATATGTATCCAATATTTTTACCAGTTCATCCTTACCAGGCAGCAAAGGAGCAATAGCGCCACCCAAACAACCAAGGTTCCATTTAGCAACGGATGCCTGCCTGCCAAATGCATATCGCCTGCCTGGAAGATCGGTGGTATTTGGTGTAAAAGTCAGGTCGTAATTATCTACAAAAGAATAAGGTCCGTAATCTATTGTTAGGCCAAGGATAGACATATTGTCTGTATTCATC
>DASQMG010000363.1:0-2029 GCA_035645595.1 Flavisolibacter sp. | reverse complement strand
AGGGCCCTGGTTTCATCACGGCGATTTTACCACGCTAAAAGATGTTGTGCTGTTTTATCATTTAGGCAACCCGGCGCCCATTCAAAAAAAATACCTGGGGGTACGGGACTCTATCCTGCCAAAAACATCGCCGTTGCTATCTAAGCTGAATCTTAGCGATAAAGAAATAGATGCCGTAGTCTCTTTTATGGGAGCCGTTTCAACGCCACCGGCAAGGGTTAGCGCACCAAAAGAACTTCCGCAATAAATATTTATAAATCCTCAACAACTAAATTAAAAACGTATGAAAAAAAATCTATTAAACGTATTGATTTTTGTGCTAGTGAATTTTCCAGGGAATGCACAGTGGAACGGCAATCCGCTTGTAGGAACACCAGTAGTAACAACATCGCCCACAACTTCTAAAACGGATAATGTTGCAGCGACCGATGGAGCGGGCGGAATGTTTACTGCGTGGATCGATAATAGAAATGCAACCGTGCCCGCAATATATATACAGCGAATTTTAGCTGATGGAACTTTGAAATTTGTTTCAGAAGTAGTGGTTTCTAATGCATCGGGTGCTTCATCTTCTAACAAACAAAATCTGGCTATAATTGCCGATGGAGCAGGCGGTGCTATTTGTGTTTGGCAGGATGCTCGTAATAGAACCTCTACGCCTGCCCTCAACAACGACGATATTTATGGTCAGCGAATTGATGCTAACGGGAATGTTTTATGGACAGTAAATGGTGTGCGGCTGACTGTAGCCGACAACACCGTTTCTAATAAGATTGCGCCTGCAATTGAGTTGGTTAATAATACAGAAGCGATCATCGTTTATCGCGATAACCGTGTTGCGGCGGACGTTGATTTATATGCCCAAAAAATTCTTATCAGCAATGGGGCGCCCCAGTGGGCAGCAGAAGTTGCGATACACGGGAGCCAGCCAAATACACAACAGGCACAAGTTGTAACTAAGGACGGTACCGGCGGCCTTTTTGTGGTGTGGGAAGACCCACGCGTAAGTACCACTGATAGAAATATTTATGCACAACGAATTGATAACACGGGTGCTTTGCTTTGGGGTGCAGCAGGCTTATTAGTTTGTAACGCGGTATTTAATCAATTGACGCCGCAACTTACAAGTGATGGTGCCGGAGGTATTGCAATTACCTGGACAGACCAGCGGCTGGGCAGTGGTGATGGAAATATTTTTGCTCAACGATTATCTGCCACTGGTGCAGAGATTTGGGCTACCAATGGAGTGGCAGTTGCAACACCTCCCTTGGTTCAATCCAATCCCTATATCATCTCAAGTGGTTCAGATTTTATTGTTGCCTGGAATGACCAGAGAGTTACCGGAAACCGTGACATTTATGCCCAAAAAATTGCGGCAGCAGATGGCAGTACATTATGGGCAACGGTAAATGGTGTAGCTATTACTAACGCCACCGGTAACCAGCCAAGTTCGGCTGGCAATAATGTATTACTACCAGATGGAAGCAACGGTGCTGTTATTATTTGGGACGATGCCCGTAATACTTCTTCTAACCAGGATATTTATGCGCAACGCATTAATACCAGCGGTGTTGTGCAATGGACACCAGATGGTGTGCCGGTTAGCACAGCCACTAATAATCAATCTTCGCCTGTGGCTATTAATTCTATCGGCGAACGTGTAATTGTAGCTTGGAGGGATAGTCGCAGTGGGCCTACCACTACTACTTATGGTGAAATTTTTGCTGCCCGCCTACAATCAAACGGTGTGCTGCCGATACGTTCTTTATCCATTAATGCCCTTGTAAAAAACGCTTCCATTGATGTAAAATGGACGACGGTTGATGAAAGCAATACAGACTTCTTCATCATTGAAAAAAGCGGCGATGGCACCAGGTATTCTTCTATCGGCTCTGTAAAAGCAAAAGGAACCGGCAATGGCGCTTACCTCCTTAATGACGTAACTCCGGTAAAGGGAGCCAACTACTACCGCATTAAAACAACAGATAAAAATGGCGCAAGCTATTACTCCTCCATTGCTTTGGTACAA
>DASQMG010000362.1:0-16726 GCA_035645595.1 Flavisolibacter sp. | reverse complement strand
GCCCATAGATAATTGCCGGCGGCAGTATACTTGGCAAGAAAAATATCGCTGCCTCCTGCGCTGGTAAGGTTTACGGTACCGGTACCGGGGTCAAAATCTGCCGTGCCGGCAAAGTTTCCGGAGACATACACATTTGCTGCGCCATCAACTGCAATAGCAAGACCTTGTCCGTTATTCGATCCATGAATGGCTTTGGCAAATACATAGTTTCCGGATGCATCATATTTTGCCAGGAAAATACTAGTGGAGCCTGTTGCAGTCAAATTTGCTACGCCCGCTCCCGGGTCAAAATCGGCCAGGGATTCAAAATAGCCTGTTATGAACACGTTGCCCGAAGCATCTACAGCCACAGCCCTGTTTTGAACATAACCTCCTAATGGCTGCGAATTATTTACTGCTTTGGCATAAATAAGCGCCGGGCTTTGTGCCTGAAGCAGAGGAGTGATGATACAAAGTAGAATGGCTACTGCGCAGAGGCGAAAGATGCTTCTTAAAAGCGACAAGGGTGGATAGTATTTCATAAGAGGTGGATTAGGACGAAATAAATATAGGAACGCAAGCTTAGACATTAAACATAGCGATGACCCAATTTCCTTAAAGATAGATCGCCCTTTTATAGTAATCTATGAATGACGGCAGTAAAATGAGTAAATAGGGAAATACTTATACCAGTATGTCCGGGTACCAGGCCATCAATACAAAAATACCCTTATATCTGGGGAGTGGCCGTGGCCGTGGAGTAGAACCGGTGACGTTTTCCACCCCAGGCAATTTTATACAACATCATTAGTTTTAGCAAGTAACTTCTACTATTCGAAACATAAATATGTTATCAATAACGTTCATAAGTTTACTGGCAATTCCAAATTATGAAGCGCTGTGTTGTTGACCATTCTAGCCAGGTTTCTTCCCTTCTCCCCCGGCCGGTCCGGCCACCAACGATCGTTGCTGAGAGACGAAAAACGCATCGGGCTTATGGCCGGCCCCTGTTATTTCTTTTTCAAACCCTTCAAGTACTCCAGCAAGTCCGCAAGGTCTTGTGAAGACATACTCTGGTGCAAAGCTTCCGGCATCATAGAGACCTTCAAATCAGTAATTGATTTTATGTTGCTTGTTTTAAGCGATTGTTTGACGCCCCCCGGTAATTTCAAATCGACATCGGTTTCGGTCTTACTTCCGATTACTCCTGTCATAACAGAACCATCTTTCATTTTTATTTCCCAGCTTTCGTACCCAAAACTGATTCCTTTTGATGGATGAACAATTGATTCCAATAGGGCTTCCTTAGGATACTTGGTACCGATCTCTGTGAGGTTAGGGCCAAAATCATAACCTTCTTTATTCACCTGGTGACAAACAGAACAGGTGTTTAGGAAAACTCTTTTCCCATTGCCTGCGTCTGTTTTTAAAGCAGCAAAATCTGCCATGACAGGTTCTTTCTTAAAAGCTGCAGCACTCGCATTTGGTAAGTAACCTAAAGCTTCGTCTCTCACTGCCTTGCGCCAGGCTCCCTGCACACTCGCTACTACATCGGGAATTAAAGGTGATGGTACTTTCTTATTTTTTAATAAGGTCAATACTACATCCTCACCGCCGCCGCTTTTACCAATTTTACCTGCCGCCTGTTTGCGCAGCGTAGGCGTGTAGGTTTTTGTTAGTAGGATTGACTGCAGCATGTTTATAGACTCCTTGCTTCCCACCTTGCTTAAAGAGGTTAGCAGCGCATCACTCCTGGAGGAATCGTCGCCCTTAAGCACAGTCCATACCAGGGCCGCACCGCCCGACTTTAATAATACATCGGCTGCATTTCTGCCCTCGGGCTGTTTAGCATTATTGATGGCCATAGCAAGCAGGCTCTCATTTTCCGATTTCAATTCATACCTCCTGACAAGGTCAATATATTCAGAAGTGCCTGCGACGGTTTTTAGTATTTCTTTCAATGCCTTTTGTGCATACGCTGAAGATTTCACCGATTTAATGTCAAGGTGTTGCAAGACGAGTTTATTTATGGCGGTATCATTAGTGCTGTTATCCTTTATCATATTTAATAACAGCGAAGATTTTGCCGGTCCTGCATTAAAATCAAAAGCACGGAAGTACCGGAGCCGTTGTCCAAGCGGGATGTTTGCCTGCGTGGCTAACCTGGCAATGTATGGAACAGCAGCCTCTGTCCGGGCCCGCCATACAACATCTTTATAGGCTTCGCTTTGTACCGGGTCTTTTACTCTGGCTACAAAGGCTTCAAAAAATTTATCCCATTGCCGGTCTGCGCCTATTCCTAAAGCCTCCAGGTACCAGCGATCGTTGCCATTATACGTACTGGCCAGGGCTGCCCATAACGCTGGTGCCTCTGCCGATTTGTTATGATGCAACGCCAAGGCGCATTCCCTTCTTACCTGCATATCTGCGTCGTTGGATAACTGCTTTATGAGTGAAATTGCATCACCGTTTATTTCCCTTGCCCCCCTTAATGCCATTATCTTAAGCTCAGGAATATTTTGTTGCGCGGCTTGCTGAATATATTTTTCTGTAGAAGCACCTTTCATTTTTATCAACGCCCAAAAAGCTCTTGCCCGCATTTTAGAATTAGGCGAAGAAGTCCATAGACTCTCCAGTTCCGGTATTGCTTTTTCTCCCATAGCCTGCAAGGCGGTCCAGGCTTTGTACCGGGTAGATAAATTAGGGCTTTGTAAAGCCTGCACAGCACCGGAAGCCGACGTATAGCTTTGGGCAGGAGTGGAATAATTTGAACCATCCGGAGCCACACGGTAAATCCTGCCTTTGGTTTGATCTCCGGCCTGGTGTCCACCCACACCGGGGTCATACCAGTCGGCCACTATCAAAGACCCGTCCGGGGCTACGCATACATCAGCAGGCCGAAACCATTGATCTTTTTCCCCTTTCAAAATATTAATTATTTCGGCGCTGTAACCGGCCCCCTGCTTTTTTACCGGGTAAGAGCGAACGACATTGGGCCCTGCATCTGTATGTATTATCTGGTTATGAAATTCTTTCGGAAGCAAACTGCCTTCATACACTACAATTCCGGTGGGTGATCCGGCAAAGGTTTGCAAAAGGTTAGGTACTACTCCGGGATCATTTAAGTGCCAGTGACGTAAGGGGATTGAATCTTCAAGGTTCGTACGTTTTTGCTGCCAGCTTGCATTTGTCATTTCATCTTTATAACCAAAATTGCCATGTTCCATTACATAATTTATGCGAACACCCCTGTTTCCATCGTCATCATTATCGCTTTGCCATAAGGTGCCATAACTATCCACAGCTACCTCAAAGGGGTTTCTAAAATTCTGTCCCAACACTTCCACTTTGGAGCCATCAGGGTCACAGCGCAATACCAGCCCTTCTTTGTATTTTTTATTCGTTATCTCATCGCCATCCTGGTCACGAACTGTTTTCCCGTTTTTATCTTTCAACGTTTGTCCTTCGTTCCCTAAATTAAAATAAAGCTTTCCATCCGGGCCGAATGTAAAAGCGTGTGCGCCGTGGTCATGCTGCTCGCCACCAATGCCCTGGAACATAATCTCTTTTCTGTCGGCTCTGTCGTCTCCATCGTCATCGTAAAAAGACCAGATGTAGGGGCTTTGAGACACAATAACCCTGTTGCCAAGAACGCAGATACCTAAAGGCGCATTCAGCTCAACACCCTGGAAGAAAACCTTTGATGTATCCATAACACCATCCCCGTTTCTGTCCTCCAGAATCATGATCCTGTCTCCTTTGGCCTCAGTAGGATTCCCGGTAATATCAGGGCGGTAATTGTAAGCTTCAGTCACCCACACCCTTCCACGATCATCTACATCTATATTGGTTGGATTTTTTAGCATGGGCTCTGTAGCCATTTTAGTAACCTGAAGGCCCTTAAAGGCGACGAGACCCTTTAAGGCGTTGGAGGATTCATGTTTTTGTTCTTCAGTTAATGTATCAACAGCAGCAGAAGTAGTAGCTTTATCCACCGTGACACCGGAGTTGCATGAAAAAGTCAGAACTGCTGCCATTATAAGCGTCGCAGTTAAATTTATTTTAACCATATGCAGAGATTACTATACTTTAAAAGATAATGGAACGAAATATTTCTAAAGATATGTGAGGCAAGTCTTATAAAAATACAATCAAGCATTCCTTTTCTTTAAATCTTTTCCAGGTATAACGTGTTCAGACAGAAGTTTCGGCGCCTTGCACAAAAACATAATAAATAAGCCCACACCAGGAACTTTATAACGAGGTTATCTCTATCCCGGAAACTTACTTGCGGCATCCTTCATTTCACCATTTATTTTGCGCCTGATATGCATAGGATTTTCATCTCTTAACTCCCGAGGCAACAGAAAAGAAGGAAAATCCTGGAAACAAACGGGGCGGGTGAAACGATAGATAGCCTCGGGCCCGACGGAAGTAGAGCGGCCATCTGCCGTAGCCGGGAAAGGACCGCCATGCACCATAGCGTGGGTTACCTCCACGCCGGTAGGAAAACCATTAACGATCAGGCGACCTGCTTTTTGTTTCAAAATGTTTATAAGCTCTACATACTCCATCAACTCTTCGGCAGTGCCATGAACGGTAGCTGTCAGGTGCCCTTTTAACTGCGCGGCAAACGATAGCACTTCTTCTTTAGAGGAAGCAATGACACCGATGGTAGAAGGACCAAATACTTCCTCCATAAGCTGCTGTTCTGCTAATGCCACGGCGACGGTGGTGGTAAAAAGTTGTGGCGTTGGAATGTTTTCAGCCCGTAACGTATGGGCAACTACGTCCTTGTGTTGGCGTAAATCCTCAACTCCTTTCAGGTAATTAGTCCTGATGCCGCTGGTTAACATTGAGCCTACCAAAGTAGTCTGCAAACTGATTTTCGTTTCTTCTATAAACCCTTTGCTTTCCTCGCCATTTACTACCACAAATGCACCAGGGTTAGTACAGAACTGGCCGGTGCCTAATGTTACAGAGGCAGCGAAGCTTTTGGCCAGTACTTCACCTCTTTCCTTTACAATGCCAGGCAAGAAAAATACCGGGTTTACACTGCCCATTTCTGCATACACCGGGATGGGTTCTTCTCGTCTTACAGCGAGGTCAAACAAAGCTTTTCCTCCCCTAAGCGAGCCTGTAAAACCAACTGCTTTTATGGCCGGATGCTGTACCAGCCAGGTGCCCACATCGTGTGATGCCCCTTGCACCATATTAAATACACCTGCCGGCATGTTACATTTTTTTACCGCAGCGCCAATTGCCATTGCTACCAGCTCGCAGGTACCGGGATGAGCAGGATGGCCCTTAAAAACAACCGGGCATCCGGCCGCTAATGCACTCGCCGTATCACCACCGGCAGTGGAATAAGCAAATGGAAAATTGCTGGCACCAAATACCGCTACCGGGCCTAATGCAACCTGCATTTGCCTTATGTCCGGCTTAGGCATTGGCTGCCTTTCCGGTTCAGCCGTGTCAATAATTGCATTTACCCAACTGCCCTCCCTTATTTGTTTTGCGAACAGGCTTAACTGATTAATTGTTCTTCCTCTTTCCCCTTGTAGCCGGGGTAAGGCAAGTCCCGTTTCTGCATTGGCCCTCTCCAATAACTCATCACCAATACTCATTATTTCCTGTGCTATTGCTTCTAAAAACACGGCTCTCTCCTCACCGGGAATTTCACTGTATGCCTGAAATGCCTGGCCCGCCGCCATGCAGGCTGTCTCCACTTCCTCTTTTGTAGCTTCATAAAAAATGCCTGGAAGCGGAGCATCATCAGCACCTGGATTATAAGCAGAAAAGGTATTAGTTCCCGCTGCTCTACATTCTGTTTTTATGAATTGCTTTCCGGTGAGTGTCATTGTTCTACAGTATTTTTTTGCGTACAAATATTATCTATCGTAATTGTGATTTCACAAGCAGCATTTGCTTTTTATCCCTTTTCCAAAGGGAAATTGTATTGTGTCAAACCATTTTGCCCAACAAAAAGACCATTATCGGTGTGTTTTTATTTCGTAGGATTGTTGCCTGTCTTTCGGAAAGCTTTTTCGGGGTTTGAATATAATACGCCGCGCCTGCACTCAGTTCCCTGACATCATTTGTCTGGAGCCGTGCATCAGCATTGAAATGACTCCATGCATGAATTTTTATTACTGATTTAGAAACTGCCTTATTTCTTTTTTTACATATTCTTTGTCGCAAGAGCCCGGAGATTGATGTCCGCATATCGCTTGTAACTCAATAAGCGGCAGGCTAAGTTGCCGGGCAAACTCAATGGAGGTCGAAGGGTTTACCATTATATCCTGCAACGCAACAATAACTAATGCTTTTGCTTTTATCCTTTCTTTTAACGCTGCCCAGCTTTTGTCTTTTACAACATCATGGCTGATCATAGCACGCAATTGTGCAATCCAATCCAGGTAATGAAAATTAGCAGAATAGCGAACTTCCTTTTTGACAAAGTTTTCGTATTGTTCGGCACTGGTTTGCTTTATGCGATAGGCCGGCGTATATAAATGAAGTTCATGTATCATGGCAACGGTTTGCAGCGCCTGCGGCAGACAAGGCTTGCATTTTTTAACTACTTCCAAGGCAGATAGCTCTGTATTCCATAAAAGCTTATCATACGACGATTGCCGCGGTGTACCATTTATGGAAATGGCTTTATCCATAAAGTCCGGGAAGGAAACCATCCATTGAAACACCTGCATACCACCCATTGAAATGCCTGCTACCGCATACAGGTGTTTTATGCGTAAATGTTTTGTCAGCAACTGGTGTTGGGTGTGCACCATATCGGCAATGGAAATAAAAGGAAATGCACCAACACCTTTTTCCCGGTAATGAGAGGGAGAAGATGAAATGCCATTCCCTAAACCATCTACTACAATTACATGAAAGATTGTAGTATCTATAAAGCCGTCCTTATCACAAAAAACAGAGGAGACGCCTTCACTTCTGCCGCTGAACCAGGTACACACCAGTATTATATTTGTGCTATCGCTGTTTATCTTCCCAAAGCTGCGATAGCCTATCCTGCAGTTTTTAATAATCCCGCCATTTTCTACTTTGTAATCTCCCAACACGGCAAACCGCTGCCTGCCTGTTTGAGCATTTACGAACAGGCTAAAAAAACCGATTAAAAAGAATAGGCCTTTCATCATGTTTAGAACTGTACCAATTATTTTATTTTGGGCTTTGCACCTGGCTTGGGCGCTAAGCTTACTTTTTGTGATGTATAGCTTGGACCGGAACAGCTTATCTTTCCATTAACAAGCCGGATTGGGTCGATTCGTGGATAACGAGCTGTGTAAGCCGTATCCCAGCCATGGTAAACAATCCAGTCCCCGTTATTTTGATCTTTAAAAATAGAATGGTGACCCGGGCCTTTTACCATCGCATTGCTCTTTATAATTGTATCACGTTGCTCTGTATATGGACCTGTTATAAGGCCCGACCTGGCGTACCGCAAATGATAGGTACTATCTGACCATGCACCGCAGCTATAAGTTAAATAATATGCATTATCCCGCTGCAAAAGAAAGGCACCTTCCTGCCAGTTATGATGGGTAATTAAAGGCTTGGGATCATCTGCAACCTGGGTCGGTGAAAGCATTTTATCCATGTAAATCTGCCCGGCTTTATATCCTTTGGAGTTTTGCCATTCTATGGTATAATAAATATACATGGTACTGTCTTTATCAAATACTGGGTGGCCATCGATAGATCCATTGGGTATTACAACACCGATAGTCTGATAAGGACCTTCTATATTATCCGCAACAGCAACGCCTACCCTGTTACCAGAATTTGCAGGAGAGATATCAGGAGATGCTGTAAAATAGAGATAGAATTTTTCTTTGATCTTAATAACCTCCGGTGCCCAAAAATGTTTGTAGTTCCAATCTTCTTTTTGCCCGTTGTTAACAGCTCCCCGAACAAACTCCCAGGTACTTAAATCTTTTGAACGATAAACAGGAATGTACCTTTTATCCTCGGCAACGCCTGTGGCGAACAGGTAATAAAAGCCGTTTTCATAACGAATGTAAGGATCGGCTAAATAGGCTGAAATGATAGGATTTTTATATTCTATCCACTTGTTCTTACCCGATTTTTTGCCCGTAGTTACTATCTGAGCATCTGCATTATTCTGCAATAAGAGAGCGATAACAACGGCAAGGGTTAATGACAAGGTCCATTTCATATTTTGTATTCGGCGGGCTTTCTACTTCCTGACAAGTTGTACGGTAAGCTTACCCATGTTGCCAAAGCCATCGTGCCATAGTGGTTCTATTTTCTCCGGGTTATTGCCATCGAATGCAGTAAAGTAGATGGTGTACAGGCCCTTGCCTTCGCTTATAAGGCCCAGCGGTGTTCTTGTATTCTTTATCCACGATGGCGCGTTAGGTATTTTAAGTAGTTGCTCCTTCTCCCAATGGATACCATCTTTTGAACAGGCATACGATATTTCCGTTTCATTGGCACCATCATATACCGTAATATATAAATCAGGTGCCACTTTCGTAGCAATACAGTTTTCAACAAATTCCGGGTCCAATGGCACAGGATTTAGCTTTGATTGCCTTACCCATTTGCCCGTCATGCCTTTCTCCGCTTTCATTAAACCATTATAAAAAACATTTTTTGCATTGGGGTTGAGTGTAGCTGCAGCCTCTACATGCTCCGGAACACTGTTACCTCCATAAAACGCCCACCACTGCTTACCAATCTTGTATGGGAAAAATGAAACTATTTCGCCTGGCCCTTCCCACCAATCGGGCTTTTTGTCAACGTTTAACCATCCACCTTCCTGGTAGGGGCCGGTAATTCCATTTATGCCTTTTACTTTACTATCGTGCCTTAGTATTCGGCCGGACATATTGAAAACATTTGTCGCATCAGGTTTGCGGCGATATCCTACACTGAATACACTCCATACATTTCTTTCGGCATCAAATACTGACATGGGCGACCATGTCGCCATGCGATAGGTTGAATCGTACCAGTCACCATTTGATTTAGCAATGATTCCTTTTTTTTCGAACTTGATTCCGTCCTTACTACTCCAGATTGCCATCCGCACCTGGGCCGTTTTCGGCGTGTCAACTACCTCGGTAGTAAACAGGTAATACACCCCGTTTACTTTTTGCGCGGTGCCCCCTTCAAATCCAAACTTTACATCCTCGGCTCCTTTGTATCCTTTGCCAATAATTGGAGTAGGATGGATCGAGACAAACTTCAATTCCGCTAACCCCTTTTGTGCAAGGAGCGTAAGCGGGAAAACCAGCATGAACAAGGAAGGCAATAGTCTTTCTATCATTTTAAATTATTTAAATACGGTTTTAAAGCAGTTGTCATTAAATGTTTTATGTTCATTCTGATACCGCCGGCATCTATTTCAGGCCTTTTGCGCCACCGTTTATTTTAAAAACGTAAGCATATTTACTTTGTAAAGTGGATGGCGTAACTACGGGTGGAAGAATGCGGACAGCTTTGCCTGTATTGATAAAAGACGCTTTTGCGGCACTGCCAAGTAAAGCAATTGATGTTCCTTTAGGAAAGGTCAGTTCAGGTATAGTGATTCCGCCGGCCGGCCACTGCGTCGAAAGCACATATAAGTCATCTCCCTTGATGGTATAGAAAACTGTTTTCCCGGTTTTTGTACTGGCAGCTTCGGCTGCACTTTTTTCTTTCTTTTCTGCGGAAGCGTCTGCTGTTGTCTTTTTCTTTTCAGCAGGGTTGTGCCACGCTTTTGTACCATAAATTCCATCGCCATTTACGGCAAGCCAGCTACCGATGTCCTTCAGGCGCTGCTCCATAATGCCGGGAATTGTACCATCGGCAGCAGGGCCTATGTTCAAACATAAGTTACCGCCGCGGCCAACGGTATTTACCAGCAGGTGTACCAGTTCTTCTGATGTACGATAATCATTAATATCCTCGTTCCTATTGAATCCAAATGAGTAGCCCATACCCTGAATTTCTTCCCAGGGATGGCCGTCATCCAAGTCCGAATCTGCATACTCCCTTGTATAATATCCACCGTGTTTACCACGTACTTTACCCCATCGGTCATTAACAGCGATCTCGGCCTTATTTGGTGCATTGTTATATAACCAACTTAAAAACTCTTTACTCTGCAAACGCGTATCATCTTCGTCCCAGTCACCATCGGGGTATAAGATAGACGGCTGATATTTGGTCACAAGTTCTTTCATCTGCGGAATAATATGATCCCCGATCATTTTATCTTCCGGAATTTTATACTTCTGCACAACATCCTGGGGCAGGTAATAGCCATTAAAATTGCCTGACCTTTGCGTTGGTGTACTCTCCCACTCTATCAACGAAAAATAAAGTCCCATCTTCAATCCTTTGTCCCGAACGGCTTTGGTCAGGTCGCCTACCAGATCTCGTTTAGGCCCTGTTTCGACAGCGTTCCACCCTTTTGAGTACTGACTGCTACTTGGCCAAAGCGCAAATCCGTCATGATGTTTGGAAGTCAGTATCACATACTTTGCTCCCGCCTCTTTAAACAGTTGCGCCCATTTATCCGGCTGCCATAATTCAGCTTTAAACATGGGGGCGAAACTGCGATAGGGAAAATCTTTGCCATATACACGATCATGAAAATCGCGGCTTGGCCCTTTTTTGCTCATCGCCAGCACTTCATACCATTCAGCATAGCAATCATAAACAGAACCCTCCCTGTTGATATGAATGTAGGAAGGAACCGAGTACACTCCCCAATGAATAAAGACGCCAAATTTAGCATCCTGGAACCACTTGGGTACCGGCCTGCTGTCGATTGACTCCCAGGTAGGTTCATACTTTTTTTGGGCTGATAAGTTGGTTAAGAAAAAGAAACACAAACCGAACAACAAAGGATTTTTACTGCGCATTATTTTTTGATTAAAAGCTAAATGGATTTTGTTAACAAGCCTGTTCAGTAACGAAAAATTATTTTACCGGCTTTACATCCGTTATAAAAGGTGCTGCAGGCAAGCCATAGGCGTTATACAGGTTCGCATCAGGATTGTCGGCCCAGGCATACCGCACATAAAGAGGTTTACTAACCTCCCTGGCTGACAGGATAATTTTATCACCTGCGATTTGCGCATTGGCAAAATGAAACTGTTTATCTGCACCTGCAATTTCGAACCCCTTAGGATAACCGTATTTATCGCCCGCCACTAATTGTTCATCCCTGTTTGTTATATCGTACTGCAAAATGACCTGGCTGTCTTCCCCATAAACCCTGCTTGCTTTCGGCCCTTCTGCAACTATATTATTCTGACCATAAACCATTTTCCTTGCGAGAAGTGATAGCCGTTTACCAACATCATACTTGTTAACCGGGTGAACGTCCGCCGAGTCACCAATATCGTAAGTGACCACGACCCCGACGGCAGGCAACCGGGTAGCCTCCTGCTGTGCCGCTCTCATTTCTTTCCAATATTTTTTGGCCGGGTCATCTTCGTTGTAATTTGGTAATTGCACCACCAGGAAGGGCAGATGCGCATCCTGCCAATACCTTCGCCAATCCTTAATCATTGTCTGCAGGTTCCATGCATACTCGGCAGACCTGTTCGTGTTGTTTTCACCCTGGTACCATATCACGCCTTTAACAGGCATGCTTGTAAGTGGGTGTACCATTCCATTAAATAAAGAAGTGGGAAAGTAGTTTGGGCCGCTCATTTGTGCGGGATTGGGAGCCAGGTAACCCGTTTTATATTTCCATTCCCCTGCTAAAGAAATGGTCCTGGCAGCTGAGACAGCAAACATCTGTTCCGGTTTGCCCCGAAAGCCCCCTATACCCCAACGCCGTAAAACTTTTATTACCATTTTATTGTCACCAACCACCAACGTTGAAGGAGGAACGGTGTAGTAGTATTTTCCGGATAAGTTTATAGACTTTGCCAGTTTATAACCGTTAAAGTATACATCGGCATCTGTACCCACACTACCCAGTGAAACGATTAAACCGGCAACGGTATCAGCAGCAGCCAGGGTGAACGATTTTCGAAACCAGACATTGCCTTGCTCTTTAATACCCAGGTCGTTTAAAGTAATGGGCAACTGCGCCGTTTGCCAACTGTTGTCATCTGCCGCAACGTACCACTTCTCCCTTACACCAGGATCAAATCTACTAGCGGTATCATCCCAGAGTTGTGCAGCCAATTTTGTTCTTTTGTCAAAGGTTACGGCGTCCCCGATTTTGCTCAATTGTTGCAAGGAAGCCGTGTATTTGTCCAAAGCACCTAATGCATCTGCGGTCATCCAGGCCTCTATGTCCGTACCTCCCCAGGCACTTACTATCAAGCCCAGTGGTACATTGATCTCGGGTTGCAACAAGTGACCGAAGTGCGCTGCTACAGCAGAAAACTGGAGTGCGTTTTCAGGTGAGAAAACTTTCCACGCAGTTGGCTTTGTGTTTGTTTCTTTCACAGCACTGATGGTTTCAGGTATCGAAATCATACGGATGTTAGGGTTGGAAAACTGCGCATTGCTTGCTTTTTCCTTTTGAAGCCAACCCAACTTCCAACCCATGTTCGACTGCCCGCTGCAAAACCATACGTCGCCAATGAGTACATCATTTAGAACAATCTTGTTTTTACCGGTAAATTCCAGGTTGTAGGGCCCCCCTGCTTGCAATGCTGATAAAGTCATCTGCCATTGGCCCGAAGCATTGGTTGTAGTGCTGGCCGTTTTGCCCGCAAGTGACACTTTTATCTTCTCGCCGGGTTTAGCCCAACCATGCAGGTTGATGCCCTTCCCTCTTTGCAGTACCATATTGCTTGTATAAAAAGAAGGCAGGCTTATCTCTGCATTAATGCGGGTGCACAAACAAAGCAAGGTTAATAAGATAGGGGCAGTCAATCGTTGTTGATTAAACATAAAAAGTTTAATAGAGCTTAAAGCTACTAACTGTGCATTACCTGAATTCCACTGAATTGGCTGTTTATTGCACTAAGTTCTTTGTTGCTGTTTTAGAATATATAGCCACTCAATCTATGATATATTTT
This sequence comes from Flavisolibacter sp., assembly GCA_035645595.1. Taxonomy (GTDB): domain Bacteria; phylum Bacteroidota; class Bacteroidia; order Chitinophagales; family Chitinophagaceae; genus Flavisolibacter. The sequence goes on along the minus strand of DASQMG010000362.1, from coordinate 3,722 downwards.
ATACCATAAGTACCACAGCCAGTAGTCAGGATATATAAAAATAGTAGGATCAACTATGACCTCAATACAGTAATATAGATGTTAGGTAGGTATACGCAAAAAGGAAAAGAAAGAATCTTACTATAGATGCTGGTATTGCACAAAAAAGAGAAAGGTATCTAATAAACAAAAGCATATTTACTTTTCCTTATTAGATACCTTTCAGTATTTGCCACTTATCTGTGGTTATTAGTAACCAGGATTCTGCTGTATCACAGCTCCACTATTAGCACTAATAAAAGATTGTGGTATTGGAAACAACTCATGATGCGCCTGTATGGTTGCACCTAACCCTGCTTGTCCCGGGTTACAGGGACCTGTCGCTGGACAAGGAAAGCCTGTTACGTAGGAATTGAATGTTCTTGTACGTTCAACCAGTTTACCAAGGCGCACTAAAGTTCTTCTGCGGGGTTCCTCCATAAACAACTCACGTGCCCTTTCGTCTAAGATATAATCTATCGTTACGTTACCAGCAGCAACAGGTGCCGCGCCTGCCCGGCTTCTTACGGTATTGATGTCAGCGGCAGCAGCCGTTGTATTTCCTTTACCTAAATAGGCTTCTGCACGCAATAGATAGGTTTCAGCTAAACGCATCTTGTACTGATCAAGACCAGTTTGTCCGTTTCCAAAACCAAGTGGAGCGATGCCTTCGAACTTTGTTGGTATTGGATAAAGATGAAACATCGTATCCAGCCAACGGTGTGGAGTTACTTCCTGCCCTCTGAAAGCTGAGGCCGGGTTATTATAATACCATTTTCTCCTGATGTTTGAATTTGAATTCCTGATATCATTAGGATCAGTCCATATAGAATTGGTCCAATAGCTTGTTGGTCTAAGCCATCCTACTCCCCTGTTCAAGCTATCACCCACTTTATCACCAAAACGATTCAGTGCCGTGGTTGTAACCGGGGATAGCATTCCATTTGCATTATTCGGATCCTTGGTATCGAACCATCGTGCTAGGCCCCTGTGATAATTATTACCGATACCAGTGCTGGCACCTCCTCCAGGAGTTCCTACTTCAAATTGTACTACCCAGATGTCTTCTCTGTTTACAGCAGCATTGTAGTTGCCTTCGCGGAAAAGATCCCAAAATATATTGGTACCTAAACTGTCCCTGTACTTTCCAAAGCGCTGCCCCTGCTGCATGAGGCTGTACTGACCGCCATCTATAACGGCTGTTGCCGCTGCTATAGCCTTATCCCAATCTTTACGGCTGATATACACCTCTGATAAAAGATGATTGGCAGCACCTTTTGTAATACGGCCTGGTTGAGCGGTTACAGGCAAATGTTGCGCTGCAAATTCTAAATCTGCCTGTACAAAAGCCAACACTTCTTCCCTGCTGGCCCTTGTAAAATCAACCTTAGGTTCGGTATAAAACTTGTCAACAATTGGCACACCACCATAAATATTTACCATCGCATTATAGGTATAGGCTCTGAAGAACCTTGCCTCGGCTTCAAGCGCATTTCTATCTGCCTGGGAAATATTTGTTGCCCCTTGCACATTTGAAATGATAGCATTGGCTCTTGGCAGCACTTCCAAAAAGCCCCAGTTCCACCAGTAATTAACCAATGCACCTGTTGGAGTTAACTCCTGAGGGTAACTCTTCCACTCCGGGAGGGTAGGATCACCTATTCGCATCACATCCGTACCTAAATCCATTCCGTACCGGTGACGTCCATCTTCTCTAAAATTTTCATTCCTTGCTGCGGCATGAAGGCCCACCAAAACGGCTTCGTAAGATGCCTTATCTCTTAAAGCGTCCGGGCTGAGAAATGTTAACGCTCTTTCGTCCAAAATGCTCTTCTTACACCCAATTGTCAGCGAAAGAAGCAGCAAGCAAACCATTGCTGTTTTTATATTATGTTTCATACAATAAGCTGTTTGTTTTAATTAAAAACTAAGGTTCAAGCCAACTACAAAACTGCGTGTCATCGGCCACCTATCAAAGCCCTGCCAGGATTGCCTGTTGGATTCAAAGGCAAGTTCTACGTTTTCAGGATCCCACCCTGGCCATTTAGTGAATGTAAGCAGGTTACGCCCACTTACATAAAACCGGGCAGCGGATACATTAATATTTAGTTTGTCCAAAGCATTCTTTAGTTCATACGCCAACGATAAACTCTGAAGTCTTACGAAGTCTCTGCTTGCATAATATGAATGACGCAAGCTATTTGGGTACCCTAACGAAGGACGAGTTGTTGACCTATTCTCCTTTGTCCAATAACCATAATCTGCCAGGTTAACATTGGGAATGTTATTAGCATAAGGGGCACGGGGGTCGTAGCCAAGAAGAGGGGCAATCCAACCCGTCATGGCTGTAAGGGTGAAGTTTAAGGATAGATCACCGAATGACAGGTTGTTGGTTAAGCCAATGGTATGTTTTGGTTGTAATTGTCCAACAATTGCACGGTCACCGGTAGCAGTAATTACGTTAACTCCGCTTGTGTCCAGGTTCTTAAGCCGCACATGTCCAGCTTTGATAGTAGTTCCTGGGATATCTTCCTGGTGAATACCATCAAAAACAAAATCGTAGAATGAGTTGATTGGCTTGCCAATGAACCAGCCGCTTGCAATATCATCTAATTCGCGGCCATCTTTACCCATACCACCTCCAAGACTAACTATCTTGTTTTTGTTGGTAGAATAAGCAAGGTTGGTTGTCCACCTGAAATTGCCGCGGTTCACATTAACGGTATTCAAGGTAACTTCAATACCCCTGTTATTAGTAGACCCTATATTGGTTAGGATTCTGTCGAAGCCTAAAACACTTGGAAGTGTCTTATTTAAAATCAGGTCTTCCGTGTCCTCATCATACACTTCCACGGTACCGCCAATCCGGCCTCTTAACACTTCAAAATCTGCGGCTAAATTCAGTTTTTTGGTTGTTTCCCATTTAAGGTTATTATTGACAATGTTGGTAAAAACCAAACCGGGTGTACCCGCGCTACCATCGCCGAATGTGTACAAAACCGGCGGATTTCCAAACGTATTAAATACATTTGAGAGACGAGGTACAGTAGCATAAGGTTGAATAGCCTGGTTTCCTACCTTACCGTATGAGGCACGCAACTTCAGGTAATTGAGGAACCTGGCGCTCTTCATGAAACCTTCATCGGATACAACCCAGGCCACCGCCGCTGAAGGAAAGGTTGCGAATTTGTTGTTTGGACCAAATACGGATGATCCGTCACGCCGGGTAGTAAGGGTAATAAAGTATCTGTCTTTAAAGCCATAATTCAATCTGGCCATGGAAGAGATACCATTACGCTCATGAGCATCGAAAACCATGGGTTGCTGAATACGCCCCGATACCAGTGAATTGAATCCCAGGGCATCGTTTCTGAATCGCTCAGCCTGCAGCGTAGTTGTTTCAAAATTTGTTTTGGTTCTGCTATACAACAACGTAACGTCAACGCTGTGGTTACCAGCAAACAACTTCTTATAATTTACTATGTTCTCCAGCAGGAATTCATTAACCATTGAATTTGTTCTCCGTGCCAATCCGGAGTCATTTGCATTTTCAATGGGCTGAATATACATTGGACTAAAAAAATAGTTTCTGGATGAATTTTGGTTAGGTGAATAGTTGACGCGGTAACTTAACCCCCTCACAAAAGGAACATCCACTACTGCATATATGTTCGCGAACAAGCGGTTGGATATGTCCTCGTCTA
>DASQMG010000361.1:0-17284 GCA_035645595.1 Flavisolibacter sp. | reverse complement strand
CTATCTAAATACGATGTCATTTCATTGTAACCGGCATCGGTTCTAAAATGATATTTTGCCGCCTTCGATACCAATACCACAGCAAAAAAAAGGTAAAGCAAAACGGGGAAACCCAGGCGGTAGATCCTACTTCTCTTTGTTTCTTCCATTAGTAATATCATAGCGGCCAACGCATAAGGTATTAGGTAAACCTGGTAATTGAACTCATTTGATTTTAGAACAACCGCGAGGGCCAATACCGATGCCAACCCAAGAAACACCCGTAATTCATTTGCTGCTTTTACTTTATATAAACAAAAAATCGTAAGCAAAGTAATAGGCAGGCTCTGTGCAACATACGGCAGCTTTAAATCAAGAAATTTTGCCTTTGATTTTCTTAGGAACTGCAGTGCCATTTGCTCCTTAAACAATTCAACATCCTGCAAAATATACCAGATATACGGTGCAATAGTTATTGCAAATGCGATAGAGAAAAAAAGTAAAGGCTTGATGCCTCTTCGCACTGCCGTCAATCCTAAACCGGCGCCGCAGGCCAGCATCAACGGATGCGTCATTATACCCAACGCGGCAATAATACCGAGCGTATAAACAGGCCATCTTTTTCTTACGGCTACAATTGCCAGAACAGTTATAAATATTGCCAGGGCTTCCACCCTTATAAATGCAGAAGTAATAATGATGAACGGACAAATAAGAAACAAGGCAGCAGCGAAAATTTTTTCGTACCTGTCTTTTGCAAACAAAGAAAGTAGCAAGGCCGACCCGCAGGTAAGTAGCAAGCTTACAACTTTTGCAATTATAACGGTGCTGCCAAAAATTTCGAACACTCCACCTAGAACCAGGATGTAAAGGGGCGGCATCCAATAGGTGTAAACTGCGGAGCCAGGCAAAAAGCTTTTGTGAATATCCGATGCCATTATGCCCTTGTGCGACAAGCTTTGCGCCGGCGAAAAAAAACTTCCCTCATCAACATTTATGGGCGGAAAGGAATGACGAAAAAAAAGAAAATGAGTTAGTAAAACAATGATTGAAACAGCTAAGAGAGCAATAGCGATAGCGAGTCCGTTTGTTTTGGTATTCATTATTTACTGTCGTGGAAATTTTGATGACATATAAGGAGCATGCCCGTCGTACATTACGCTGTTCTGTTATTTAATGGTAAGGTAGCCACTCATCTGTTCCATATTCAGATGCCCGCCAACTGGGTTTTTAGCTTAATAAACGTATTGATAATTTTACGGGTGGCCAGGGCCTGTAGCCCGTAAGGTTTTTTTAATTGCTTTTGCAAATACGGATCAATTACATCTACCGGGCAGAAAGTGAACGCCCGCTTTTCGCCCGGATCAGTAACAGTTCTTAGATAGTCAAATCCAAAAGTGTTGGTTGATTCATTGTCGAACCCAATATTGTGCGCCTTTGATAGCACGGGGTAAACCACTTTCATTCCATGCCTTGCTACGGTTACCTGCATCTGAATGTCCCAGGTTGATATGATACCGGCAATTTGTTTTTTTAACAGCCGGTGTAAATCAAGGCCTTGCTCATTCAGTGTAGATTTAATGTTGGGTGAAGTAGCGAGTAAATTTTCCAGGCCTTCTTTATCCCAAATCACTTTTTTAACTCTATCACTCCAGCTTGCCCAGCCGTAGGAGCAAAATCTACCATGTATAACGGTATCAAAGGAATAGTGTTTCTTTCTTAAGGGAAAGGCAAACCCACTGATGCAAAAAATAGACTGTTCCCCTTTATAAAACTCCAGCGCATCAAGCATGTACCGAATGTAGTTCGGTGTTACTACCAGGTCATCTTCCACTACAATAAACCGGTCATAGTTTTCCCGTAAATAATTAATGCCCGCAAAAAAATTGGGACCCGTACTTACATTGCGTTCCCGGTAGTGTTTGTAAACATTTTTAAAGCCGGTTAGCGAGTCAATGTATTCCCTTGTTGCCAATACGCCGGGGAGATCTTTTTCCCCTTTGTGTCCATCGCAAAAGAAGATGATGTCCATTGCAGCACATTCAGGGTTTTTTAGCAAAGCCTCCATTGAGGCTTTTAATTTGGATGCCCGCTTGTAACAAAATACACCTATGATTGTTTTCTCACTCATTACTTTCAATAGTAATAATTTAAACGAACTGTTTATTTCCTAAAGGTTTCCCATATAAACGGGAAGAATGTTTTAGCCCACACTTTTACCATCGCCGACGGATACGAAAGTGGAAAATGCCTTTTTATAAAAGTCATATATTCTTTATACGCCAGTCCTTTCGGACTTTTTAAATAGGCAATTCGTTCCCTGAGTGGAGTGCTGGCGGTCTTCCAGCTTTTGCCATGATCGTTTACACAGGTGCCCAGGTATCCGGGAGCTACATATACAGTAAAGCCGGCTTTGTTAGCCATCAACGCATAATCATAATCGGCTAAACCATGTGTATAGGAAGAAGATAGAATTCCAATTTTTTTCACAACTTCAGCCGGTACCAACATAATGTTTGCATTGGCCACGTCGCAGGGTAGGTAGTCCGTTTTGCTGAACACCACCAAATCATCCTTCCAGCTGTATTTTGCTGTTAGCTTTCTGCCACCATAGGACCGTTCGCCATTTTTAGGATCGATTGTACTACCGACACACACTGCAGATGCGGGTGCAGGATGCGCCAATAATATAGAAATGGCATTATGTGTTAGCAGTGTATCATCATTTAAAAGCAAGTAGTAGTCGGGGGAGTCCTTCATAGCTTCGCTCCACGAGTTGCGCATGCCTCCTGCCCAAAACAAATTTCCATCGCCATGATATATAGTAGTCGAAGGAAACAGTTGCGTAATTGCCTCTGCTGTTCCATCGGTGGACGCATCATCGGTAATATAAATATCTATTTGCACATTATCCAAAAGTGTCTGCTGCTGCAAACTTTGGAGGCAGGCAATTGTTTTTTCCTTACGGTTACGCGTTGCTAAAAGTGCTGCTATCCGCATAAAGTTACCTTCTTATCAGCTTTTTATCTGTTAGGTATTCCACTTCCGGGCCTTCGTCTTCCTCCTCTTCTTGTTCCTCTAACTGGTCTTTTTCTATATAGTATAAACACAGTCCTAAGTGTGCCCAAAATATTAAAGGCAACACATAGTTAAGCGAATAAAGAAGCCCTGAAAGACAGAAAGCGAGCAGGATCATGGTTTGATCAGTAAGCTTTCGGCTGAAGGCTTTAAATATGATATACGCGAACAGGGAGAATTTGAAAATAAAGCCCACAAATCCCTGGTAAAATAGTATTTCAATGTATCCTTCATGAAAATGCTGGCCAGTTTTCTCAGGCCACCAATCTACCAATGGATTCGACATTTCAAATCCTTCGAAAGTCCACCCGAATAAAGGCCTTTCCCAAAAAAGCTTGCCATATACTTCACGTTGATCCGCTCTGAATTTCCCGGTGCTGTCTTCTTTGTTAGGTTCAAAAATTTCACCAAACCGATCGGACATAAAATCGACAAATTCTGGAAACAGGTTAGACAGAAAGAAGTAAGCTACCAGCAAAAACAGGATAAAGCCAACGCCAATTCTATAAATTCTGGGAATGGTTTCACTATTAGCCCTCGACATTAGAACCAGGTAAATGAAAAGCGAAACAATAGCACAACTCCAAACAGAACGGTGCTGATGTACTAATATCACAACACAACAAAAAAACAATATGAGAAAATATTTAAATTTATGTTGTTGAATCATTTTGTTCAGGTACCATAAAAACGGGATTACCATCATGTACACCTTGCTTGAATGAAGCACACGGCCATCGCCAGAATATGGGCCATAATCGTTCATTTCAATTTCGGCAAGGCTAAATGAAAAGCCGCGTCCGTACCAAACCATAAATATGACGTAAGTAAGCAAATAAAACTTGGCCAGAAATTCTAATATATCGAGATCATAGCTACGGCATATATGTTTGATGAAAATGGCAAATATTACGGGAAACAGAACGTAAAACATGGTAAGCTGCTGAAAAACACTGTTGAACTCATTTAGTGATTGCAGGACCAACTTTGCCATAAGTACAACAAACGCGGCTACATATATCTTTTCCCATGGCTTTAAAGTGGTAAAAAAATAAATTGAAAGAATTGAGGCAAGGATACTGAGCGACTTTTCGTAGTTCTGTATAAAATTAGAGTCGGGAACCACTAGCCAGGAGAACATCTCCTCCATCATAAAATAACAAAAAAAGAGAATAAGAATCTCCTTTACGTAAAAGCGCTGATTGAATATTGTGAGAATCGCATTCATGCAATAAAAGATGTTAAGCTGTTTGAAGAGCTGCTTTTTTAAAATGCCTGCTAATTATTCGCAATATTTTATTTTTCGCTCTTGGCCACATACTTGCTATTTGTAAACGGTTTAGCTGCGCATTCAACTTTTTTACCTCCGGATGATCGCGGTCGTCATGCCATTTTATTTTCTTTTCATTGTGCAAATACATTTTTTGCAGCGATTCTTCTTTCCCCCGTTCGATAACATCCAGGTAGATTTCCTTTTTTTTATCAACTAATTCTTTACTTATGTAACCCAGGTGTTTCAGCCGGAAGTCTGTATTAACTTTCAAACCTTTGATACCTTTTACATTAGGCGAATCAAGAATCTTATCTTCAAAATAGCCACTCTTATTTTCCCGCCACATTACCCTGTCGTGAATGGTTGTATAAAAATAATATTCACCCGATCCTGCAAAATGTTCGTTATCTATAAAATGAAATCTCCTAAAACCGTATTTGTTTACAAACCTTCTGGACATCAACCTGTCGAAGTGGGCCCTCGTTAATCCGGGTTCAAATATCTCGTCTATATCAAGCCATAAGCACCAGTCCGGAGCCCGTTTGCGCATCATAGCATATAAAATTCCTTTATCACGGCCTTCGTTATAGCCTTCTGTTCTTGTACTGTCAACCACCTTGGGATGGGCCTTTAAAATTTCGTAGGTGCCATCGGTTGAGCCATTGTCCAGAAGCACAATTTCATCCACTATTTTTTCAAAACAACGCAGCCATTCTTCAACAAAGAGAATTCCATCTTTTACACGAAGCATAGCGACCAGCTTTGGCATAATCAAAAGAGATAGAGTTTAATAAATTTACTTACCGCGTCAGGCACGCTTTAGCTTGAAAAATGGGAGCGTAATAAATTTGCCTGATAAAATTTTTGCTTTGGTACGAAGAGGTACGTCTACCAATAAAAGCAACACTAAAAAAAATAAAGTAAAAATTCCGCCGTTCACTAAAAGTTTTGCAAAATACATGGTTGCAGGCAGCAACGCATTTACCAATTGTGTAATGCCCCAGCCTCCTAAAGCGGCAGCGGGCAATATAAACACCCACCGGTTAGCAAGGTTGGTTAACAAAGAAATTTGCAGGTACCCTAACTTATAGACCCGGTAATAATAAAATATAAAGTCAACAGTTGCTGAGAAAACAAGTGATGTAATTACTGCCCCTGTAATTCCAAAATATTTTGCTGTAAAAAACATAGCCGTTCCAAACAAGATTCCCCTTACAATACTGTACAAACTGGGAATTTTTATATCTCCGAGCGCATACCCCACGTTAGCCATGAACGAAGACAAAAGAGCAAAGAAAAACTGCCCTACTAATAAATAAAGGATGGTATTTCCTACATACTGGCCGGGGCTGGTCCATGCGGCAATAAGGTTAGCGTAGTTGAAACAAAACACAATAGCAACAAACAGCGCCGCATAAGAGTAAAACCTGAACTGCTGATTCATGAGAGTAAGAATAGCATCTTTTTCGCCTTTGCCTTTGGCGTGTGATATTAACGGCATCAAGGCTACCGTATGCCTGCTGATTAGCGAATAAAAATGCCCAATAGGCCGCCTGTTAACTTCATACATTGTAATCAGTGCGGGTGAAATAAACCTGGCCAGTACAATCATATCAATGCTGTATGACAAGCCAGTTATGATCTTTGATGAGGATGTAAATGAAAAGATGCGAATAAATTTTTTAAAATGCGTGAATTGAAGCACCATTTTTAAGGCTTGCTTCTTCATCACCTTGAACATTGAAGCGATGTTATGTACATTGATATACAAGGCCCGGATAAGATTAGCAATGGCAATAGATAACACACCATAGCCCAAAAAAAGGAATAGCAGGTTTACAACCAGAAACAAACAATTTGCTGTGAGAGAGCTGATGGCTACCTGGGCGGAATTATGCAATCCCTGATTAATGCCGGACATGGTAAATGAGACAAGCGACAAACCGGTTGCCAGCACAGACATCCACAAAGCAGTGGATAGGTAAGGGAAGTCTGAAATATTTTTATTGATAATTTTACCAATGAAAAAGTAGCAGCCTAAGCCGAGCAGGATAGAAATAGCTAGCACAAAGGCTGAGGCCAAATACCCTGAACCTATTAACTTTCCCACTTCTTCGTTCTCGTTGCGGCCACGCAGTTCTGCAATGCGTTGTTGTAAAACTTCACCTACCCCCGGGTCTACTAAGGTCATCCAACCCAGTACAGCGCCGGTTGCCCACCAGATTCCCAAAGTATTGACATCAATGTTTTTTAAATAAAGCGGGGTTAACAGAATGGAATTAAAAATGTTGGTGAGTACCCACCCATATTGAAAAATAAAATTCCATCTCAGCAGTTTCTTATCCATTATTCATAAAGGTAGGATGGCCTTGTCCCACAGTTTTTTCTCTTATTCTTTGAACAAGTTCCTACTTATTCTTTTCTGTCTTTTGGGTATTGCCTGACTAATCCAATCGCCGGGTTAGAAGCAGGCATTTCCAATGCCCACATTTCAGGATAGGTATTTATTACCCGTGCGTCAATATAAGGTTTTAATAAAACCTGAAGTCGTAATTACCTTATAGATAACGAAATGTATTGGCCAGATAAATATAAACTGTGGCTGATCCGCACATCAGCTTTGAAGAAAAGTAACACTATCGGCCTCTGGAAAAGGCCTTTTAATATGTAAGCCAATACCCTGATATGAGTCATTGGCAACAAGCGTGGTTTACGCAGCGGTGCAACGGGTCAGAATGGCGGGCGGAATTAGCATCAGTAAGAAAATAATCATATAACCAATCTTGCCGTGCTTGTCTATTAGATGGCATTTTACCATCTTCGAGTCCACGTATTATTCAGCATTTCCAACCCATTTTCCATGCTTCCGCTACAACAATAAGTATAGTTGGTCTAAATTAGACCGCTTTCACCCTGTAATATTCCTTAGGGGGGGAAAATTCAGTGGCATTATTAAGCAATTCAACTTTAGTTTTAGATACTTCTGCTGTCATAGAATAACCCAGCGAAGGAAGTAGAATTTTCACGGTTTTGCTTTTAACCTCCAATACATCCCCTTCCCTATGTACCAGCAAGCCATCTGTTATCCTAACTCTGTCGGCTATATTTATATCAACTTTTTCCAGCTTTACATTCGAATGTTCATCTAGGAACAACCTTATGGCATCAATTTCCTCATCTTTAATTACAGCAGGGCTTCCTAGCCAGTAAACAAAATTAATTATACCGTCTGTCTGCTTTATAATTGAATATTCCGCTTCCGCCGCATGCACAAAAACATACGACGTAAACAACGGCTCCATAATAACTTTCTTTCTATCGGCCCATTGCCGCATTACTTTGTTGAGTGGGCAAAATACCTCTACTTTTCTTTTGGCTAAAAGTTCGGCCACTTTTTTTTCCCACCGCGGCCGGGTATAGACCGCATACCATTTCTTTTCTGTTATCATAACTTTATTATTTACAAGCTTTGATTTCAAAACAGGCTTCGCCCATTTCAGTTACATAGCTTATTGCAACCGCTTTTCTTCTTTGCTATTTATAAAATTTATCAGGACCTTCCTATTCCTATCTGGTAACGCTCGTTCTTGTCCTTATGAATATATCCGTAGCCATAACCGTATCCATATTGTTTACTACCAAATCCTCTAGACTTAATGCCATTGAAAACAATTGCCATATTATGCAACTCGTTAATTTTATTGTTCTCGTCAATGCGCTGCACAAACACTTTTGGAGTGTACTTGTGACGGATAACAAATAAAGTGGCGTTACAAAGTGGTGATAAAGTATAAGCATCGGTAACAGGGCTTACCGGCGCTGTATCTACCACAATATAGTCAAACACGCTGTCCAGGTAATTGAGCAGCTCTTCAATACGACCGTTCATCAATAATTCCGACGGGTTACGTGGCAAGTAGCCGGCGGATATAAGAAACAAATTCTCATTCAAATCTGTCGCACGTATAATTTCATTGGCTTCGCTTTCACTCTGAAGATATTCAGTCAAGCCTTTTTCCTTATGTATCTTGAGCTTATTATTAAGCGATGGGTTGTTTAAGTCGCAATCAACCAGTACTACTCTTTTACCGGTTAAGGCTAAGCTTAAAGCAAGGTTGGTGGCAATGAAGCTTTTACCTTCCCCGGATATAGCCGATGTAACCAGGATGCGTTTGTTTTTCGAGTTAATACCTAAATACTTTAAGGTAGCCCTTAGCCTTCGAAACTGTTCTGCGATAAAGGTTTTGTTGGATTCACCTATTACAATTGGGTCCTTAAAGTCATCAGCTACAATTTCTCCTATAATCGGCTGAGCAGTTAACTTTTCAATCTCGTGCCTGAACATAATGTTACGGCTAAGTGATTCTCTTGCCGTAACCACACCTATCCCTGTGAATAATGCAAGCAATAGAGCAGAGAGATAAACGACTTTTCTTTTAGGACTAACAGGCGCCGGGGAAGACTCAGCCGGATCAACCACCCGGCTGTCCGAAACTGTGGACGCATAGGAAAGTGCGGTTTCCTCCCTTTTTTGCAGGAGGAAGGCATAAATGCCGTTTTTGATGCTTTGTTCGCGGTTAATATCAATCAGTTCCCGCTGCTTTTCGGGAATAGTTTGAAGCATAGAGTTGTACGAGCCGTTTGTGGAAAAAATATTGTTGCGGCTCGCTAACAAGCTTTGTTCCTGACTACGAATATTTTCCAATATGCTCGGCCGCATTTTATCTATTTGGTCGGCAAGTGCAACCATAGAGGGAAGAGCCTCGCCGGTTGTTTTCTTCATTGCCTCGTACTCCTGTTCCGTGGTATATAACTTTGTAATCAGTTGGGAAAGCATAGGATCACTTACACCCAGGGTTGAGGGAACAATCCCGGCTTCACTGTTTTTTGACTGTACATAATTTTTTACCTGGTTTAACACAGCCAATTGCATATTAACCTCGCCTAATTTTTGATCATTCTGGCTTACGTTCTGCAAAAAAAGCTTTCCCTGTTCGCCCACATCAATGGCACCGGTGCGGGTCTTATATTGCTGAGTTCTTCGTTCAATAGAATCCAGATCGTGCTCTACACTTCTTAGTCTTTCTTCCACAAAAGCAAGCGTATTGGCAGCCAAAATATTTTTATCCTTGATAATTGTTTTATTATACGTGTTCAACAATTCATTTAAAATATCGCCCCCTCTTTCAGGCACTTCATCTTTCAATACCAGGTTCAAGATACTAGCTTGCTTATTTGTTGTTTTTACCTCAAGCCGGCTTTGTATGTCGCCCGCTACTGACTTTGTTGGAACCAGTGAAAAATACAGTTTACGATTGGTGGTTCTGCTTAACTCTTTATTAGGAGTAAACCGCAATGTGCCATAAGGTGTAGTTACCCACTGGTTTAGGTCATAAGATATGTTGGCTATAAAAACCTTGGATGCTTTTGCATCATAGGTAAATTCGACCTTTTCAACAAGTTCAATTTTTTCTGTATTCTGTACCTCTATACTTATTGGTGAAGTAACATAAGCTGAGGACCGCCTGATGCTTCCTTCCTCATACACTGGTGCATATAGATGAAGATTTCTAACCACCTCGTTTAAAAGTGGCCTTGATTGAATGACTTCCATCTCATTTTCAATAATCTTCTTTGTAGAGATAAGATTCAGGTCTTCCAAAGCCTTGGTATTTTCTGTTCCCTTTTTTTCATCCTTAATTAAAAGCCTTGCAGTTGATTCATACATTGGTGTGGTAAAACGCAGGTACAGCCATGAACCAGCACCAGCTAAAAGGAATAAAATGGCAAATACCGGCCAATACGGCAAAAAGCGAAAAATAATTTTAGCTAAAAAATTGCTTTCCGTTTCTTCAATCCTGTTTTTACTATTTTTCATAATTATGCGTCTTATCTGATTACACGATCAAGAATAATAGCGGCCAATGATAACCCGCTTAAAATAATAGGAAGCAATTGTGTAGTTTGTGAAGACCCCGAGACTTTCGCTTTATTAGGCTCTACATAAACTATGTCGTTAGATCGCAAATAATAATACGGTGATTCAAATATTTCAGATGTGTTTAAGTTTAAACGTTTGATGATTTTATTGTTATTCTCTTCCCTAATGACCATAATGTTGTCTCGCTTACCGAAAATAGTGACATCCCCCGCAAGGCCTAAAGCTTCAAGAAGTGTAATTTTTTCTGTTGGAACAGATATAACGGTGGGGTTTCCTACCTCACCCAAGACAGTCACCCTGAAGTTGAGATGACGGATGGTAACTACCGGATCGACCAAAAGCTTTTTATCAACCAAACTCTTTACAATTTGCATTCTTAGCGCGTTTTCGTTAAGCCCAGCCACCTTGATTGTTCCCAAAAGAGGAAACTGGATATTTCCATCAGAATCTACCAGATACCCGGATGCTTGTACCGGACCTCCGCCATTAGTCGGGGTATTGGTGGCATACATAACATTCGGTGCGTTAAAAACAGAGGAAGCCGAGGGGTTTAAACTGCTGACTGTTATACTAAGAAGGTCGTTAGGAGCAATGATAGTTTCAGGTACACTTATCTTAGATGCGAGAATTGCATCCTGCTGATCAACGAAATACACAGACTTGCGGGTGTTCACGCAAGAACTAATTAAAATAACCAGCCCACAAAGAGGTACAAAACTTTTCCTGAACATCATATATTGATAACTCCTTTTGGTTTCAGTTCAATAATGCAAGCAGGAAATGGATTATGATGTTTTAAGATAGGATGATGGTCAGCGGTAATTATTTACTAAAAATCGTACCTGTTTAAAATTACCCGTTTGTTTAACCGATATATTTTAAGTGCAATTTTAGGTTAAATAAAATGGCTATAGTTTATATGGCCATTTCTAAAAGGCGAAAAGTTTTACACAGGCGAATCAAAATCAAATATAAGGTATTACACCTTTTTATCATCTCTAAGTTACTCACTTACGCTGAATTAATAAATTAATAACAACGAAAAATTTAGTCTGAATAACTTGAAAAGAACTTAACCAAGCGATCCATTCCTGGATCGAAGCCCTTTTGCTCTCTACTGTAAATACCTAGCAGCGCAACATTTTCAACCTCTACATACAAAACTTTAGTGAAGCTACTAAATATTTTAGGAAACAGCTGTTTGTTGCCTATTACAATATACCCCGTTATAAGGGATTGTCTACAAACAAACAGCATCTTACATTTCCTGAATTATAGCACTTAAATTCCCGCCTGCTGATATCTACTTTTACCTGGTACGTTCATAGTTTCAGCTTTTGCTCCCGCGCATCGTCACGTTTAAAAGTAATTGCTTGTGTCAAGGGCGCTGAAACAAAAAACCCGTTTTTAGATTTTGGTTTCCATTTCGGCATGTTCTGTAATACTCGGATCACTTCCTTATCGTAAATGGCACCAGCGGATTGCGAAATTTTAATGTTGCTCAGCGATCCATCTACATTGACGTCGAAGTTGGCAATAACCGTTTTTAGTTCATTAATTTTTAGTTGCGCCGGGCAACGAAGATTTTTATTTAAGAAGTCCACCAAAGCAGGAGCCCCGCCGGGAAACTCGGCAGCGATAATAATTGACTTCTCTGAAATACCTATTTCTGATGAGCTTTTTTGCATGGCTTGCTGTCCAATCGGCTGCGGACCAGAACCTATATTAGGTGTAATGGTGGGTAGCAAATCACTGTCCTTGAGCACCCGAATCTGGTCCTTGCTTCGGATAACTATCTGGGGCTTACTTTTAAATAAGACCACCTTACCTGTAACCAGAATTTCTTTATTTAAATAATAAACCTCAGGGTTTACTGTAAAATATTTTCGGTCCGCATTCTCAATCACCACGGTAAGTATTTGATCCGGGAATGGTGCACCCATGTTCAGGAGGGTTGGCTGAGTTTTACTTTCAGAAAAGTACCTTGCCGTGTGTACTTTGCCTGCAACCGTTACCGAGTCCCCAATAAAGGATTCAATTTCCGATAAACTGATGGGAGATTTTACTTTTACCTGGCCTCGGTCACGAATAACTAGATAGGGAACATTATTCCGTACGGTTACTACGCCGCTGATGCACACATCCTTATTGATGTAGAGCTTTTCCGGCATGTTGTTAAAATTTTTCCGGTCTTGTTTTAAAACCACCGCGTTTATGACAGGATCTGAGAAATTGGATTGGACATCTAAAAGTGTGGGGCCATTCTCTGAACTCTCAAAGTATCTTGCATTATATACTTTAGTGCAAAATTCCACACTGTCCCCAATATATTTATTGATGTCCTTAAGGTTAATATATTTTATTGTCTTTAATACATTCGCCTTTTTTAATTCAGCCATGAATAAAGTGCTACGCCCCCTAACCTTAGCCGCATTTAGCTTGGGAAAACGTATATCAGAAAAATCTTTAAAGCTGTATTTTCTTAATCCAATCAATTCAAACCGGCTAAGTAAATCAAGGTCTGCCTGGGTGATGGAGTACTGATGCTTGTATGTATTTAAATTTATTCCGGGTTCAAATGTTTGTAAGGCCGTTGATCGTACCGTAACAACGCTATCGTTAGAAAAAAGAAAAATGAGTTCATTTCCGGCATCAATAGTAGAAGCTCCCCAACCGGAACCACTAACTTCTACATATAAAGAAGAGGCCACCGATGTAAAACCAATGGAAATCCTACCCTTGCCCGCAGGCAATTGTATTGTTACCGGTTCCAGTTCTATCCTATGCTTTTTGAGAAATTTATCGTACACATTCACCCGTACATTTTGGGAAAAACAAAACAACGGTAGAACAAATAAAAATGCCAGGCTGCACTTCATAAATGACAGTGATTAGTGTTTATCAAAAAAGGTTGGCTTTCTAATGGATAGATAGAAACGGCGAGGGTCTTTATAAAAGGATATGAATTGAAGTAAGTGACTTACCTGCTTTTGACCATCGTTCAATAAAACAGAGATCAAAGCACTGTCCAATGATACCTTACAACAGAGTGTAATTTATTTGAAAATACTAAAAAAGTTTTTACAGTTAGCTCTGCGGCAAATTTATTACATAGCACAAAAATGGTGATTTTCAAATTTTAGACCTTGCAATTACAACAGCATAATCGGGTGACAAAGTGCCGGCAAATTCAACGCATATTAGTACAAATACCGTTCGTTTTATAAATTTTTTTGCACAATTGTTATTAAATATGTCTCAAAAGAAAGTGGGTTGCTCCTCTTAAGAACAACCCACTTTCAAACTTGAAAACTTATCTCTATGTAGCCCGTACGAGATTCGAACTCGTATCACCACCGTGAAAGGGTGGTGTCCTAACCCTTAGACGAACGGGCCTTTTTTATAAACACTTCTAAATGAAGTGTCGTTTTAAGGACGGCAAAGATAAGGGCGACTCTGTATCAGCCAAAAAAATTTTACAAACCGAAGCCACCCCAAAAAGATACTTTTGAAACGATTATAAAATGGTTAGTGCGTTGCTACATCAAATTTTCTGAAGACTGATTTAACCCTAATCCCTGCCCGGATTTCTCTCCTCGTAGGATTCCGGCTGGTCAAGTGGCCTGCTGCACAGGAACAGGCCCCAAAGGGTAGCGCCACTGAAGGCTTTTACAATAGTAGCTGGAATTTGAACTCCGTAGTTTTTTATATTCTACATACGTTTAAAATAACGGCTATATTTCAAGGAAAGTGCAGTGTGGTTATCTGAAACCCTACGTCCACCTGCCGTCAGATCCCGTGTCAGGTGAGCCCTATTTCAAGATGCCGCTCTGGAATCTCAACATCGGGGAAGCCTTTTTTTAGCAGCCAGTTTTTAAAATCCTGTTGCACACCTAACTCTCCGTGTACTAAAAAGAGCTTCTTAACCTGCCGCCTATCCTGGCAAGCTAACCACTGGGCCAGGTCTTCATAATCACCATGGGCACTCATGCTTTTTATTTGGCCAATCTGAGCGTTTACCTGGTGCTCGACACCAAAAATACCTACTTCCCTGGCGCCTGTAAGTAACCGCGCTCCAAGCGACGCGGGCTCACAATAACCTGTCATCAATATAGCATTGCGACTGTTCTCAACATTATTGCTAATGTGATGCTTTACCCTTCCTGCTTCGGCCATGCCACTTGCTGAAATAATAACACAAGGCTCATTGCGATAATTTAGCAATTTTGATTCTTCCACACTTTCTACGTAACGCAGTCCTTCAAACATAAATGGATCATCATCTGACTGCAAAACCTTTTGTATGATTTTATTAAAATGCTGTGGATACTTTTTCACCACTTCAGTAATAGACATGCTTAACGGACTATCTAAAAAATAATCCAGTTTAGGCAACCGGTTTTCAAGGGATAACTGGTTCAGCGCATATAGGATCTCCTGTGTACGGCCCAGGCTAAAGGCGGGCAGTATAAGCTTTCCACGCTTCTGAACGCATGTGCGTTCAATCCAATTTAAAATGGTATCAATAGAAGTGGCAACGTCTTCGTGCAGACTGTTGCCATAAGTTGACTCCATAATAACGTAATCCGCTTGTGGAAAAACCTCGGGGGATTTTAAAATTACATCCCGGTAGCGGCCTACATCGCCACTAAAACTAATATGTGTAGTGTTTGCTCTCTCTCTTATCCGAAGGTGAACACAGGCGCTACCAATAATGTGGCCGGCGTCGGTAAACATGGCGTCTACCCCATCTATTACCTCAAACCAGGTGTTATAAGGTTGTGACTGAAACAAGCCGGCGGCAATAACAGCATCCTCTTTTGTATAAAGTGGTTGCACCAAAGGTTTACCCTGGGCCTTGCTTCCTTTATTGTGATATTTCGCATCGCTCTCCTGTATCTGCGCCGAATCTTGTAAAAGCAAAGCTGCCAGCTCCTGGGTAGCATCTGTACAAAAAATATTTCCTTTAAAACCGTCTTTGGTAAGCTTGGGAATAAGTCCGGAGTGGTCGATATGCGCATGTGAAAGCACCATAGCGTCGATTTCAGAAGCCCGAAAGCCAAAGTCCCTGTTTAAGGCGTCAGTATCTCTGCCCATGCCCTGGAACATACCACAATCAAGCAATATTTTCTTCCCATTTTTTAAGGTCAGCAAATGTTTTGAACCGGTAACTGTGCGTGCTGCACCGTGAAAGGCGATTTTCATGTAATAATATTTTACTGAAATTAAGCGAATAGAACATGTTTGGCGCTGCCGGAAGAAATTTACTGATCGGTTTTCTATTGAGTATAGTCTCCGTAACCTGATGAGCGTAAGAAGACTGCACTTAACATCCGTATAAAGCTTCTCAACGAAGTCGAGGTTAATGGTGAAACCCTATTGCCCCGGGTTAGCGGCCGGTTTGTTTACCGTATGGTGAAACGTTTTGGTTAGGAAAGTGACCGGCATGATCCAACCCAGGAGTTAGCTTTTAACTTTAAACGACCATGTTATCCAGAACTCAGCCACCCTTTCCCCGGCAGAATTTACACCAATAGAATGTGCCTTAATTTCCTGCGGTTGCCCTGTAAGAATTGAAGTTTGGACAGTTTCTTTGAACCTGGTGCCCTCATTACAGGTAAAGAAACTAATGCCCGCAGCTTTTTTATGAAATTTTCCTTCGATGGCTGTCACTAACATAGATACAGATGGCCTGCGTTTGTGAACATGTGCCATTGCCAGAACACCGGTACTTAATTCTGCCGCCATGCCAAGACAAGCAAAATAGGTGGAACGAAAAGGGTTTTTGGTAAACCACTTAAAGGGGATAGAAACCGTGCAGGAACCAGGGCTTGCCTCTTTCACTTTTAGTCCGCTGAAATAAGCTGCAGGTAAGCTTTTGAATAAAAAAAATCTCAGCTTCAGCGGATTATTAATTAATGAAAAAAAAGCCGCCGCCTGGGATTCAGTTGCCTTTTCCGTAAAATTTTCCATAGGATGAAATTACTCTTTGTATAGATTTTCATTGAAGGCCGCAGGCGACCAGCCGGCTAAAAAATCTTCTACTTTACCCGCATCATAGGTTTTTTCCTTTTCCAGCAGTCCCGAATCCTGCGTATGCAGCCGGTTGCCATCTGCATCTAAAACAACAAGAGCGGGAAAGCCAAAACGTTGCGGATATCCCAGTGTCTTCAGATAGTCAAGGTTTTTATTTTCGCAACTCCAGTTTAGATGGTACACAACATAATTAGTCTCCATCAGTCTTTTTAGAGCGGAGTCCTTTGCAACAAAATCATGAAAGCGGTAACACTAGATACACCAATTACCCCGCACTTTTATCAAGACGAATTTCCCCTGGGCTTTAGCCTTTACCAATGCAGCAGCTATATCTTTTTTTACATTGGCTGCGGGATTATAAAGCTTAGTGGTATCGCCGGCAAACGTTTCCAAAGAAATCAACATAATTAAAAAGAACAGATAGCGCACGTGCAGAAATTTCCGGCAAGCTACTGTGCTTTATTCTAACAATACTTTAAAACGGGCAGACCTACCATGCAACCGATGTAAACTGTTTTGCTATCATCTTTGTTACTTAATTTAAAAAATGAAAAATATTTTTTTATCGTTTTTGCTGGCTGCCGGGGTTAGTGGCGTTGCCCAAAAAGTATCGAACAAGGTAAGTTTTAAAACAGGCCAGAAGCTTGAGATTACAACGAACATGAATATGACCACCCAGATGATGATGGGTGAAACAACCGGCAGCACGGTAACCACAGAAGTATACGATGTGAAGGAAGCAGGCGATAACGGGGCTACTTTGGAAAAGTCCACAAAAAGCATGAAGCTTACCTTTTCCCTGATGGGCCAGGAAAAATCTTTTGACTCTGACAAACCAGAGGATTTAAAAGGTGACCTTGGTGAACCGTTGAAAAAAATTCTGGATACCAAAGCAGAATTTACTGTTGACCCAACCGGGAAAATAATAGCGGTGAAGGAGGGTACGGCCAGGAAAAAAGACGACAATAGCCAGAACA
>DASQMG010000360.1:0-1578 GCA_035645595.1 Flavisolibacter sp. | reverse complement strand
AGTGAAGAAACGGAGCGGCTGTAGCCTATTTTCGGCCTTGCCAATAAACTCCATTTCTGATCTACCTCGTAACGCACCCCTGCTTCCACCGAAACACTTGACGATGTGGTACGGTTAGCGAAACCATTGATGAAGTTGTTGTAAACTCCCCCGTTGCCATTCATGGCTGCCGTATAATTTAATTTCTTTTCACCTTCACCCTTATTCCATTCGCTCCAGAAGTTCCAGCTACGGTTGCCATTCACGTTCACAGGCATGGAGATTCTTTTGCCGTTGTTGATGGTTACTATATTAGTAATGGCGTTTTGGGTAGTATTATAGTTGAACGACGTCCACATACCAGACTGACTAAGCAATTTGTAATAGCTATATGACAGTGAGATGTTATGACGGAAGCCAACCTCGAGGTTAGGATTACCGATAATAATATTGAGTGGATCATTATTATTATTTAATGGCTGCAATTGCTCAATGTTCGGTTGCACAGTGTTGCCCCGGTAATTAAGCCGTACAGAGTTATTAGGCTTGATCGTATAACTCACAGAGGATTGGGGTGTGAGGTTAAGGAAGTTATAGCGCCTTTTGTTGCTATTGTCTTTATTAAGTAAATTAAGTTGTACAGTGGAAACGCCGGACCCAAGTGAAACCTGGAATTTTTTTGTGGCATAGCGGCTAATAAGGCTGCCACTGTGCGACAGCGCTGTCATATCGAAATTGTTGCTAAGAGAATCCAAAAAATCTTCATACTTACCACTACTGCTTCTTTCCAGTGTAGTACGGTTTGATGCGGATGTGTTGCGGTTGTAGCCGTATTCTGCAATAAGGGAGATCTTGGTACTAAGTGGTTCTGCGTACGTTATCTTTCCACCCAGCGTTTCTGAATGCCCCTTGTTTATTTTTTGCTGGTCTGATGACTCAAGTGAATCAATGATATTTGATTTATAAAAACGGTTTTTGTAGTTCAATGTGCCTACCCCATCATCATCTACTATATTGAATCGAAGGGTTGCTATCAGTTGGCGCCCCACTTTTTTAAACAAGCGTTTGTATTGAAGTTGATTATCACTTTGCAAACGAATATTTCTTCCTTCATTTATACGGTCACCGGTATTCACTGTATCTCTTTCTTCACTAAGCGATTCCGTTCTCGTTTCTGTAAAATAAGTAGTGATCTTCCGGGTAACCGATGAATTGAATTTGAGGGTACTCAGGGAGTCTATTTTATATTCCCATTTACCATTAAAAGCGTGTTGTTCATTAAGGCCTCTTGACTTAGAGTACTGGTTGGTATAAAATAACGTATCCGGTAAAATATTTTGGGTGATGATGGAGCCTACATTACGTGTGCCTAAACGGTTATAACGGTAAGAGGTATTAACGCTCTGCTTGTCGGCGCCAAAGCGGTTGGAATACAAACCACCGGCCGTGTAGGCATCGGGCAGGCCACGTAAGCTCCAATCATTAAAGGTTTCGTCATAACCTCCAAAGCTGGTGTAATACCCGGCTACCTCGTCAAATTCATAATCGTTCAGGCCGAGCCGCCGCTGATCTTCCCAATTTATACTCCCGGTGTTCGTA
>DASQMG010000359.1:0-1509 GCA_035645595.1 Flavisolibacter sp. | reverse complement strand
TGATAAATAATAAGCAGCTTTTGCAATGGATACCGCTGTCAAGGCGATATTAAAATGTGTATGGAGTTTTTGCTCATCTCTTGCCATACCATCTTCCAACCCCGTAAACTGTTTGGCATCCCGTATTAAAAACTCTACCTGAAAACGAAGACCATAATATTTACACATCCTCATTACTTCCATCTGCGTATCGGTACTGATAATAATCTCAGGTTTCTGCTTTCCGTTATAATAAATAAATGCTGCCATCACTGTCTGCTTTAAGAGTACACAATACACTTTGCCTGCATACACTTTCATATCTTCATCAGCATAGCAACAAGGTAAGCGCCGCTTGTCTATTTTTGAGGTATTGATTTTTCCGTCATACAATTTATTTCTGCCCCTGCCTGGCTTTTGTTTACCCTTAAACCTATACTTCAGGTTAGCATCACTTCGGGTTTTAGTAATGATGTGCAACCCTTCTTTTTGCAAAGGAGCAATAAACTCCTTTTTCATAAAATATCCGTCCACAGCCAGATAGCAGGTAACAGCCTTAATGTCTGAAAGGTGTTTTTTAATAAGACTTACATAATGAGTTACCAATGTTTCCTCTTTTTCCTTTAATGATTTTGGTGATGGCGTTTGTTCAGCTAAGGCGTGCATAGCTGTGCCTGCCGCTACATCTACAAAGGCAAGACAACCTATCTCCAGACCCTTTAATGCCTTTTGTCGTACCCCGCTCCAAAACATGCCTATACCATAAGTCTGTTTGCCGCTCTTTTTAATATAGGAGGGGTCAAACACCGCTATTATTTCTTTGCCGCAATGTTGCTTAACTATAGCATAATTATATTCAAACCAGTCAAAGAACTTTTTAAAACAGTTGCGATAACTCTTCTCTGTCATCTTACCCCATCGCTGCATATTACTCCAATACGTAGCGGCAATTCATCGCGAGCCATAATTCCACTATGTGGATAATAAATTTTGAAACAGGTTTCTTTACTTCTGTAACTTTACCAGAAGTTGATTCTGCAACTCTTAAGGCATTAGATTTTGGTATTAGCATACAAAAGTCTAATGCCTTTGTTGTTTCTAAAATAATTTAGTTTTTCACTTTTTCATGTCTTAACCTTACCATAACTCTGAGTTTTTCACATCCTAAAAATTACCGGAGTATTGTAAAGATAAAACAAGTCAAAAGAAAGCTGAAAGGGAACTATGTCGATAGATATTTTGCTGTCTTTAATTATAGTTTACTAAACATATTCTAAATAAAAAAAGCCACGTTTTAAAGCGGCCTCAATTATCTTTTACAAGGTCCTTTTGTTTTTGTAATTACTTTGAAATTCTTTTCGGTTATAAAATTCATCGTCGAGACTAAAACTATCCCTCAAGTTGTTTAACGGTAAATATTGCCGGTTTACTGCCAATTCATAATCCTGATCAAACATATTTCTCTTGCTAAACCGCCTTGTGTTGGTAAACATGTTGTAATCTAGTTTTTTGGACTGCACTTGCTTATCG
>DASQMG010000358.1:0-2844 GCA_035645595.1 Flavisolibacter sp. | reverse complement strand
TTTTACTGATGCACTCGAAGTATTTCGGACAGCTATATCTTTTAGGTTTGTGAAATGGTTGAACCAAAATTGGGACGTATTCTCCGCTTATAAAGCCAGTTTAGGCTTTGTTTGGGCTTAAAATTTGTTTAAGTCCCGTTATCTTTACCAGCATTTGACGATGCTACTAATGCGAACGCTATGGCAATTGCAATTAGATAATTGGGGCTTACCCTTTGTGTTTCTATCTGAACGTGGAAAGCCATTGGCTATGGATATTGTTAGGAAGATAAACTTCTGGGAACAAGCTGTCTCATCAAAATAGTTTTGATTATGTTAAGAAATAAAACACTAGAAAATAGAATCTTATAATCTGTGATATAGATAAAAGCAGTAACATATAAGATTTTTTCATTCTCTTAATACCGAGGTTTTCATATGACGATCGAACTTTCAAACATAACGTTTACTGAGCAGGATGATAGGGTACCCCCATCTGGAGTGGAGGAAATACTTAATACTGGCATCGCTAATACTCTTGCTGGCAACGACGAAATTACTGGTACTGGCACTGAATACAATCTTAGCGATGAGCCTAGTGGCGATGGCACGGGCTTTTACAATATCGGCACGGGCTTTTACAATATCGGCACGCTTAATACCGCCGATGGTAGCGATATAATCACAGGCATCCACACCCCAACTGACCTCTATAATTCAGGTTTGGATATTAAGAGTTATGGCATTTTACATGAGGCAGGCACCATTGATACTGGTAATGGTAATGACATAATAACTGGCATTAGCGAGGCAATAATAAATGACCAATGGTATGATAACATCTTTGGTATATATATTAGCTCCAACGGCACCCTAGATACTGGAAAGGGCAACGACATAATAACTGGCAGCGGTCTTGGATTCGGCTTTCTCAACTACGGCACCATTCATACTGATGACGGTAACGACACAATAACTGGCAATGGCGGGGATAAATTTGGCGCTAGTATTGTAAACTTGGGACTTATAGATAGCGGCGATGGTAATGACAGAATAACTGGTACCGCCACTGGTACAGCCAGGAGTGACGTTGGCATCGCTAATGGTAACACCATCGATACTGGCAATGGTAACGACATAATAACTGCCATTGGCACACGATGGGGCATTGAGAACTACGGTATAATTAATACTGGTAATGGTGATGACTCCATCATTGCCGAGGCGGACTCTGATCCCTTTCTCGCCGGATATACCAGCATTATGAACAAGGGCAGTATTAATACTGGTAATGGTAACGACTCTATCATTTTCCATGGAAAATTTACTAACCATGGCGATATCTTTAATAGCCATGTCTTTTTAGGAGAAGGTAACGACTCGATTATTGCCGATGTTTCTCTTTCTAACCGTCGTGCCATTGAAAACTTCAGTTTTATTGGAACTGGTGATGGTAACGATCTAATTACTAGCACTGGCGTCATTTACAACGAGGGTGTTATTGAGACTGGTAACGGTGATGACTCTATCATTGTTAATGGAGGAGTTGATGACAATGGTACCCGATATGGCATTTATAACAACGGCGGTGCAATTAATATGGGTGATGGTAACGACTCCATCATTGCTAATGAAGGTTTTGAGTCAGCCGAGAATAGCAGCGGAGCCTGGTTTTTAGGAGAGGGTGATGACTATATCAAGGGTTTTGGTAGTGGTGATTTTTATGGCGGAAACGGTAATGACACGCTAGAGTTAACGCCAGGAACTTATACCGTTGCGATATGGGGTGAGGGGGACACATCAGTGATTTTCACCAAGGGTAATAGTCTTATGATAACTTCTGAGTTTGAACAGCTAATAGCTGGTGGCACAACGTATAATTTCACCAGTTTGACTGCTGGTCAGACAATAGTTGTAGCCTGATGAAGCTGTAGCGGTTACAAGTCATAGACGGGGATATTTGAGTATGCCCGCATAGTATTTAACACCCGTTTATAGGAATGGTTGGTCAAAACCTTAACCCGTTTATGGAAATGGTTAAATAGAGACATCAGCCATTTATGGAAACGGTATAAAGCTGTAATGGTGATAAGTCCCAGAGGTGAATGTACCCGTATACCCGCCTAAGCTACGTTGCAATCCTGTCTACGCAGCAACACATCAAACCTACCAGCAACAAGTTTAGAAGGGGCAAGCAATCGGACGGGAAACAGCGTGGCGAGTTTAAGTGACACCAAGCCTATTCAGACCAACAACTGAGTCCTCACGCCGCAACCGATGACCGCTGCGCTAATTTTTCGGCGTCAACTTGTCCGACGCAGCTCCTTGAACTTATAGCGAGTTCTGAGCGCGTCCAAGCTGCCACTCGAAAAATTTCATCGGCTGCTTGACCTAGCTTTTTGGGTTTAATTTTAAAAATTTGGTAGTATATCATGTTTTGTGTTTTTGTGTTTTTGTGGGATGTTTACCGGGTATCACCGGGTATCACTCGACCCGGTTGGTTCTCACGAGGCCTGCGGCGCTCCTATAACGCGGCCGGGGGGGGCAGGCCACGCTTAGCTATCCCCCCCGGCCCACGATTGGCGATCGCTAAATTCTGGCACTGTCTACAACTGTCTACTATGTCTTACAACGTCTTACACTGATATCCCCGCCTAGCTCACCCTGGCATGGCAGCAACCATAAAAAGTAGATAAGTATGTTACCTCCTAAAAGTATGTTATCTTGGTATTGTACTTGAGAGGTAACATACTATGGCTACAGATAAGAAACATATCGCAGTCTATCTTGACCCCGCTGTAGAGCAAGCGCTAATTGCTTTTTGTGAGCAAAAAGGGCTGATATCTAAAAAGGGTTTTATGTATT
>DASQMG010000357.1:0-2901 GCA_035645595.1 Flavisolibacter sp. | reverse complement strand
ACTCACACCTTCTATAATTATGCGAAGCGCAAGTCCACCTTGCATCATCCACATCCCTGCCTTACTTAGCGGTTCCCTAAATGGCGCTACATAATAGAAAAACAAGGCGATACCAATAAGCGACAAGGTGAGCACCGCGATGGTCCCATAGTGTGCATAAAGAACTGTTCGCTTTTTTTCTTTTGCAATGGCAATAATTCCTTCAGGAAAGCATTCATAGTTTAGGGCCTCCTTTCCTTCTTTCCATTTGGTAATAAGATCTTGCATATGTTTTATTCTTGTTTTATAAGTTGACGCATCTTTTTCTTTATCCGGTGAATTTTGACTCTTAAATGAACAGCGCTAATTCCGGTGATAGCCGTAATTTCTTCATAGCTTAATTCCTCTAAAACCATCATAATAATCAGGCGTTCGAGGTGAGGCAGTTCTCCGATAGCCCTATACAAAGATTCATATCCTTCATCGCCCTTTTTTACTTCTAGTGGCGCCTCCTGATGCACATCGCTCAATTCAGTTGTAGGTTGAAGTTTATTGCTACTTCTTATAGAAAGTAAGCAAGTGTTCACAGTTATCCGGTAGATCCAGGTTTTATAAGAAGCTTCGCTGCGAAATTTATCCAGCCCATTCCAGATGTTAATAAACGCTTCCTGCGCAGTATCCTGAGCGGCATCTTTGTCTCCCTTCATATAGCCCAGACAGAGTTGTCTTACCATAGAAAAATACTGCTGGTGCAAGGATTCAAATACAAGTTTTCTGTCCTTTAAATTCTCCACTACTTTAAGAAATTATTTACCTGGCTATAAAACCACTCAGGCTGATCAAACATGATAAAGTGTTTACTATCGGGCGCCATTTGAAGTTGTTTTTTCTTTAACTGCGCATACTGCTTTTCAAACGTGGCTTTTGCTACTTCTTTTGTGGGAAAGGTGGCGCCCAGTATCAATGTTTTTGCTTTTATCTTAGAAAGGTCTCCCCGCAAATCCAGTTTTAATAAATCAGTAAAACCATACACATAGGTTTCGCGGTCGGTGGCTACAATCCATTCTATAATTGTATCCTTCTTTTCTTGATTACCGGTCATGCCATCTGCCATCATAGCAGCACTTTTGCGGAAGGCTTCTTCTTTTAGTTGCAACATTTGATTATTATAAGGTGTATTATACTGAATCTGGTCTGCAGACACCCCAGGCATCATCAGTTCCCGCATGGCAGGCAAAGCGTCAACTAAAATAAGTTTATCCACGTCCCCCGGTAGTGCTGCGGCAATATCTATGGCTAACGTACCACCCATGCTATGTCCGATGATAGTAAGACCGGACAGCTTTTCTCTTTTGATATAGGCGATTAAATCCCCTTTAATGGTGGGGTACCAGGGCGTATCAATGGGTGTAACGCCGCCAAAGCCTGCGTAGGTAAAGAGGTAGCACTCCTTTTTCCCTTCCAGATGCTTTACGGTCTCATTCCAAAGGGAAGCAGGGGTTGAAAAGCCAGGTAAGAATAAGACAGCTTTACCATTGCCAATTTTTGTGACGGTAAAAGATGGCGCCTGACTATGGGATAAAAGTGTAACTATTAAGAGGATACTTAGGGCTGTAATTTTTTTCATTCTAGTTATTTACAGCTTTGATACAGAAAGAGAAAAATTGTTACAGGTACGTTCCTACCTAGATTATCAAAACGTATTAAGCCTTGATCTTTAAATCATTCAGGACAGCATGTCCATTGCGCTGGCCAACTAACCCAAAATTCATTAGCCATATTTATTATTAAGGATAGAGGTTCGCTACGCAGTAAATGGTGCGTGTTACGCAGGTATGACCCAAGTTCCTTGTCTATATACTTTTAAAGCATTATAGTGCTAGTAAAAGTGCTTTTATCAATGCCCAGTTTCTTAGGTGTTCAGCCAGGGATTTGAATTAGTAGCGATCCATTAAATTGAACTCTGTACCCTGAATGAATGTAGAGCTGATAAGAATATAATAGTAAAAGGCATTCCCATTCTACTTGGTATATTCTTACTCATTCGCGACTACGGTTTATCTTAGCTTTGTTTAGTTCCTCAGGGCAGTAATGGTGATCAAGCTTTACGACGTTTTTCATTGAACGATGTTAGCGTTCAATCTTTCCCTGTGTCTGTGGAGGATTAATCTATTCACTGGAAATTGTACTGTTCTATGGTTGTAATAAAGCCCCTCCAAGGTCCCCTAAAAAGCAAAAGCCCTCACCAAACATAACCCTTTCAAGGATTTAAAAATAGATTGTGATATGACACGAAGTTGAACCAGCGTGTTTAAATTCTACCGGGAATTACTTGCCATATCCTGAAAGCAGCAAATAATAAGGCTTAAGGCATGAGGATATACCATACCAGTATTTTTCCCGCCTGGCAGCTTGCGTCTGCGCTCAGTTGTGTAGAAAAACTCTTCCAATATGCTATACAAATTGACCATGCTTTCAGTAACCCTATGAGATAGAGCAGTTTTATAGAAGGTCGTGAATTACAACGTGCTTCCGATAACTCAAAAGGACGGCTTTAGCATTGTATAGCTGTCTGGCTACACGTATCTGCGGGCTGGTGAACGTACCCGTCATGGTAAGGTTCGTAGTATTAATGATGTAGTGGTTGGGTAGCAGCGCAGAAAACGTTGTGAGTCCGCCCAGGGAGTCAAAGTGAAGCATTATGTTTTGCATAGGTAATTTAGTCGGCCGCTAAGATAGCTGTCTCAACGATAATTCAAAATCTGATCGGCTTATAGCGGCCCCCGGGGATAGGTAGCAAAAACTTCCCTTAACCTAAAAAGAATTCCTCGTAAAAACGAAGGCCGTCAACAAACCTAAGTGGCGTGTGCTGAAGTAATACCAAATAATGAGTACTTCATACCAAGTAAGCAGGCACCCTTT
>DASQMG010000356.1:0-8489 GCA_035645595.1 Flavisolibacter sp. | reverse complement strand
AGGCGGCACCGGCGGAAAAGAAGAAAGCGCTCTGCTACTAAAGAAGTTGAGGTGGCAGTAGAGAAAGAGGTTCAACCATTATTAGGACTGTAACGGTTGTTGTTTACACATTTAGACAGGCAGAAGAAATACCTTTGGGATGATGCGAATTTGGTGGTTGCTGATTTTTATTTGTTCTACATTTTTTTTGCAGGCTCAGACAGGCACTGTTACCGGAACAGTATGGGATGAAAAAGGGAAGGCATTAGAAAATGTTACCGTGCAGTTGCTCTCAGCTGCCGACAGCAACTACAAAAAAACAACGGTAACTGATAAGTCGGGTATGTTTTTCATTTCTGATATTTTTTTTGGCTACTATAAGATTCGGTTGAGTTACGTAGGCCTTCAGTCTATTACCGTTGACAGTATTTTCTTCAGGACGGAAAGAGCTGACTTTAACTTAACCGATATTATACTTAAGCCACAGCAGCTTGCCAATCTTGAAGAGATTATAATTTATTCGGAAAAACCACTTATTCAAACCAAGGATGGCAACATTACATTTAATGCAAGCGAATCTCCCCTAAGCCAGGGCAGTAACGCCGGCGATTTATTGACACAGGTGCCTTTAGTGACAAAAGATCCCGACGGTAAGATTTTAGTCCGTGGAAAAGAGCCTAAAATTTTAATAGACGATAAACCGGTTGAATTAAACCTTCAACAACTGCAGGACTTGCTGGAATCGCTGCCAGGCAGTTCAATTGAAAAAATAGAGGTAATGACAAATCCACCGCCACAGTATGCCAACGAGCAGGGTGGGGTAATAAATATAACTACCCGTAAAGGCACCATAGGGATTAGTGGAAGGCTAAGTTTATTTGCAGGAAGCAGGGGGGAGGCCGGTAGTAATAGCAGCTTTAGCTATCGCCGCAGTGGATTAAGCATGAACATTAATGCGGGTCTGGCGAACAATGAGTTTACCGGCAATGGTTACTCTACAAGGCAAAATATTTATGCCGATTCGAATAATTTTTTTAGAACGGGTAACCAATACACCAACCAAAGTCTGCGGCCAAACGTCAGGGCGAATATTGATTACGAAATCACCAAGTCGCACCTGCTTAATTTTGTGATGCAATACAATCAAAACAGTTTTGATAACTCCAACGCAGTAACGTACAGGAATATTAATCGTTTTGATGAACTCTACCGGCTAAGTGAAAGGGCTATTACAAGCGGCGGCTCCAACTACAATCCAAACGTCAGCCTCAATTATACTTTTAAAACAAAAAAGCCTGGTGAGCTGCTGCGAATCTTCACCAGCTACAATTACTCAGGCAATACCAGCGAGCGCATGTTTTACCAGCAGTTTCTGGCACCGGATTATACATTTGTTCCAGGTAACGATTCAACCCAAATACAACTGAACTCTACTATTTCAAAAGGGTATACCATCCGCTTTTCCTACGACAAGCCATTACACAATAAGAAAACGTTTGTATCGCTTGGGTCTTTTTACACCAGATCTTTTTCCGATGTAGATGTGGATGCGCTTTACAAACGAAAAGGTGATGGCGCTATGTTGCCATTGAATTTACTAAGCAATAATTTTCTCTTTCATCAATACATCACCAACTTTCGTGGTTCGGTAAAACAAGTACTGGCTGCCAATTTTAGTTTTACCGCGGGACTGTCGGCGGAACAAACTAGAATTCACTTTGATTTACTGAAGGCAGGTAAGGATACATCCAATGGTTACTGGACTCTGCTCCCATTTGCTAACCTAAACAGAACCTGGGCTAATAACGTGAACCTTACTTTCTCTTATCGCCGCACGTTGCGTAGGCCGGGCATTTTTGAATTGAATCCTACCCGCGATTTTTCCGATCCTTATAACATTCGTGCGGGAAATCCCGGGTTGCTCGCTTCCCCGGCACATAATTTCGATCTGGTATTGGGAAAAAACAAGGGTCTGTTATATATGCACGTGGGCTTTGGTTATAACAGCGTAGAAGATATTTATAACCAGATACGCACCCTGTTGCCCGATGGAACAACCGAAATTATCTGGCAAAATATAAGTGGCAGAAAAGAACTGGAAATGAGCACCTGGAGCGGCTACACAATCAATAAAAAATTACGCGTGAACGTAAGTGGCAGTTATACCCACAATAAGTATGGAGACTATGACAAAAAATTTCGCCGGTACAGGGATGGTGGTTCCCTGACATCTAACCTCAATGCAAATTATAGTTTTAAAGAACGCTATACTACTACCGGGAGCTTCACCTATAACCGCTTTGCCAACCCCCAGGGTACTATAAGAAGTAATGTGAGTATGAATCTCGGTCTGCAGGTGAAAATGATGAATAAAAAACTCACGCTCACACTTAATGTGATTGATCCTTTCACGCAGCAGCAAAACCGTTCTTTTACGTTTGGAAACAATTTCGCCCTGGAAAATTTTAGCACGACACAGACCCGCAATTACCGGTTGAGTATTGGATATAGTTTTTCAAAAGCTATGAGAAAACCTTCAGCAGCTACAAAAAGCACAATTCAAAAATTGAAAACCCAACACTAGAATTCCAGGCCTTTATTGCTTACCTGAATTTATAAATAAAATTCAGCCCCAGATGGTCGTAACGATAATCCGTTAAGAAGATAACGTTGTAACCTAAGGCCAGTTGAAAGCGCTCCGTATTTACGCCAATTTGTGGCTCATAATTTAGATTGTAAAAGCTACCCATGGCGATACCAGCCTTACCGCCCAGGAAAAAAGCCTTAACGGGATAAATACGTAAGCCACCCATAACAGGGATTACGTAGCGGCTGACAGCACCTACTTGTTGTGATTTACGGGGGAAATAGGTAAAGCCCGTTGTAATTACACCGGAGAAAAAAGACGTGAACATTGCTTCCCCTTGCACATCTAAGCCAACTGCGAAATTATTGACCCGTTTGAAATCGCGTTGCGGTATCCCGATCCGGGGCCCGGCACCTACCATAAACTTTTTTTCTCCAGGTACTGTGTCTTGGGCAATTAAATCAATGGCGAATGCCAGAAGAAATACGACAAATATTTGCTTTTTCATAAAGCCTTTTTAAATCATGAAATCATTCAGCGTAATTATTTTCAATTTAAAGAAAGTGCCTACTGTTTGCCATTTTTTAGTCGTTAAGAAGATACAAAAGCAACCGGTTAGCTTTGGCTATGAAATGGTTTGGCATTGTAAAATTTAGCCCCAAGCCAGGAGTTTTTGACAGGCACTATCCACTTCTCTTCCAACTCTTTTTTATTTTGAACAAGGTTGTTGAAATACAAAGTCTCTTCGTTAATAAAATTATTTTGTGCGGCATATAAAAGTTGGCTCATTGGCAGGAGCTGTATTTTATCCTTTACCCAAAACGCAAGGTTAGTACGGTTGAAAAAGTCAACACTGAATTTTTCACCCACCTGCTTTATAAAGCGAACAGATGAATCCGTACTGCAGCCGCTTACTCCTGCCGCTCTTTCGTCTGCCATCAGCACAATAAATTGCCCGAAAAACAAATTCCCATAAGCGTCCACTTTGGCGCCATGAGAACTCCATTCCATAATAAAGGATTTTAGTAAATCTTCAATCTCCAACGCTTCTGATAAAAGAAACATCCTGCTGCTTTGATAAATCCATACGCGGCTATCGGGTGCGAAAGTAGGAGGGAGTAAGTGTTTGTATTCAAGGTTCATGAGGCAAAGATAAGTGTCCCATACTGCTTCCTCTCATGGAGAAGTCCACCCGTGGTGCATGCCAGGCAAGGAGAATAAAACGTATCGTTATTGAAAAGGAACAAGAATTATTGAAGGGATTCCTTTTCCGCCGTAGTGTATCTCACGGGTCGAAAATTTAAAGACTCTGCGCTATTAGCTCCGCCACATCCATGACTTTCACACTGTCTTCCTTTTCCGCATGTTTAACTCCGTCCGTCAACATGGTATTACAAAACGGGCAGGCAGCGGCTACAATTTCAGCACCTGTTCCAATAGCTTCTGCTGATCGCTCAAGGTTAATTCTTGTTCTTCCTTTTTCTTCTTCCTTAAACATTTGCCCCCCACCGGCGCCGCAGCATAACCCGTTTTTTCGGCAGCGCTTCATTTCAATCAGTTCTGCATCTAACGCTTCTAAAACTTTTCGTGGTGCTTCGTAAATACCGTTGGCACGACCGAGGTAGCAGCTATCATGATAGGTAATCTTTTTACCCTTAAAAGTGCTGGCATCGGTCAATTTGATGCGGCCCTCTTCTATCAATTGCTGTAAGAAAGTAGTGTGATGAATGACCTCGTATGTGCCTCCCAGCTCCGGGTATTCATTTTTAAAAATGTTAAAGCAGTGCGGGCAGATAGTGACGA
Source organism: Flavisolibacter sp. (assembly GCA_035645595.1). GTDB lineage: Bacteria > Bacteroidota > Bacteroidia > Chitinophagales > Chitinophagaceae > Flavisolibacter. Next base: position 4,120 of record DASQMG010000356.1, on the reverse strand, counting down.
TCTTTTTGATACCGTACATATTCAGCATTTGAATATTTTGGTACGCCATCATTTGGAAAAGAAATTCATTGCCTGCACGGCGGGCGGGATCGCCGGTACACATTTCCTCTTTGCCAAGTATTGCATATTTAATTCCCACATGGCTTAGAATAGTAGCAAAAGCTTGGGTCACTTTTTGGGCTCGCTGGTCAAACGAGCCTGAGCAACCCACCCAAAATAAAATCTCGGGTGTTTCGCCAGCCGCCATTAATTCAGCCATTTGAGGAACATGCATACTCTAAAATTTTAGGTAGGGCCAAAAGTAAGGCAGGGATTCTTTGGAATATAAAACAGGGCACGCTAAACTGTAAAATTAAAAAGGCATACTCCAAAAAGAGGGGTAGTTTTTTACCTGTATAAACCGGATGCGCCCATCGACAGCCGCATTCTAAGTTTTACATTTTATGTTGAACTACTTTTGCCGACTGTCTATGCGCTTACAAAAGTTTTATGAAAAGATAACCAACTGGGAGCTTTGGCCCTTTACAATCATTTATGCACCGCTTGGACCGTTGTGGCTGTGGTATGCGATTAAGGCCAAAGCGTTTTGGTGGTTTTCATCGGCCAACCCAACACTAACCTTTGCAGGATTTGACGGTGAGGGCAAAAAGGAAATGTATGAACTGCTGCCAAAAGGCTCATATCCCAAAACCATTTACCTGCATCCAACCTTATCTTTTGATGAAGTACGAAAGCTTGTTACTGAAAACGGTTTTGTGTATCCGTTTTGTGTAAAGCCCGAAGTAGGATTGAAAGGCCTGTTATTTAGAAAAGTTGACGACGAGGAAAAATTGAAATTTTACCATGAAAGGGTTACGATAGAATACCTCGTCCAGGAGTTAGTAGAATCTCCATTAGAAATGAGCGTATTTTATTATCGGTTTCCGGGCCGCGAGAAAGGAGTTGTAAGCGGTTTTATCCAAAAAGATATGATGCATGTTGTGGGTAATGGAACCACTACGTTATGGGATTTGATTTTACAGCATCCAAAAGCGGGTCACCGGTTAGAAGAAATGCGGATCAAACATGAGAAGTCTTTAAAACAGGTAATACCAGTTGGAGACAAGTATCTTTTAGCCCATGCAGCCAACTTAAACAGGGGTGCAACGTTTACAAACCTTGCGGGGCTTATAGATGAACAACTCCTGTCCGTTTTTGACCCGATCAGTCACCGTTGCCGATGGTATTACGGCAGGTACGACATAAAATGTAATAGTATCAAAGAATTAAAAGAAGGCAGGTTTTCAATTTTGGAGTTCAATGGCGCAGGCGCCGAGCCTAACCATGTTTATCATGCCGGTTACTCGTGGATTGGAGCGCTGAAAGTATTTGCGCATCATTGGCGCATGCTCTACTATATTGCGGAGTACAATAATAAAAACGGTGGCGTTCGGTATTGGAAAAATGCAGAAGGTAAGAGATGGATGGAGGCGGCAAAGGCACATGGACAGGTATTGGAAAAATTAGATAAGGAAGTTTTAATTTGATCCATGCATGATGAAACTTCTGCGCATATTTTTTACGGGCATTTTTGTAAGTTTTGTAGGTGCTATTCCATTAGGCACCACTAACCTTGCAGCAACGCAGATTGCCATTACTGATGGATTAGAGGAAGCACTCTTGTTTTCAGCCGGACTTATCATCGCTGATATTTTTTACATCTATCTTACGCTCCTGGCTATGCAATGGATCCAAAGACAGAAAAAGCTGTTTAAGGCGTTGGAATGGCTTACATTGTTTATTGTTTTTTCTTTAGCCGCTTCTAACTTTTATGCAGCGGCTCACCCCGGGGTAAATAAAAATGTGTTGTTAAGTAATTCGCTGCCCCGCTTTGTGTTGGGTTTAACGCTAAACGGACTAAACCCTTTACAAATTCCTTTTTGGTTGGGGTGGAGCACGGTATTGTTTTCAAAAAACATTCTTCAACCACGATGGAAACATTACAACCTGTTTGCAGGCGGAGCCTCTTTTGGCTTTCTTTTGGCGCTGCTACTTTTTATTTTCGGCGGACGCTTAATTGCGGATAAAATCAGTAATAACCAGGCTGCGGTTTATTATGTTATCGGAGCCATTTTTATGATCACCGGCGTTGTACAGATCTGGAAAATGATAAATAGGAAGGATGTAGTACACCGGTTAGAACACCCCGGGGAAATTAGCCAACGGTTTGAAGAAACGGTGGAAGGGCTTAATAAAGGGGAAAGCGATCAGCTTTAGAAAATTTAGTTCCCAAAAACAACTCGGACATAAACCTATTTACCGCTAACCTTTTGAAATTTGCAGTGATGTCCGCCGCCGGCTAACATCAGCCTTTTTAGACTGAGCTTTTTTGATCGCAAAGGCATCGATCTTATGCCTGTAATTGCAGTATCCCGTCTATTGTAATAAACACACTATTAAGCGCGGTTATATGATCGTCCTGCTTCTGGGTCAAAGCTTGCTGTTCTTCGTACGAGTTTCGTCAAAATCTTGTGTTGCCTGTTCTATAAGGCAGGTAGCTAACGTCTTTAAATTATTGGTTGGAAGAGGTATCCTGGACTACATTCATAGGTTTAAGCCAGGTATGCACTACATAAATTCTTTTTTTGTTTTTGACTAGCTGGTAATCGGAAACATCGTGAGTTGCTGTGGTATGCAATAACAATTTATGAATAATCTGTATCGTTGGTAAAAGGGTCAGTAGAGTAAGTGCAGTCTAAGCCGTTTGAAGTAAGCGTTTGCTTTGAACAATTTTCCAGGAGTAATAGACCGGAACCTAATAAAATGAAAAAAAAGGTGTTTCATGCAAATTAGTAAGGTCAATCAATATACTATTGTTATCTGGCCTGCACGTACCGATACATTTCGCCTTCGCTCAATGGAATAGCAGGCCTCCAAGAGTGTGGCACAACAAACGACTTCTTCCGTATAAAAAAACTGTTCGGTAGTCAGCCAAAAATAAATTGATGCTATGCCTAAGCAACGTCGGAGTTCAAGCCGTTAGCCACTTACTGCTTTCCTTTCCTGTCAAAATTTCACCTTTCGTCTCACGGCATAATCATTGTTAACCAACAATGAACTTTAAATACAGTAATAAAATGGGAAAAATAATTGGTATTGACTTAGGTACAACCAATAGTTGTGTATCCGTTATGGAAGGCAGCGAACCAGTAGTGATTGCAAATGACGAAGGGCGCCGCACAACGCCTTCAGTAGTGGCTTTTTTAAAGAATGGCGAACGTAAAGTAGGTGACCCTGCCAAGCGCCAGGCTATTACCAACCCGCAAAATACTATTACAAGCGTAAAGCGGTTTATGGGTCGGCAGTTTAATGAGGTGACTGACGAGATTAGTCACTGGAGTTATAAAGTTGCAAAGGGTGACAATAATACCGTTCGTATAGATATTGATGGCAGGTTGTACACGCCGCAGGAAGTTTCTGCGATGGTGCTTCAAAAAATGAAAAAAACAGCCGAAGATTATTTGGGTCAGGAAGTTACCGATGCTGTAATAACCGTCCCTGCCTACTTTAATGATGCACAGCGTCAGGCCACCAAAGAGGCAGGTGAAATTGCCGGGTTGAATGTTCGCCGTATCGTAAATGAGCCAACGGCGGCGGCCCTTGCCTACGGTTTGGATAAAGGTGGAAAAGATCATCATGTAGCTGTGTTTGACCTCGGCGGTGGTACGTTTGATATTTCCATTCTTGAATTAGGTGACGGTGTTTTCGAAGTAAAATCTACCAATGGCGATACCCATCTTGGCGGCGATGACTTTGATAAACTAATAATGGACTGGTTGGCAGAAGAGTTTCGTAAAGAAGAAAATGTTGATTTGCGGAAAGACCCCATGGCTTTGCAGCGCCTGAAGGAAGCCTCTGAAAAAGCAAAAGTCGAGTTGTCATCATCATCAGAAACAGAAATTAACCTGCCTTATATCACTGCAATTGACGGTGTACCAAAGCATTTGGTAAAAAAACTGACCCGCGCAAAATTTGAGCAGTTGGCCGATGGACTGTTTGCCCGTTGCTTAAAGCCATGTGAAGCAGCTTTCAAAGATGCCGGTTTAACGCCTTCACAAATCGACGAAGTAATTTTAGTTGG
>DASQMG010000355.1:0-6627 GCA_035645595.1 Flavisolibacter sp. | reverse complement strand
ATTAATGGATTTTGGCCGGCCATCTAAAGTAGAGCTTATGGTGTTAATTGATAGAAGATATAGTAGGCAGTTACCTATTCAGCCTGATTATGTTGGTAAGGCAATTGACTCTATTATCACGCAACGGGTAAAAGTACTTTGGAGTGAAAGAGATGGGAAGGACGAAGTGGTGTTAATTTAAAAATGGGACCTTCCTGGCGCCGGCGTCTAACCGGATTAAGCAATTTTTTTACTTACTTTTTTCCCTACATGGGAAACGCTGTGTCACCCGTCATTTGTATGTAATTTACTCTGTACCGGTAGTATTTTGAAATGGGAAGTTTAGATAAGTTGAGTGGGAACAACTGGGAACAGTTAAATGCGCTACATCTGCAAGGCACCGAACGAAATAGTAATAGTCAAATGATTGTCGTTTTAAGACATCAACCCTAATAACCATAAACAAAATTCATGGATTCATTTGTAAGAATTACAGAACAGCCAAGCAAATACCGCCATTTAGAAAAAATGTCCATCGGTGAGATTTTGACCAATATTAATAGCGAGGACAAAACTGTTCCAGACGCCATTGAGAATGCTATACCGCAGATAAAAAGGTTGGTCGGGGCAATCACTGACAAGATGCTTGCAGGTGGCCGGTTATTTTACGTAGGTGCAGGCACGAGTGGAAGGCTGGCTGTCGTAGATGCCAGTGAATGTCCTCCCACTTATGGTGTACCGTACGGTCTGGTAGTGGCAGTTATCGCGGGAGGCGACGAAGCTATTACTAAAGCAGTCGAGAACGCCGAAGATGATGAAGCGCAGGGGTGGGCTGATTTAGAAAACCACAACGTTAGCGAGAAAGACGTTATTATTGGGATTGCAGCGAGCGGCACAACTCCATATGTCATCGGTGCCTTACAGGAAGCAAAAAAACGAAACATCATTACCGGAAGCATTACTAATAATCCTGGATCGCCTTTGGCAGTTATTGCAGATTTCCCGGTGGCAGTTGAGGTAGGACCGGAATTTGTTACGGGCAGTACCCGAATGAAAAGTGGAACTTCACAAAAGCTTATTTTAAATATGATATCTACTACCGTAATGATTCAACTGGGCAGGGTAGAGGATAATAAGATGGTGAACATGCAATTAACCAATGAAAAACTGATTGACCGTGGCACGAAAATGATTATGGATAAAACCGGATTACAAGATTATGAGAAAGCCAAAGAAATGCTTTTAAAGCACAGGAGCGTGAAGAATGCGGTTGATAACTACAATGTGTAAATTTGACAATAAAGTCATTTGGAAGTCAGGTACCAGATATGAAAACGATAATCAATTTAAAAAGCGGTAGGCTGCTCCACAGGGGCGGAGTTTATGCATAACATAGAACCATACTACAATTGGCGTCACATCTATGTGAGTGAAGAGGATCAACGTTCTCCCTTTTATAACCGGCAGTACTCCGAGTTTGAATTTACGGCGGCTGTTTATAACTATTATATACACCCGCAGTGGGATGATTTTGGAAGTCGTACCCTTTACCTCAAAATTTTGCAGGCCGATTACGAAGAGAAGTATGTAGTGATGGAGCTATTGGGGGAATGGAACGATGCAATAGAAAACGATATCATGGAATTAAAACGGGAGGTGGTGGATAAGTTCATGCTAGAGGGCATTTACAAGTTCATCCTTATCACCGAAAATGTTTTGAATTTTCATAGCGGCGATAAAGATTATTACCAGGAATGGTTTGAAGAAGTTACGGACGAAGCCGGGTGGGTTGTCAGTCTGAATATGCCGCAGGCAACACAACATGATTTTAAAAAAGCGAAGCTTAACTATTATGTAGAGTTGATGGATATTGATAATTGGCGCATCTACAAGCCCTTTCATTTGTTCAAAAAAATTGACGAAGAACTAAGTCATCGCATTGCTTTATAAGCTTTTCAAATTTCTACTTAGTTACCGGTTTTTCACAATCCAGACTTACATTTGCTCCACAAAAATCTGGCATACCGCTTATGATACGGGCCTAAAAACAAGTGAGGCTACTATTATGAGCCAAAACGGTTTAGGCCAATACACCACAGCCAAAAAAACTAGTAATAACACATGAAATGGTCCCTCTTTTTTACATCGGCAGTTGGCAGAAAAGTAGTGATGGCGCTAACTGGTCTTTTCCTCATAATTTTTTTGCTGGTGCATGTAGGGTTGAATTCCTGCATTTTTGCCGATTGGGTTGATACATCCGACAATGGCGAAATGTTTAATAAGGCTGCACATTTTATGGGTTCTACCATTATTACCCGTATTCTGGAAGCGGTGCTTTTTATTGGCTTTATCATTCATATTATTCAGGGTTATGTAATAGAAGCGAAAAACCGCTCCCGCCGGGGACAGGGCTATAATATTAGTTTAGGTAGCCGCGGTGGTACATGGATGAGCCGCAGTATGGCTATTTTAGGAACCCTGATCTTCATGTTCCTTGTTTTGCACATCTCTAAATTCTGGTGGTCGTCCAGAATAACACATGATCTTGCTGATGTAACCTATAATGGCACTACCATGCATAACCTTTTTTTGCGGATGTATGACGTGTTCCAAAATCCTGTGCTTGTTGTGATTTACATTGTCAGTGTTATAGTTTTAGGCTTCCATCTTTGGCATGGCTTCCACAGTGCATTCAGAAGCATGGGTGTACACAACAAAAAGTATTTAAGCTTGTTAAAAGGATTAGGGTATGGGTTTACTGTAATCGTTTGTGTCATGTTTGCACTAATGCCAATTAGCATGTATCTACAATGGGTTAATCCAAATTAGAGTATCAACAGTTCACAAAAGCTGTGTTGGATATTCTCGGGATGGTGAAAAATTTGAAGTAAATATAATTCCGGCAACTGGACACGTTTGTTGACGTTCTGTTGGCAGCGGGAAATTGGCGAAGTTGAAGAGAATTACGATATGCAGAAGAGTGCGACGCAACAGACGATGATAAGAATTGCCAAAGCCCGTAATACAATTAATTATCAAATTGACAATTGTCAAAGTAGAAAATTTGATCTATGCTTGATGCAAAAATTCCTGCAGGACCTTTAGAAAAAAAGTGGAACGATTATAAGAGCCATGTAAAGCTTGTAAACCCTGCCAACAAAAGAAAACTGGAAATAATTATTGTGGGTACCGGTTTAGCCGGGGCTTCTGCCGCTGCTGCATTGGGAGAGCTGGGATATAAGGTCAAAGCCTTTACTTTTCATGATTCTCCCCGCCGGGCTCACTCCATTGCAGCGCAAGGGGGAATCAATGCAGCAAAAAATTATCAGAACGACGGCGACTCAGTTTTCCGTTTATTTTACGATACGATCAAGGGAGGCGACTATCGTTCCCGTGAAGGAAACGTTCATCGTCTGGCGGAAGTAAGTACCTCTATCATTGATCAATGTGTGGCGCAAGGTGTTCCCTTTGCAAGGGAATATGGAGGGTTACTAAGCAATCGTTCTTTTGGTGGAACACAGGTGCAGCGTACGTTTTACGCAGCAGGGCAAACAGGCCAGCAATTATTGGTGGGAGCCTACCAGGCCCTTGAACGACAGATAGCCTTAGGCAATGTGAAAATGTACACCCGTCACGAAATGCTTGAGTTGGTGCAAATAGACGGGAAGGCCCGCGGGATCATTGCGAAGGACCTGGTTACCGGAGAATTGGAACGTCATTTTGGACATGCGGTGTTATTGTGTACCGGCGGGTATGGAAACGTATTCTACCTTTCAACGAATGCCATGGGTTGTAATACAACTGCCATTTGGAAGGCCCATAAAAAGGGAGCATTTTTTGGAAATCCCTGCTTTACACAAATCCATCCGACCTGTATCCCTGTAACAGGAGAGCATCAATCGAAACTGACATTAATGTCGGAATCATTGCGTAATGACGGGCGTATCTGGGTTCCAAAAAATTTAAACGAGGAAAGGAAACCGTTCGACATTCCTGAAGAAGACAGGGATTATTATTTGGAAAGAAGATACCCGGCGTTTGGAAACCTCGTGCCTCGCGACGTGGCTTCCCGTGCGGCGAAAGAACGATGCGATTTGGGCTACGGGGTTGGTACGTCAAAGCAGGCAGTGTACTTAGATTATGCAGCGGCTATACAACGTTATGGTCAAATTGAAGCCAGCAAAAGAAACCTAGGAAATGTGGATGCTGAAACCATTACAAAAATGGGTAAGGAGGTAGTAAAGGAAAAGTATGGTAACCTCTTTGATATGTACGAGAAAATCACAGGGGAGAATCCATACGTAGTACCGATGCGCATTTACCCGGCAGTACATTATACAATGGGCGGCTTGTGGGTTGATTATGAATTGATGACGACCATCCCGGGATTATATGCTTTGGGTGAATGTAATTTTTCTGATCATGGAGCCAACCGTTTAGGTGCTTCTGCATTGATGCAAGGCCTGGCTGACGGGTACTTTGTAATTCCCTATACGGTAGGGAATTATTTGGCTGATGAAATTCGGGTATCAAATATTGCCACCACCCATCCTGCTTTTGAAGAGGCTGAAAACGCAGTAAGGGAACGCATTGAAAAATTTATGACTATCAATGGTAAGCAAACCGTTGAAAGCATGCATAAGCGTTTAGGGAAAATTATGTGGGATAAATGCGGGATGGCCCGTAATGCAGAGGGCTTGCGTGAAGCGATTGAAGAAATACGCCAATTAAAAAAAGAGTTTTGGAGCGATATAAAAGTAACTGGTGTTATTAACGATTTCAATCCCGAATTAGATAAAGCTGGACGCGTGGCCGACTTTATTGAGCTGGGAGAACTAATGTGCCTGGATGCTCTTCAGCGTGAAGAAAGTTGTGGTGGTCATTTTAGGGAAGAATTTCAAACCGGCGATGGTGAAGCGGATAGACGGGATGACCAGTTCATGTATGTAGCTGCGTGGGAGCATGTGAGTGGCGGCTGGCAACTGCACAAGGAAGATCTGGTGTATGATGTCGTTAAGCCGAGTCAAAGGAGTTATAAGTAGTTTTATAACCCGTCAATGCGGGTTCAAAAAGAAAAATATCATTCTTAAGAAGACAATTGTTATATGGATCATTACGAAATGAAACTGACGCTTAAAATTTGGCGTCAACCAAACCGGAAAAGCAAAGGAAGGTTTGAAACGTTCCAGGTAGATGGCATCTCTTCAGAAATGTCGTTCCTAGAAATGATTGACATCCTTAACGAACGCCTCGTTACTGAGGGACAGGATCCAATTGCCTTTGACCACGACTGTCGGGAAGGAATTTGTGGCAGTTGCGCAATGCATATAAATGGCCGGCCGCACGGGCCCTTGCATGCAACTACAACCTGCCAGTTGCATATGAGAGCGTTTAAAGATGGCGACACGATTGTGGTGGAACCCTGGCGTGCCAACGGTTTCCCGGTAATCAAAGATTTGGTTACTGATCGCTCGTCTTTTGACAGGATAATCCAGGCTGGCGGATTTATCTCAGTAAATACCGGTAATGCAGTCGATGGCAATTCGTTGCCTATTGATAAAGAGAAAGCGGATGCTTCCTTTGCAGCTGCAGCATGTATCAGTTGTGGCGCCTGTGTGGCAGCATGTAAAAATGCGTCTGCTTCGCTGTTTGTTGCAGCAAAAATTTCACACCTTGGCTTGTTACCTCAGGGCCAGCCAGAGCGGAGCAATCGTGTGTTGAGTATGGTAGCGCAAATGGATAAAGAGGGTTTTGGCTCCTGCACGTTTATTGGCGCCTGCGAAGCGGTTTGTCCAAAAGAAATTGCTATAACGAACATCTCCCGAATGCATAAAGATTACCTGGCGGCAGGCCTGTCGGCAGATAACTAACCGCGGATTAATATCATTTTATAACAATTAGCAGGATTTAAAGTCCTGCTTTTTTCTTTTGACAATGGTGCTTTTATGAGAATTTCCATACCGTAAACAACTTACACCTCAGCGCCCCTACCGGGGGACAGGGGGCTTTTGACAATTAATCCCCTGTTTCCCCGTTAAAAACTGCATTTTTACAGGCCCTCCAAATCCTTTGTAATTGACGCTGTTAAGCCGCATATCAACCCTTGGCATCCTTGTCTTGCTGGCTTACCCCGGGAAAGCGCAGAACCCTGTAGCTACCCCGCTTTCCAACTTCAGGATGAAAAGAGTTGCCGTGACAGGCGATAGTATTCTGTTAGATACGCTCAGCATCATTCCAAAAACATTTTCCATTAATGAAGTTGATACCGCCGCTTACCGGCTCGATTTTATAAACGCTGTTTTGTATTGGAAAGCAAAGCCAATAACAGATACGGTCTCCATAAGTTACCGGGTCTTTCCGGCCAAGTTAAATGCAGTTGTACAGCGAAATAATTTCGACTCCATATTAAAGCAACTTTATATCAGGCCATTTGAATTTAATACCGGCGAGGAAACGACATCAAAAGGCTTATTCGATTTTGGCAACATCCAATACAATGGCAGCTTCGGCAGGTCGCTTGCTTTTGGCAATAACCAGGACGCCGTAGTAAATTCAAATTTCCAGCTACAGTTAAATGGTATGCTAAAGGACAGCATTGAAATTTCTGCTGCACTAACCGATAATAATATTCCAATCCAACCCGACGGA
>DASQMG010000354.1:0-7785 GCA_035645595.1 Flavisolibacter sp. | reverse complement strand
AGCAGGCAAAAAAGTTTGATTTATATGAAGCGGCTGGTTTGGCTGGTATTCGGTTACGCTATGGTACCAAATACGACTTTAGAGTGCGGCTTGCTGATATAAGTGGAGGTGGCCCGGGGATCGGAGACAATCGTAAATATGAAGCACCATCGCCGGAAGGCTTTTGCGATTTTAGAAGAAGGGTGCAGCCCCAGGCCGTGCGGTTGCAAAATGAGCTACCTAAAGAAGATGGTGTCTTTTTTACTGATGAAACCCTTGTGATGAAGCGGCCCTTGCTTGGTTATCCATCCGTACTGTTCACGGGCAGATATCCTAATGCCGTTGCCGATTTAACGGCAGATGCGACAGTCGCTCATGCAGAAGGCATTATTGATTTTACCAAGAACAGACCTGTAGGCCTGGCCGACCCTGATGTGGTGAAAGTGGAAGTACTTGTCGAAGTGAAAGCGCTGGAAATGGATATGTCGCTCCGGTACGATACGGATAGTCATGAAAGCTACGCCAAGCTATATACTACTGAAAGAGCTTTTCCCGCTGAGGATTTAGCTGGTGACTGCATTATTCCTATAACTTTTGTTGATGCGCCTGTGTTGAACTTTGCCGATCCCAATTCAAAAGACCTGGGAGATCTAGGCCTGGTACCAGGAGGTGATAATATTGATGTGCATGAAGATATTGTTTTGCCTAAGTCAAGAAACGTAAGAGTTACATTAAGGCCCGTGCTGGATGATAAGCCGAAATATTATGCAGAGGTCTCTAACCTGCATAAAAAGGGGAAGCCTGTTTCTTTTATCACAAGAAAAGCAACTGATAACGAAAAAGGCTTGTTTAAAGAGCTGGCCGAAGTAGATACCATCAGAGGCATCTGGTTGCAACCCGATACGGATACGTACTTAAAGGCTACGCTAACCGAAGTATTCGTAGAAAATAACAGTCCTGCACACACAAGCAGTATGATGGAGCGGTTAACCGATGCCATTGATAAAAGTATTGAAGTAGAATCGAACGGGCTAAGTCTTGTGGGCAAGCAAGGTGTACGAATGCAGTTTGGTGTAAGCCGTTTAATAAGGCATAACATGAGCCCCGACAGCACCAGCATTACCTTTTCTACCAAGAGCGATCTGCTGAACCAATGGATCGTTCCTATTACACTAATCCTAAACCGCGACTGGACATGGGATGGCGCCCACCCGGTAAGTTTTGAATTTTATCGCCAGAAAAAGTTTGTTGGCGCTGGCTTAACCAAAGAAGAACGCGATGCTATTGCATGGGAAAGTGAAAAACTGGTAGGTGATATCGAGATGAAGCAGGCCATCAATATACAGGCTTTGTATAACGCGGACAGAAGCCAGACATACTTATGTTTTTTAGATGCTGTAGAGCCAAAGCCGAAAGATGCAGCAGGTTTCCCGGAGGAAATAATGGTGAGGTACCGGGTAAAGCCCAAGTTTAAATCAATACCCGAAAGCGATGTAGACGAGGTAGCAACGGATGCCATGCCGCTGTTACAACTCCATCTGCCCATTACGGGCAAGCCTGCACAAGTGCCACGGATTGTAAGCGCAGGGATTGCACAAAGCAAATATGTTAGTAATGATGTGTATTCAAGCACCGAGCCCCGCCGCCGTTTTTTATGGCTGGAATTTGAAGAGCCCTTACAAAATGCCGCCGACGCTTATTTTATCCGGCTATTGGCTTATTCGCCGGACCCCTTATTAGCAAAGTGGCAATTTGATATGCTGAAAGCGCCTGAAGAACCGGCACTCCCGGTAAACCCTGAACCTATTCGTACAATTAGCCCGCAACACACCGACGACCGCAGCGGCCTGAATGCGATGCAGGAACTGATACCAGCCGATAAAAAAGTGGGTGAAAAACTTCGCCATTACTTGGTGCCCTTGCCACCGGGGATGCATGCTTCTTCGGCAGAACTGTTTGGCTTCCTGACCTACGAATTACGGGTGGGGCATAAGAAAGGGTGGAGCACGGCGCAGGCCCGTTTTGGCAGGCCATTGCGCACAACCGGCGTACAACACCCGCCGCCGCAATTATTTTGTATGGTGAACCGCAACGAAAAGCATATTATGGTTACAGCGCCGTTTGCACAAACAGTTTTTAATGGCGCCGATGTTACCAGTAATCCGCCGCGTACGCAATTATGGGCACTGCTGTATGCCCAGGTAAAACGTGCAGATGATAAGGAGTTTCGCAATATTTTGCTTGATGATCAATTATTTGTTCGCCAGCGGCCAAAAATGGATGCTACGGGTAAACCGGTTTTTGAAATAAATTCTGATGCCGTGCAGTATGGTATAACCGGATGGAAAAATAAAGATGTAGTAGAGATGTTGGAGGAATATGGCTTGCCTGTAGACAGCAATTTAAGTGTGCTGACAGTAGAGATGCTTCCGACGTACGACAAATTTTTTGGCCGCACCAACTTTGGCCGTACCAATGACAGTATAAGATCTGCCAATACTGCTGTTCAAAAAGATGTTTTGAATCTGCAGCAGGGAATGTCTGTACACCATTTTAAAAATGCGGTAGGTGATGTAGGCATAGCTGCAGCTACAACGCAAAAAAGATTGGAAAACGAAAGGCAGCTTCGTATGGAAGAAGGGTTTATCAGCCAGGCAGAGAAAGGAGAAAATATTCGTCCGCTTACAGAGCAGTTAGGAAGCGAACGTATTTTACGCACAAGTACGCTGGTTCCGGTGCCCCAGATTTGTTGTACAGAATAAAGGTATGTTGACGGATTTCGGATAAAGGTTTTGTTAAGTACATATTTGTGTGATGGAAATCGCTTACAATCACGAAAAGAAACAATAATCTACCCATCTATGCGATTGACTTCGGGAGTTCAGAACGCCATCTTTGTGTTCTAAACTTAAACAAAATGAAACCAAAAATCTTATCTATCTGTCTTATGCTGTTAGCTGTAAGCTTTTCTGCTTTTGCTCAAAAATCAAGTGTTAGTGATCCTGTTTCTAAAACAGTAAAACTTGATGAAACCTTTACTTCTTTATTAATTACCAATGATCTTTCGGTTATTCTTACCGAAAGCGCCTCTAATGAAATTGTTATTGAAGGCGATGCAAGGGATATTAAAAAAGTTGAAGTAAGTATTGTTGATAACAGGTTAGTTCTTGCTTCTTCAAGGCCACAAGTCCGTCTGGATGTAAAAGTGTATGTTCCCGCAGCATTTTTAAATAAGGTGTACATTGATGGCAAAGCCAATCTGAGCTCTTCAAGTACTCTTCGTAATAAAAATTTAAGAATATTTTTATCAGAAGAAGCTATCATCAACGTGAAGAGCTTTGGTAAAGTAACAGTAGAAACCAGCAGTGAAATAGACTTTGTGGCGAGCCTGCAATCAAAGTAAGGGAAGCCTGGAAGCCTGGAGGTACCTCTGTCATATAACCGTTGATAGTAGCTTAAATAAGCTTTAATCACATAAAAAGCTGTCTCGTACTTCGGGGCCGCTTTTTTGTTTTCCGGTTGATTGTTCTCAAAAAGGCTAACTATAAATTTAGGAAAGGCGGGGTTGTTTTATTGAAAAGATCAGTGGCTATAAGCGAAACACCCCGCCAGGCCGGCGGTTTACTTAATGGGGTTCAGGTGCAGCCATCCGCAAAAAGAGGCGCACTCATCGCTAACTTAGATGCCATGTAAAATAAAAGCCCTAATTATGCAGGTTTTAATAAACATATCCAGATAAATTATGTGTAGGGCCATACTATCATGAGCAGCAAGAATAGCAACAATTACTTTATATCAAAAGGCGTTGACCGTTTTTTTCTCATCTTTTCCGATGTGGTGTCATTCATCGGTAAGTTTTTTAAAGAAACGTTCCGGCGGCCGTTTGAGTGGAATGAATTGGTAAAACAATCTTACGAAGTGGGCTATAAATCTTTAGCCTTAATTACATTGACAGGTTTTATTACCGGTGTTGTATTTACCAAGCAATCGCGTCCGTCTTTGGCCGAATTTGGCGCCCAGTCCTGGCTGCCCTCCCTGGTGGCAATTGCTGTTATAAAATCGCTTGCGCCGTTGGTTACTGCTATTATCTGTGCCGGCAAAGTAGGTTCGGGTATTGGTGCGGAGTTAGGCTCCATGCGGGTTACCGAACAAATTGATGCGATGGAAGTTTCAGCGGTAAAGCCCTTTAAATATTTGGTAAACACCCGGATAGGCGCTACCACGGCTATGATACCCATGCTGATGTTGTATACTGCTTTTGTATCGATGATGGGTTCCTATCTCGATATTTATTTGCATGAGCAGACCAGCTTTACCTTTTTTATACAAAGTGCGTTTTCTAAAATTACTTTTCTCGATTTTGCCTCTTCTATTATACGCTCCATTGTATTTGGTTTTACTATAGGTGCAGTGGGGTGTTATAAGGGGTACCACACCACAGGTGGTACCCAGGGTGTAGGTAAAGCTGCCAATGCAGCGGTCGTGACGTCTATGTTTTTAATTTTTATTGAAGAAGTGATCATTCTTCAAATCATAAACTATTTCAGGTAAAAATAAACAGGAGTGTGGCGGTGATAAACAAGGACAAACAACAGGCGGTCATCATCAGGGGTTTATATAAATCCTTTGGGAATAATGACGTTTTGCGTGGTGTGGACCTGGACTTATATGGTGGCGAAAACCTGGTGGTGCTTGGTAAATCGGGCACGGGGAAGTCGGTGCTGATAAAAATAATTTCAGGCTTGTTAAAGCCTGACAGCGGTACGGTAAATGTTTTAGGAAAAGAGGTGGCGTCGTTAAAAGAAAAAGAGTTAAACGAGCTGCGCTTAAAAATTGGTTTCTCCTTTCAGAACAGTGCCTTGTATGATAGCATGACGGTGAAGGAAAATTTAGCCTTCCCGTTGGTACGGCATAAAACCAGTTTATCAAGAAGGGAGGTAGATAAAGCGATAGATACGGTGTTGGATGCGGTAGGCTTGTTAGATAAGAAAAAACAGATGCCTTCCGAACTTTCAGGCGGGCAAAAAAAGCGGATTGGTATTGCCCGCACCCTGATTCTTCAACCTGAAATAATGTTGTACGATGAACCAACCGCAGGTCTTGATCCTATCACGAGTTGTGAGATTAATGAACTGATTAATGAAGTAAAAATAAAGTACAATACCAGTTCTATCATCATCACCCATGACCTGACCTGTGCTAAAATAACAGGCGACCGGGTAGCCATGTTGCTTGATGGAAGGTTTGTGAAAGAAGGCAGCTTTGAAAATGTATTTACCACAGAGGATGAACAGATAAAAAGTTTTTACGATTATAATTTTATTCAATAAATGGAAACGAAAAATAAACGGCCGGTCATTGTAGGAATATTTGTTTTTGCAGCACTGGTAATTTTTGTGTTGGGGGTAATGACCCTCGGAGGGCAAAAAAGTATCTTTAATAAAGGTGCGTCGGTCACTGCGGTTTTTGATGAAGTAAACGGTTTGCAGATAGGTAACAATGTTTGGTTTGCCGGGGTCAAAGTTGGCACCATAAAAGAAATATCGCTTACAAAAGAAGGTAAGGTAGCGGTAGAGATGAACATCAAAGAAGATGCGCATCCGCTTATAAAGAAAGATACAAAAGCCAAGTTGGGTGCCGATGGTTTTATAGGTAATAAGCTCATTATCCTCTCTGGTGGAAGCCCCGGCGCCCCGATGGTGGAAAACGGAAGTACACTCTTGGTTGAACGTGCCATCAGCACTGACGAAATGATGGCGACCTTGCAGGATAACAATAAAAACATTTTGGCTATCACTACCAATTTCAAAACGATCAGTGAACAGATAATGGGCGGGAAAGGCACCGTTGGAAAACTTTTAAATGATGACCAGATGTTTACTGACCTGCAACAGGCAATTGTTAGTATAAAAGGTGCTGCGATAAACGCCCAGGTGTTAGCTTCCAATGTTTCGGGCTATACAGCTAAACTCACTTCGAAAGGTTCATTGGCAAATGATTTGGTTACAGACACGGTTTTATTTTCCCGGTTACGAAGCACGGTGCGGCAGATTGATGCTCTTTCAAAAGGTGCCGATGAAGTTTTAGCTGACTTAAAATCGACAAGTGCATCTATTAATCGGGGTATGAACGATGAATCTACCTCTATTGGATTATTATTAAAGGATAAGGAAACGGCTGCTGATATTAAAGCCACTATTAGAAATTTACAGGCCGGTACCCAAAAGCTGGACGAAAACATGGAGGCGTTGCAGCACAACTTTTTACTGCGCGGATTTTTTAGGAAAAAGAATAAGGAAAATGATAGCCTTTTAAAAGTCCGGTAACCCGGGCCAAAATTATATAGAGAGCTCGTTCAGGGCTTTGGTTTAAGTTTTACCCGTTTGATTCCTTAGCCTGAACGGGCGGGGCCTTATTTCATACACTCAATCGAACCTTCCGTCAGGGGGCAAATTTTAAGAAGATAATTTCCGGCGTCAAACTATTGTTACTTCTATGCCCATTCCTTTGAGCGTCTCCACCATGTGATCAGAAATGTTGCTATCGGTGATTACCTGCTCAATATCCTCCAGTCCGCAAATTTTTCCAAAACCCCTTTTCCCAAATTTGCTCGAATCGGCCAGCACAATGGTTTTTTGCGCAGCAGTGATCATTTTTTTATTAAGCTGGGCTTCCATCATATTCGTAGTGGTTAAACCAAATTCGACATCAATCCCATCAACGCCTAAAAACAATTTGCTGCACGAAAAATCTTCCAGTATTTTTTCTGCATAGCTACCAGTTACGGATGAAGAACTTTTTCTTAATATCCCGCCCAATTGAATTACTTCTATTTCGGGGCGATGAAGCAGTTCAAGCGCCACGTTTAGAGCTGCGGTAATGACGGTGAGGAAGCCTTTCGGCTGGATGTTTTTCGCAAAAGAAAGAACAGTTGTCCCGGAAGCAATCAGTATACAATCGTTAGGCTCTATTAACCGGGATGCTGCCTCGCCAATGCTGAGCTTCTCTGCCGAAAAAAGTTTGACCTTTTCATTCACATGCTTGTCAGCCGCGTAAGGGTTACTAACAGTTCCTCCGCCATGTGTGCGAAAAAGAAGGTGCTTATCTTCAAGCAGTTTCAGATCCTTTCGAATGGTAACGGAAGAAACATTCAATTCATCGCAGAGGTCAACCACATTCACGCTGCCTTCTTTTTTTAGTTTGCTGATGATGTGCTGATGCCGTCCGGTTAAGTTACTCATACGGGCGGCAAATTATAAAGTTGTCGTCAAAATGCAAACTGTTATCCCGACCTGTTATCGATATGGATTATCAATAATTTTAAAAACTTTCCAAATAGCTTGTATTTTATTGTATAATTCTTATCATTGCTTTCACATTGTTGCTTTTTTATTTGGGTTAGAAACATTTTGAAACTTATTGCTTAATGAAAGAATCGCCAATACCTAATATCATGACTAGAAGTGTAGAATTAAAAAGGCTTACAGACTCTTCTGCAACATGGGATGTGCTTGTAATCGGAGGAGGTGCTACCGGTTTAGGTATTGCCCTGGATGCGGTTGCCAGGGGATATAAAACAGTGCTGTTGGAAGGTGCCGATTTTGCAAAAGGAACATCAAGCCGCAGTACCAAACTGGTTCATGGCGGTGTACGTTACCTGGCGCAGGGCGATATCAGGTTGGTCAGGGAAGCAAGTATAGAAAGAGGCTTACTCGGCCGCAATGCACCTCATCTCGTAAAAAACCAAACATTTATTATTCCACTTTATACATATTGGGACCGGGCTAAATATACTGTTGGCCTGAA
>DASQMG010000353.1:0-16617 GCA_035645595.1 Flavisolibacter sp. | reverse complement strand
TTGATACTTTTAGCGATTTCGCAAATAATGAATCACATAGTTAAAAGTTCATTACACGTTTCACTTAATGTTTTTTTGTCTTTTTTACTCATACCTATGAGTTGGATGATTGGGCTACTCTACCTTGTTTTTACGGTTCTTATTGCGTGGGCAAGATTAACCTTGAGGAGACATACATTTAAAGAAATTATTGCAGGTTATATAATTGGTTTACTCATTGGAATTTCATTTTTGTTTTTATTCTACTAAATTGCTAAAGTGTAAATAAACTACGAACCAAAGTACGAATGCCATCGGCGCCAGATAGAATATGATGCTTCTGTTTGAAGTGTCAGTTAACCGGATTTTAATCAATGGGCTATTTACCCGGCTAACCGGATTTCTACTTTTGTCCATAGCCTTCATTTATTCAATAGCGTAGGCTTGATAACTTACCGTTGCTCCACTTGAACTGTTCTCTTTCGGGTTTGAAAAATTCATCCCTGCAAATTGCTGTTTAAAGCTGTCTAAAGGGATTTTAGGTTTTACAAGAGGCTGCAAATACATGTACTACAATTACTGCTGTTGATCTTATATTTGAATCAGTCATCACTTCTAAAAATTAGCTAAGCGTTAAAAAGAATTTTCAATCACATATAACTTATCCATTTTATTTATTAGCTCTTATCTCCAAAATTGTATTACTGGCATCATGGGCTACTAACAGGGAAAGCTATTTTTGTAAATGCCACACGGCTAGCCAATAACAGCCCCGCAACTGTATGTACCCTGGTACCGATTGCCTTTATCAAACGCCAAACCCCATGATGCTCTGTGGGAGCCTGTTGTGCCTTGCAATAAAATTTCAGCGCAGGTATAACTTATGTTGTATGAAATTGAAGTGTTGGCATTGTACGTTTTTAATTTGTTCCTTCAGGTTTCAACGCAAAACCTACTCATTACGTTATATGCTAAGCCAATCTGTTTATTCCTTGTTAACAAGGGATGATGAAGCAAAATAAGGTGTACCAAGCAAATGCACCTTGATTGGTTCCCGTATACCTTTCATCCCGAGTAAAGTAACGGGATAGCTATTGTTTCCCAATAGTCTTACAAGATCATCCGAAGCAAGGAAGCTATTGTTGATGTCTTTGGTAGCGGTTTGAATTCGCGACGCAATGTTAACCGGCAGGCCCATTACCGTTAAATTATTATTGATGCCTAAACCCACATTACCTACTATCACATTGCCGTAATGCAGCCCAATCCCTATACGAAACCTGTGCTGAAAGTATTTTTCCAGATATTCATCATTGAACTTTTCCACCTCTTTAAAAATAGCAAAGCCTGCGTCCACAGCATCGGTCGCTACCTCTTTATCGGATGTATGTAACCCGAAAACAGCATACAATCCATCACCGGCCGTTTCTATTATCTTGCCGCCCCTGGCTTCTATACAGGTTTTAAAAAGAGTAAACAACTTCCGTAAAATATGTATCACATCAAAGGCAAGATAGGTTTCCATAAAGGGTGTAAAATCCCTAATGTCCAAAAAGAAAAGGACCATCTCTTTTTCTTCACCTAGTTCATTAAAGTCATTTTCGCTTTGATCTATGTATAAGTTCACATCCGATAAGTCGCGAATGATCCTGCGAATGGATACCGGGGCTTTTTCTACAAAGGTTTGACAGGCTAGCCGCACATTTAACGGGAAAGGAAGCCGCTCTCTTAATGCCAACTCCTTTTCATTAATAGCGCTTAAGTTCTCTTTACCGTTACTTACCAATATGCGGCAGGTAGAGCATCGGGCATGGCCGCCACAGGTATGATAGTGCGGTATGCCGGCTTTTAAGGCCGCGTCTAAAACAGATTCGCCTTTGTTTATCGCGATTGTCTTTTCGCCGATGAATTCAATATGAAATGTTTCAGACGCTGTCATTTGCTATGTTAATATAGTTGCGATATTACAGGAAGGTATTTAAAGTTCCGAAATTCCAAAGGTGTAACCAACAACGCAGGAAAGAAACTTTACACTTCCTTTCACTTCATCAGGAAGTGCTTTAATAAACCAGCATAAAACCAGCCGCCATAGCGCTTAAGAGTTATTCATTAGCAGCAAACAATAAACAAAAAGAATTGCTATTGTAAGAAAAACTATGCCTTTATTTGACTGCAGATCAACTGACAACGAAACTCAACCCTAATGAAAAACATGCTACTGCATTTTGTAACGACTGTTACACTATTTTTTCCACTGGTAACCTTTGCACAGGCACCAGCACTAGGCACAGCAGCCGGCTATGTACTGTTCTCATCAAATGGCGCAGTAGGTAATACCGGCGTTTCTCAGCTAACAGGAAACATTGGCACTAACAATGGTGCTATAACAATTTACCGCAATGTAAATGGTGTATTGCATAATGCTGATGGTGCATCCCTACAAGCTAAGACGGATTTACAGCTTGCCTATAACCAGCTAAATGCCACTACTTCAACTTTTTTTCCTGTATCGTCTGTGCTTGGCAGCGGCGATACTTTGATTGCGGGCGTTTACGAATTACCTGGTGTAACCACATTGAACCAGGAACTTTATTTAAATGCACAAGGAAACGCAAGTGCTGTGTTTATTTTCAAAATTCCGGGTGCATTTTCCACTAACGCCTCTTCTAAAATAAGATTGATTAACGGCGCCCAGGCCTGCAATGTATTTTGGAAAGTAGAAGGATTGGTAAGCATGGGCATAGCTACATTTATGAGAGGAACGGTTATCGCTAACAACGCAGGAATTAATATGTCGTTAAATGATACACTGGAAGGAAGAGCATTGTCGACTGCAGGAGCTATTTCTGTTGATGGAGTTTTAGCTTATACACCTACAGGCTGTGGAAGCCCGGTACTTAGCGGGCCTGCTGCTCCCAACCTTGGAACCACCGCCTGTTTTGCAATTTTTTCGGGTAATGGAGCTGTTGCGAACGCCGGTATTACCTATGTTACAGGAGATGTTGGTACCAATGTTACTTCCACTACGGGGTATGATGCTTTAAATGTAACAGGAACAATTCATCCTATTCCCGATGGTTCTACATCGGCATGCGCATCGGACCTGCTTACCGTTTATAACTTCCTCAACCTCCCTGGTTATGATATTGAGTTGCTATACCCTGCTCAGTTTGGAAACAACCTGGTGCTTACGCCCCATACTTACCTTTTGAATGCGGCAACCACGTTCAATGGTACTGTGTTTCTTAACGCACAAGGCAATGCCAATGCTGTATTTCTAATTAAAGTAAATGGTGCCTTTACAACCAGCACCTATTCAAAAGTTATATTAATGAATGGTACTCAGGCAAAAAATGTGTTTTGGAAAGTAGAAGGAGCGGTAGCAATTAATGACTATTCGGAATTTGAAGGAACTATTGTTGCCAATAATGGTGCAATTGACTTAAAAACAGGAGTGGTACTTAATGGCAGGGCACTTACCACCAATGGCGCGTTCAGCACAGCGGCAATAACGGCAACCATACCATCAGCCGTCTGTGCAACGCTTCCTGTTAGCTGGCTTCATTTCCGTGGTAAGCCGGTACAAAAAAATGTATTGCTGGAGTGGGCTACAGGTACTGAAATGAACAACGGATTCTTTACCCTTGAGAAAAGTACCGACGGCCATAAATTTGAAACAATAACCACCGTGAATGCAGCCGCAGGGATAGTGAATGCAGAACGCCGTTATTCTTTTACAGATGGGCAACCTTACAGCCTGGGCTATTACCGTATATCGCAGACCGACAAGGACGGCCGAAGAAATTACTTCCGCACCATACAGGTCAAATTCAATCTAACCTCCGGCGTACAGGTGCTTTACTATGTTCAGGAAAATTACATTTATGTGCAGGCATCGGGTGCAATACCGGGCAATGGCCTTATTGAGCTTTACAGCATAGACGGCAAAAAAATGGCTTCGAAAAAAGTTGTACTGGCAAATGACCCAGGCACTTATAAAATAGTGAAACCATTGCAAACAGGAATTTACCTGCTAACTGTAACAGGCGGTGGACAACTACTCTATAAGAAAAAAGTAGCGTTATAAATAGTTTTAAAGGGAGAGCAGGAACGGTCTCCCTTTTATTATTACCACCATTGTAAGACTTGTGCCGTATAACCCTGCATAGGCTGCTTTATGTAAAGCATTCTATAGAAGAAAATCAAAAGCCCAGCTCTTAATTAAAATCTTTAACTGTTTTATCCTCTCTTATTCCCTGAAAAGATGGATGCCGCATTAAGCCATCCTTCGTACGTTCAGTATACTTTACTTCGCAAACTAGTTGGGGCTTTACCCACATAGTTGGCGCTCCGGTTTTTGGTTTTTTGCTAAAAGGACATTCGTTGGTAAATAATGGATTTATCTTCTTAAAAATTTCACGTTGAAGGCGTGCCGTAAACCCTGTTCCTACCTGCCCTATAAATTCCAGACCTTCTTGTGTTGGAATGCCAAGCACCAGCGATGAAAAAAGGCGGTCGGTGTCCGCTTTTTTTGTATAGCCGCAAATAATGGCTTCATGGCGTTCCTCCACTTTTATTTTTAGCCAGTCGGCTGTGCGATAACCTGTTTGGTAAACCGAATCTGCCCTTTTTGCAATAATGCCCTCAAGATTACCGCCTTTTGCCGCTTCAAAAAACTGCCCGCCATATTCATCAATCGAATCGCTGAACCGTAGTAATCCTCCATCAGGTACTATCTTCTTTAAAATCTCTTTTCGCTGGCGCAATGGTTTACCGGCCAGGTCTATTCCATCAAGCCAAAGCAAATCAAAAAGATAATAAAAGAGGTGGCCTTTGCCGGTGCGCTGCCATTGCTGAAGCCCATTGAAGTCTGGTTTTCCCTCATCATCTAACACCACTATTTCCCCATCGACAACAGCATTTACCTGCCATTGTTTAAGTGCTTCCCATACAGGGTAAAATTTACCGTCGAATGAATGATTATTTCTCGAACGAATAGAAACTGCTCCCTTCTCCAAATACGATACAGCCCGGTAGCCATCCCATTTAATTTCAAATTGCCAATCCGGATCATCAAAGGGCTCCCGGATGCTGGACGCCAACATTGGTTTTACATCCAGGGGCATCGCTGTTACTTTCTCCGCCTTAAAATCCCGAAGGATAAAATCAATCGTTGTTTGAAAATCCTTACGGTTTACTGGTTCAATTACAATAGTACCGGACCCTTTGCTTTTACTGCTTTTTTTAAGCGGTATGGCTTTTAAACTTTTTCCGTTGAATAAAGTGTTGCTATTTGAAGGCTTCTTTTGTACACTCATAAACTCACCGCCGCCAATTATGTGCCTGTGCCAAAGAAGTATTTCGACTAGTGTGGGTAAATCGTTGAGCTTTAAATCGTTTGCGATTTATACACAGGATGTACACGGCAAAAACGGGGAATGTGAATAACCGGTCTAAATAATTAGCAGTCAGCCCATATGTAAAATATCCGCAGTTTTTGAGAGGATGGTGAATTATTGATGTACCGGTAACAATATTAAAAATTGGGCACCCTCCCCTTCTTTGCTGTGCACAGTAATGTGGCCATTATGCTTCTCAATAATTTTTTTAGTAATGGCAAGGCCAATACCGGTTCCTTCATAAGTTTCTTTTGAATGCAGTCGCTCGAACAGAGAAAATATTTTAGCCGCGTACTTTTCATTAAACCCGATGCCATTATCTGCAACGGTAATAAGGCAGTAAGCCCCTTCCGGATCTTCAGCACTATCAAACAATTTTTCTTTCAGGAACTTTGCGCTTATATCAATAACCGGTACTTTTTCTTTCCCGGCAAACTTCAGGGAGTTGGATAAAAGATTCTGAAACATCTGGCGTATTTGCCCGGGATTTACATACAGGCAAGGCAGCGCATCAACATTCACTACAGCCTTTTTCTCCGCTATAAATAAATCAAAGTCTTCTAATAAATCTTTTACCAATACACTTAAATCAGTATAGGCAAAAGGATTATCAGTAGCCGAAAGTTTGGAGTAGCTAAGTATATCAATAATCAGTGCCTTCATGCGGCCGGCTGAGAAAACGATCTTTTCTAAATATTTTTTTGACTCAGGTGTTAGCTGTTGCCCGCCTCTTTCCCTTAGCAGGTTGCTAAAAAGTTGAATTTTTCGCAATGGCTCCTGCAAATCATGCGATGCCACGGAGGCGAACTGTTGCAGGTCGTGGTTGCTTAATTCCAGTGCATGATTCATTTCTGCCAACTGCAGGTTGTTACTATGGAGTTGCTTCTGCACCTTTTTTTGGGCCGTTAAATCGGTAAGAATAATACTTAGTGATACCCCTTCTTCCAGCGTCAGTGAAGTAAGAGATAATTGCACCGGGGTAAGTTGGGGGCCGGCAGTTAACATTACTTCACCCTTACAGTCCTGCTGCCAGGATTTTTCAAAAAGTGCCATAAAATCCTCTTTGGTTTCTGCCGCTACAAACTGTAGAAAGGGTAAGCTGATAACATGTGAAAGAGGCATCTGCACCATAGAAGCAAACTGTGAATTGCAATATAAAATCAGCCCTTGCGGATTAAGGGTTACCGCGCCTTCGGTCATCTTTTCAATAAAAACCCGGAAGGCCTGGTCGGCAGACTTAAGTGTATATAACTGGTGCCCGCTACTGCCTTCAACCACCAGTGCATCTACCTGCCCGGTGCGAATGGCCTCAATGGTTTCATTTGCCTCCTGTAATTGCAGCTTTAGTTCTTCTATCTCCGCCTGCAGGTTTTCATGTAATCTTGTTACTGAATTTGTTTTCATTTACAACGACAGGCCAAGGCCCTTTAAAACTTTTTCGGTTTGAGAAAGATCGCCAATCAGCCTTCGTTCAGGTAAAGGGTGTTTGCGAATGAGCAGCGGCAACGCAATTATCTGCTCGGCTTGCGCAATAGCAGCCTGCTGGTGAACATCAATAATTTCAAGCGAATAATCCTCGTGCAAATGTTCCTCGCAAATCTGCTTCAGGTTATTAATAGCGCGAACAGAATTTGGTGAAGTGCCGGTTACAAATAAGCGAAGAACATAACCCGCCTTTTTAGCCGGATCCTTACCTGCGTGTAACTCCTGTTCCTCTATATCACCCATGTTATTTTTTTACAGGCCTGATGTTCAGGCCTACCAGCACTTTTTCTTCGTTTGACAAATCACCAATGATTTTCCGGATGGGTACCGGCACTTTGCGCACTAAAGTTGGTATAGCCAATATCTGGTCGCCGGCGGCTAACTGCGGTTTCACCAACAGGTCAACTATTTCCAATTTGTACTTATTTGCCAAATGCTCTTCACAGTATTTTTTTAAATTGCTAAGCGCCGCAACCGATTTAGGGGTATTACCTGCTATATACAAACGCAGTTCCCAAAAATCCTCCTGCACCTTGGTGGCTTTATCCTTTACTGCTTTTGTTGCTTTACTTTCTTTTACCATGATTTAAATTATGCGACGTTCTTAATTTCGTTAACTGCGTCCGGTTTTCTTCTATCACCGACTTCCTAAGGTCTTCTTCTATATACACTTTATTCAACTCGTCCTGAACCGATTCAAACTCCTCCTGCAAAGAACTGATTTTGGCTGCAAGCACCATTCGTTTCCGTTGTATCGCTTTATCTTTCTGGCTAAGGGCATGCGTGCGCAAAACGGCACCTGTAGTTTCATTCAATAGCTGTGCCTCACGTGCCGAGCCAATAAGGACGCCATCCTGCCCCAGATAAACATCCACTAAATCAAGACCTTTATCAGTAATAATAAATTCACGTACCTGGTTGGAGTGTTTCATTCCCCGCGACTTCATAATATACATACCGCGGTTGCGTTCACCGTTCGATTCTATATCTCTTACCAGAAGCCAGGCATCTACCAGAGAGGATACGCCTTCGTCCGTTTGTTCGTTTACTGCACTATTCAAGGTTAAGGCTGTAAACATTACAGTAATGTTTTGACCCTGTAAAAAATCAATCAGCCGTATTAGAAATGATTTGACCTCGCTTATTGAACCTACGGTAACAAGGTTAGTAATGGGATCGAGAATGACCGTGCGGGGCTTAAAATGTTTTATCTTCTTATGAATAGCCACAAGGTGCATTTCCAGGCCGTTAAGTGTAGGCCTTGCCGAATGAATCTGCAACAGTCCACTCTCTACATGCAGGTTAAGGTCAACACCGATGGATTGCATGTTGCGGATTATTTGCAAGGGCGGTTCTTCAAAAGCAAAATAAATGCAGCGCTCTTTACGATTACAGGAAGCATTAGCAAAAAATGCGGCAATGCTTGTTTTACCAGTACCCGCCGTACCCGAGACCAGTATAGAACTGCCACGGAAAAAGCCCTTACCCCCAAGCATATTGTCTAAAGCCGGTATGCCCGATGAAACCTTCTGGGTAGAAACAACGCCATTTAATTGCAGTGACGTAACCGGCAGTACCGATATGCCTTCTTCATCAATTAAGAAAGGATACTCATTAGTGCCGTGCAGGGAGCCACGGTATTTTACAATACGCATCAGGCGTGTAGAAATTTTATTGGCTACGCGATGGTCCAAAAGAATTACACAATCCGAAACATATTCCTCCAGCCCCTGGCGTGTCAACTTGCCTTCGCCTTTTTCGCCCGTAATAACAGCCGTTACACCTTTGTCTTTCAGCCAGGTAAACAAGCGGCGGATTTCAGCCCTGAGAATACCTAAATTGTTCAGCCCTGCAAAAAGGTTTTCAATAGTATCAAGTACTACTCTTTTTGCCCCAATGCTGTCAATGGCATAGCCTAACCTTATAAACAGGCCATCTAAATCATACTCGCCTGTTTCTTCAATCTCGGTGCGGTCGATGTGGACATGATCAACGCGAATTTTATTTTCCTTTTGCAACTTTTTTAAATCGAAACCTAACGAGGCTACATTCATTTCCAGCTCGTCGGCTTTCTCTTCAAAGGCCATAATTACGCCGGGCTCGCCAAACTGAGTAGCACCTCGAACAATGAATTCAATGGAAAAAAGTGTTTTACCTGATCCGGCTTCACCACAAATAAGCGATGGCCTTCCGGCAGGTAAGCCACCACCGGTTATTTCATCAAGCCCGTCTATGCCGGTTGGAGTTTTAACCAGGGAATTTTTATGAACGGTAGTCTTTTTTGACTTTGGAGGCATGATAAATAGATTTTAAAACAGTCAATAAATTTAAGGGTTAACGTAAAGAAGATGGACTGGTTTGTTGAGAATTAACCGGGAAAAAATGCCCGCTTCAAACTATAAACTTGGTCTTATAACTTGGCGGGTATCTACAATGTTTTAAAAAATCTCGTGGTGAAAAACAGAAACGTACAAACTTTCTAATTCCCGTTTTACATAAAATATACTTATCGGTAAGGATAAACTAACTGGCCCGAACACAGTGTTCAGGCCAGTAAAAAAGTAACGGATGAGAGCTTACTCTTCTTCTTGTGCTGCTTCGTAGTTTACATTGTTTTCTGCAATGCCTGTCAGCAACAAATCGGTTTGTTTTTCTTCTTCCAGGGTGGTGCGTAAAATCTCGGCAACATCATCCAGTCCTAGAGTTATAGCCAATTGTGCTAATCCGCCATAAGCTGCGATTTCGTAATGCTCAACTTTTTGGGCAGATATAATAAGGCCTACATCACGGGTAGCAGTACCGGTTTCGGTATCTTCAATAATACTTTCCCCTTCTTTAGTAATACCTTCAATCGCTTCGCATTTTTTGCCTTTGGCTTTTTCGCCCAACAACTCAAATACCTGCTCCAGGCGACCTACCTGGTTAATGGTCATTACGCGATGATCTTCAAAGGCCTGCTTCAACTCGGCAGAGGTTGCCGCTTTTTTCATTTTAGGAAGTGTTTTAGCAATATGCTTTTCTGCATAATACACGTCCTTAAGTCCGTCGACAAAGAATTCTTTTAGCATGGAGTCGCCGGCGCCGGCGCCAACATTAAGTGCTGTTTGTTTTTTTGAGGCTTTTGCCATGGTTTTAATTTTTAAACTTCTATAAAAATGGTATGCCAGTGTAAATAGTTAGGATTTAGCAGGCCTTTTTACGAAGAAAC
The DNA here is from genome assembly GCA_035645595.1 of Flavisolibacter sp. Taxonomy (GTDB): domain Bacteria; phylum Bacteroidota; class Bacteroidia; order Chitinophagales; family Chitinophagaceae; genus Flavisolibacter. The sequence goes on along the minus strand of DASQMG010000353.1, from coordinate 6,546 downwards.
TTTGAACTGTGGTATTCTTTGCACGAAGCCATGCTGTTTCAACAGGTAATCAAGCCGTTTTAAAAGAAAAGGGTTGCATTATCTGCACGCCATTAGTAAACTATGTACAGGCATGATTGTTCGTTTTCAAAAATCTCATGATTGTTAACTATAATGAAGAAGGTTGGGAAGTGATTACACAAAGAGCCCACGGCATATTGGCTGCAGCATTTGCCCTCCACTGGAAAAAAAGGCAACGGCCCAGCCGGTGGATAGAAACTTTACTTGCCATTGCCGAACACGATGACGCCGAAGTAGAACTCTCCGGTGAAAATCTCCTGACCGAAAAAGGCGGTCCGCTGAATTTTGACATGAAAACGTTTGACCTGGGCCATTGTGAAAACCTAAGCCGGCTAACAATTACCAAAAGCCGCTATATGGCTTTGCTTACTTCCATGCATATGGAGTTTTTATACCGCAAGGATGAGGAAGGTAATAATGCAGCGAAGACGTTTTTGGCAGCGCAACGAAAGTTGCAAGCCCGCTGGTTAAAGGAAATTGGAATGAGTAAAGAAGAAGCAGAAAAAATATATGCGTTAATGGAATGGTGCGATGCCTGCTCTTTACTTATTTGTCAAAAACAGTTGCCACCTGAACAAAGAGCGGTGGAAATAAGTCATGGACCCGACAAGGTGAAATACCGTTTATACCAACTTACCGAAGATCAGCTTACACTGGAGCCCTGGCCGTTTGAAGTAGCATCATTTACTGTGCAGTATGAATCCAGAACAATTAACCGGCTTCAGTTCAAGACTTCGGAAGAATTCAGGCAGGCTTTTTTAGAAGCGCCGGTAAGGGACACTGTGTGGCAGGTAGTAAAAAGAAAAACACCTGTAAAACTAAAGATGACAAAAGTGTAGGCAGGGGTTAAGTAATAAAACGATCATCATGCTACATCGAAATGTGAAGACCTCTGCAATCAGTAGATTAGGCTTTAAAACAGAAGAAGAAAAATGACTTATAGCATTTGTTCTTCTTTCTTTAACTGCTTATCAAACACAAAGGTTCCAAAAGGGAGGAAGGCTGCTAGGAAAGCCAGTACCAACTTTTTAAAAGGCCAGCTCCTTTGATCGTAAACACGCAGCACCAGCAACATAAAAAGCACAAACAACGCTCCATGCACCCACCCTACAATTTTTACGGCCCCGGGTTGTTGCCAGATATACTTTAATGGCATAGCAATGAATAACAAAACCAGTAAGGAAACACCTTCTGCCATTCCCACTTTTCGCAGCAGGTTTAAAGATTTTTTTTGCATCAAAGAATAGTTGTGTTGCGTCAAAAATAGCGATGGGAAAACGAAGGCAGATATTGTTATTTAATAAAAAAGCGAAGACCTATGCCTCCGCTTTCCAATAACTTTCGTGTAAATTTTTATTAGTACCTGCCATCCTTCTTATCCTTTGAGCGGCCAATACCATAACCAGCGCCTGCACCTAACACACCACCAATAACGGCACCCGCACCACGGTTACGCTTATTTACTACACCGCCAATAACGGCACCACCTACACCACCAATTACAGCTCCTTTAGCAGCTTTGCTCCAGCCTTCTTTTTTTGCAGGAGTGTTTCCGGAAGTCGAATTGTTTACACCTTCGGTGCTGCCACTGCTACTGCCAGCATTTGAACTGCCTGAACGTTTTGCCGTACTGGTTTTTTTCTTTGCTGCCGGTCTGTCAACATACACTACCCTTTCTTTAACTACTTCCTTTACAGGCTCCGTAGCTGCCAAGTTCTGTTGTGCTGCCTGATTAGCAACGGCTAATTCATTTTGTGCTTTCCATGCCTGAAACTGTGCTAGTCCTGTTGTATCTGTTACAGGAGAAATGACTTTTGTCTCGGCTGCAGTTCTTGGATTATCGTTGCTGCACGATGCCATTACAGCAACGGTACTTAAAGCGAATAAAATCTTTTTCATAAACATAATTTTAATAGGATGAAAAAACTTATATGCGTTTACGTATCTATGAAAACTATGCCACAGATAAACCGGTTGTTAAGACTAAAGCCTATTTGCAATCAACGGTTTCAAAATGAATAACTTATGCTTCCCTTTTTTTAACAAAACAGTTTGCACCTGCACACCGTAACGATTCTGGATTATACCAGAGGAACCAGCTATTTGTCAGGAGCTAAACTTTTTTAATAAATAATCAGGTGGCGTCATCTTGTACACCACCATGGATGCAAAGAAATTTTACAGTTGGTACCCGCAGATGAGTTGCAGCCCCCTTTTGCAGCGGCCTCTGTGTGCCAGGTGTCGTAGCGGTACGCCACTAAAATCAATGGCGTACGTCCTTTTGCCTCTTTCCTGTTAGGCATAGTTGAAGCTGGCTTGTACTAATCATTTATAACAGCTATGTTCTCACAACGGCAGGTATCAAATGTTTCGTGTTCGTTCGTCACTTAAAATTATTAAGCAGCAACTTGGGGCTGCAGTAGAGGGCATTTTAGTAATAGAATGGCGCTTGTCATTGTACACAAAAAAGCCCCGCACATTTGTGCAGGGCTTTTTTTACGGTAAGCCTAATTCCATGTTCTTGAAAATACTTTTTGCAGCAAAGGCGTTGTTCTTGCTGTAGCATTGGTGCGAATTTGCACTTCGTTTTCTCCCAGCTTCTGAAACATTTTTTCGCTAACAAGGCCAGCCATAACTGTAGCTAAATCGAGGTTCAGCTTATCACCAACCAATGCTTTCGCAGGCTTTATAATTTGCTCCCACTGCTCATTTAATTTATACTCGTTTAACGCCGTTTGCATAACCGGCTTAATTGATTCCCGAAGTTCTGTACCTACAGCGCTCCGTAAATAGTCGGTAGCAGATGTGCCGCCTGCCTTTACAATGCGTAACCCATCGGTAATGCTCATGCGCTGAATACCCGACACGAAAATAGGAACTGAGTTAGTAGCTGTTTTTTCTGCTGCCGTAGCAAGCGTTGTAGTAAAGCGGTCAATTTGGTTGGTTAATCCAAGCTGTTGTAATGTGTTCAGGGTTTTGCGCAATGGTTCGGGAAATATACCCGCCATGATAGCGTCTTTGGTAAAGGCACCCGTAGCTCCATTTTTTGAACCAATTTCCAATAATTGCCTGATAGCTGCAGCCGCGTCCTGCTCATTTAGCATATAACTTTTTAGCGTATTACAGGAAAACGAAACCGGAATAACAAAGGCAAAAAGCAAGGGTAGAATGATACGTTTCATAGTGTTTGTTTTATTTTTTAATAGATTGGTAGATTGTCGCCCAAGGCATACAAAAAATAGGGCCGAAAGCTGGGAGGAGTTTGTTAAAAGCAAAAGGGCAACCAATTGAATGGTTGCCCTTTTGGAACATGAAAGTCTACGTTAATTGATAACGATCTCTTTTTTCGTGACTTCTTTTCCTGCAATCAATGGCAATGAAACCTGCAATACACCATCAGCATATTTTGCCGAAATACTGGTTGCATCAATAGTTTCATCTAATTGAAATGTTCGGGTAAAACCGCCACGGCTATATTCCCTAAGCACCCAATTGGGCCGCGGGAATCCCTCAGGCGGCGTGTAGGAAATTTTTAGTTCTCTCCCCTCCACATCTAATTTAAAATGCTCTTTAATACGGCCGGGAGCAAATACCAGCATTTCGTAGCTGCTGTCGGTTTTGTAGATGTTTACGGCAGCTTTTTGCATACTGCGGATAAGTTGAGGCCTCGCCCCTCTTCCGTAACCTTCGCCTTTTGCGGCGCATGACTGATTGTAGTTCATGTTTTTTGTTTTTAAAATGAGAAAATTAATAACCAATAGAAGAACACGAATAACAGGCCAACAGGAAAAATCATCGTTTTTGGCAGCAGGTCTGTCTGTTTAAAGCAGCCATGCTGACACAATCTATTTACCTGTTTCGCTGTGTCAGCTAAAAATTTTTTACTAAACTGATGGTATTGCTTTTGTAGAGGTAAGATTAACATCCTCAAATGACAGTCGATCCACAAGAATCTTATCCTGTTTATATAAAATTTCCAGCTATTTTATTAGGGCTGGTATTAGCTGTTTTTATTCTTTATGTGCTTGGCGATATTTTAGTACCACTCTGCTTCGCCATTTTGATAGCTATTTTACTTAACCCGCTTTATACCCGGATAGAGAAGATAATGCCCAAAGTGCCCGCAATATTGGCTACGCTGCTTATCGGAATAGTAGTAATTGGCGGTTTATTTTATTTTCTTTCTACGCAAATCAGCGTTTTCCTGGAGAGCCTACCGCAGATAAAATTAAAAGTGTCACTCCTTTTAAGTGAGTTGGAAGTGTGGTCGAAAGATAAATTTGGCATCAATATAAAAAAGCAGGTAGCTGCGCTTACCTCAGGTTTAAGCGGCGGCGGCAGTATGCTGGCCAGTACTATTGGCCCTGTGCTCACCTTTATTAGCGTAGTGCTGCTGATACCTACTTATGTATTTCTTTTCCTTTATTATAAACCACTGATCCTCGAGTTTGTGTTTACCGTTTTTTTGGAAAAACATTCTTTGAGGGTGGCGGAGATTTTAAGTCAAACTAAAGCCGCAGTGCAAAGCTTTATGCAGGGGCTGATGATTGAAACGGTAATTGTATGCATCTTAAACAGTATTGCATTACTTTTTATTGGTGTGCCATCGGCGATTGTGATAGGAGTCATTGGCGGCATTTTAAACCTTATTCCGTACCTGGGAGGTTTGGTAGCTATTGCCTTACCCTTATTAATGGTAACCATCACAAAAGATGGCTTCTCCGGCCAGTTTGCTGTTATTGTTTCTTACCTCGTAATTCAGTTTATTGATAATAATATTCTGGTTCCCCGTATTGTATCAAGCAAGGTGCAGATCAATGCGCTTATTTCAATCATTGGCGTCTTGCTTGGCGGTATGCTTTGGGGTGTTACGGGTATGTTCCTGGCCATCCCCACCATTGGCGTATTAAAAATTATTTTTGACCGGATAGATGGATTGAAACCCTGGGGTATTTTATTGGGCATCGAAGTTCCGTCAGAGCATATCGGGTTGGTATGGCAAAAACGTTGGGACCGGATCTTCAGAAGGATGGAAAAGAAAAAGTTGGAAGAAGCAGCGGCAGTAGTAGTTGAGGAAGATGTAAGCAAAAGCACAACAACATAATTTATTGATTGTATAAGTGAAAGTTGGTAGTCGCCTCGCCCGGTTATTGTACTTTTGCCGATGCAAACGAAGAACTACAGTGTTGAAACTATTTTATCCAATCTACGTATCGATGCCCTGAACGAGATGCAGCAGGCAGCGATAGACGCTACTGCGCAAAACAATAATGTTGTTCTTCTTTCCCCAACCGGTTCCGGTAAAACACTGGCCTTTTTATTACCTATAGTCGAGGCATTGGACGTTGCTAATAAAAAGTCACAGGCGTTAATTATTGTTCCCTCCCGAGAGCTGGCACTGCAAATAGAAACCGTATTTAAGGCGATGGGTACAGGCTTAAAAGTGACCACTTGCTATGGCGGACATAAGAGAGAAATAGAAGAAAACAGTTTGATACAGCCACCAGCTTTATTAATTGGTACGCCGGGCCGTCTGGCCGATCATATCCGCAGAGAAAATATTACCACCGACTCTATCCATACTATTGTTTTTGATGAATTTGACAAATCGTTAGAGTCAGGATTTGTTGAAGAAATCTCCTTTATTGTTTCATCTCTGCCCGCGGTTCAGAAACGCATTCTTACTTCGGCAACAGAAGCCATTGAGATACCCGAGTTTATAGGTGCTGGTGATGCGGTAAGATTGAACTATTTACCGGAGGAGGATGCTGCACCAACTGAAGCCCTTGCCATCCAAATTTTACATTCTCCTGATAAGGACAAAATAGATACGCTTTTTAAACTGTTATGTTATGTCGGTGCCCGGTCAAGCATCATCTTTTGTAACCACCGGGAAAGCGTGGAAAGAGTAAGCAAGGCTTTAGCTGACAAGGGCATTACCAATACCTACTACCATGGCTCCATGGAGCAGCGTGAGCGGGAAGTAGCCCTGGCAAAATTCAGAAATGGCAGCATTGATTTTTTGGTGACTACCGACCTTGCTTCAAGGGGTTTAGATATTCCGCATATACGATATATTATTCATTACCACCTGCCAACAACAGAAGAGATTTTTACACACCGTAATGGCCGCACGGCAAGGATGGATGCAAGTGGTACTGCTATTCTTATTTTGAATGAAGAGGAAAAGATGCCCTCTTACATTACTACACCGGTTTTGGAAATTGATTTACCTAAAACGGTTGAAATCCCCGACAAGCCAAAGTGGACAACGTTGTTTATTGCTGCAGGTAAGAAAGATAAAGTGAACAAGGTGGACATTGTAGGCTTTTTTACGGCTAAGGGTGAATTAAAAAAAGAAGAAATTGGGCTGATTGAAGTGAAAGACTTTTTTTCTTTTGTAGCCTTGCGAAAAAGCAAAGTAAGCCCTACGCTTCAACTGATTAAAGATGAAAAATTGAAGGGCAGGAAGATTAAGATCGATGT
>DASQMG010000352.1:0-3216 GCA_035645595.1 Flavisolibacter sp. | reverse complement strand
GTGTTGGTAGAGTTAGTGGCAGATTATTTAGGGCATCCAATCAATTTAGAAGAAGAGGAAGGCGATGCCTTGCAAACAGAGGCGGTTGTAACCGCTGGCGGACATATTACCGAAGGCATAGAAACCATTAAACGCATGGTTCGGGTAGATCAAAAACCCATTGGCCGCACACCCCGGAGCAACCTTGCCACTTACACTGGTTTGTTTGATGTGGTGCGAAAACTTTTTGCCTCTACTAAAATGGCAAAGAGCCGCAAGTATGATGCAGGTAGTTTTTCATTCAATGTAGGCAAAGGCCGTTGCAACAATTGCGAAGGCGAAGGCTTTGTAATGGTGGAATTATTGTTCTTACCAAGTGTGTATGCCCCATGCCCGGTTTGTGGCGGTACCCGCTACAATGCAAAAACATTAGAGGTAACTTATTCACCCGCCGGACAGGCAGGCCAGGATAAGAACATTGCACAGGTATTAGGAATGACAGTGGATGAGGCTTACCAGTTTTTTGCAGAGGACGCAGCAGTAAGCAGGTCACTAGGTGTATTGCACGAAGTAGGTCTTGGTTATTTACGCTTAGGCCAACCCGCTACGGAATTATCAGGCGGCGAAGCCCAACGAATTAAGCTGGCCACCGAACTTCAGCGACTTGGAAAAGGCAACACGCTTTACGTTTTGGATGAACCCACAACCGGCTTGCATCCCGCCGATGTGGAGAAACTGATTATACAGCTAAACCGTTTAGTAGATGCCGGCAACACGGTAATTGTAGTGGAGCATGACATGAGTGTTGTAGCGGTAAGCGATTGGGTAATTGATATCGGGCCTGGAGCTGGCGAGGAAGGTGGAAGGATTGTGGCTGGTGGTACACCTGCCGAAGTGGCGAAGAATAAAGAGAGTAAAACGGCGGTTTATTTGGGGAGGGAGTTAGGTTTATGAACCAGGGGGAAGAAGATCTATGAGGCGTTTGTTGCGTCGCACTCTTGTATGCTTTGCGTTACTATTGATCTGATGTAGAGTGATAGAATTACGCCTGCGGCCAGGCCAAGAAGAGCTTACTGCAAGCTCTAATTTTCTTATCTTTCCTCGAAATTTTATGTTACTTACCACTACTCCCACCATTGAAGGCCAGCCTATTCAGCGATACGTCGGCATTGTGACATCAGAAGCTATCATTGGTGCAAATATTTTCAAGGATCTTTTTGCGGGTATACGCGATATTGTTGGAGGCCGCAGCGGAACCTATGAAAAAGTTATTGAGGAAGCCCGGATGAGTGCCTTACGGGAGTTAGAGGGCAAAGCTGCGGAAATGGGTGCCAATGCTATTGTAGGCATTGACCTCGACTTCGAAACAGTTGGCGCCCGCGGAAGCATGTTGATGGTGATAGCAACAGGTACAGCCGTAAAAATATAAGTTTGCCGGACGAAACACTACCGGCAAACCACATATCCAACAAAATGGTGGAAGCAAGGATGGAAGGTCAGGCCTACGCTACCAGTGTTTCCTGAACATAAGCCTTTAACATCCTGATCCGTTCTTCTTTCTGTGCTTGTTTGATATTTCTTTCCACCTCCTTCTTAAACGTTTTTAAAGCACCCGCAGCGAGGCCGCCCGTTTTCTTCAGTTTACTCAGTTCTTTTTTACCGCTTGGCGTGGTTAACAGGTAGATAGTTGCGCCTGCTACTGCTGCCCCAACCAGGATAGAGATAATTAATTTTTTCCGTTTCATAAAAAAAGGTTCGACTTTTTAGGAATATAATGTCCACGGGTTTGATTGATCGCCTGGCACCTCATTATCCAAAAGGACCCGTCAGTGCCAGGGACATTAAACCCACCAAATGTTTCAATACAAAAAATAATCCAACCCCAACGTGATGCTGAGGGTTGTAAACGTATGATCCAGCAAAAAACCGGTGTAGCCGAAAAGGCTCGGACAAGTACAGCAATGAAACTATTCCAATGAATGTAAAAACTACAACGAATGGGAATGTATACTTACTTACAGCCCGCTCCACGATACGATCATGTATAAAAAAAGCCGCTGACTTTCATCAACGGCCTTGTAGAATTCTTCTCATTTATTGCCCGTTTCGTATCGCCGTCCGCATTACCTCCAACTCCTGCAACTTCTCCTGTTTTTTAGCCAACTCCTTATTCAGCTTTTCAATTTTCTTTTCTTCGTTCTTTACTCTTTCCTGGGCCTTATCAGATTGCTTGGCCTCTTTATAAGCTTTGTCGGCTTTCTTCTTTGCTTTCTTTGCTTCATCTACATCAGTGCTTGTTGGCTGCTCGTTACTTTGCTCTGCCGCCTTTTGCGCCTGTGAAACCTCGTCGCTTGCTTTTGATTGATACTTGGGCACATTAGCCTGCGCATCTGCCAGCTTTGATTGCAGTTCGGCGATGTCCTTGCTTATCGATGCATATTCTTTGTTCAATTTAAAGCTATCAGCAGCTGACTTGTATTTCTGCGAAAACGCAGATAAACTAAGTACGGTAAACACGATAACACTTAACAATGACTTCTTTTTCATTACTGGTTGTTTTATTTGTTGAATACTTGTTTTATGAGTTGCCGTTGAGGGACACATCTTTACGTAGTTTTGACAACTACTGTGCCCGTTTACTACATGATAGTAACAAATTGGCTCGTACTGTAACACACGCCAACTTTAACGTCCTCTTCTATATGTCCGCTCCAAATCAACAACGCTAAGCGAAAGAATGCAGGAGAAGACCAGAGGGAAATGTGGTCTTATATTTTATTTTTGCACATGTTAAAATGTAGCTTGAACATGATAAAGGCCGAGTGCGCAATGAAATTACCGCAACAGGCATTATTGTTGTCACTGTAAGAGTTTACTGGGAACTTCCCCATCCTCATTAACAACAATTCTAAATTTTACCATGTTACATTATACGCCCGGCCAAAACGAGTTGGAAAAGAATATGGAAGTAATAGGCGGAATGGAAAGCCTTGCCGCCCACGCAGTAGACACTGTTTTGGTAGATCCGCAAACCTGCTGGCAACCCTCTGATTTTTTACCCGAAATGGGTGATAGTGGTTGGTTTGAACAAGTGGAAGCGCTTCGAGACAGGACATCGGGACTGCCTGGTGAGGTAATTACTTCGTTGGTAGGCAATATGATTACCGAGGAAGCATTGCCTACCTACCAAACTTACTTTAACCTGGTAAAGGGCGTGAATGAAGAAGGTAACGTTGC
>DASQMG010000351.1:0-6658 GCA_035645595.1 Flavisolibacter sp. | reverse complement strand
ACTTCTTTGCCCGTCCCGTTTTCGCCAAGTATAAGAATGTTAGCATCCGTTGGAGCGATCTTTTGAAGTTTGTAAAAAATATCATGCATTACACCAGATTCACCCAACAGCTCTTTCTCAAAAATGGAAGAGCCTATAGGTAGGGAAGTGGTGCCTTTGTTTTCTTTTTGCTTGACCGCTTCTTTAATGGTTAACAATAATTTTTCGTTGTGCCATGGCTTTACAATAAAATCATAAGCACCTTCTTTCAAGGAACGAATGGCCAGGTCGATATCCCCATACGCGGTGATCATAATAACAGATGCGGTTGACTTAAATTCCCTGATTTTTTTTAGCCAAAAAATACCTTCGTTGCCGGTATTAATGGAGCTGTTGAAATTCATGTCCAGCAGGATCACATCAAACTCCTGTTTCGCTAAAATAGAACGGATGTTTTCAGGGTTTTTTTCGGTAACAATTTCTTTTACTTCAGGCTTCAATAATAAGCGTACCGCCGTTAGTACATCTACATCATCATCAATTACAAGTATCGAAGCAGTTTTTAGCGACATGTATTCAAATGGGGTTATGGCAAGATGCGAATCTAACAATATGCCATCAATATAAGATTGTGAGAATGAAGGGCTGAGGCTTTATCGTACGGAGAAGAGTGTATCAAAAACGGACAGTTTCTGTTCGTATGCGAACAGTTTCGTAGATACGGGATTTCTTAAAATGCTGAAAACCAAAGCATAGACCTTTTGGCATTGTATTGCATTATTGGTTTTAGGTACAAATAAATTAACTGTGGATAGAAAAATTGAAAGAAAAGGGCTAAGTAAAAAAACTCTTTATGCAATTATCGGCATTACTGCCCTCATCATTTTAATTGGTAGCAGTATTTATTACACCTCCGGTGGCTCAAAACTTAATGTGGAGGCCGAACGTATTACTATAAGTGAAGTAAAGAAAGGTGCGTTCAAAGAATTCATCCCGGTTAACGGAATTGTGTTGCCGCAAACAACAATTTATTTAGATGCTATTGAGGGTGGCAGGGTAGAAGAGAAGCTGGTGGAAGATGGAGCTGCCGTTAAAAAAGGCCAACCCATTCTGAGGTTATCTAACACGGATCTTGAACTGAGTTTGGTTAACCAGCAAACTTCTGTTTACAACCTGCTTACGCAAATGCAAATTGCTAAAAATGCGGCGCAACAAAACACCACGCAAAAGCTCAATCAAAAAACAGATGTGGAAAGCGCTTACAAGGAAGCCAAGCGTATTTATGATTTGAACAAATATTTATACGAACAGAAAGCCATCGGTTTACAGGAGTATAAGCAGGCGGAGAATAATTACAACTACCAGATGGAAAGAATGAACCTGACAGACAGGATCTTAAAGCAGGATGTTACATCAAATACCCAACAGGTTTCTCAGGCGCAGCAATCTTACCAGGGCTCACAAAATGCATTGGGCGTTATGCGCAAAAAAGTGGGTGACCTTGTTGTTAGAGCGCCGGTGGATGGACAACTAACATCGCTGGATGCAGAGATTGGACAAAGCAAAAACAAAGGCGAGCGCCTGGGGCAGATTGATATTACCGACGGCTATAAAGTGCGGGTGGATGTGGATGAACATTACATTTCCCGTGTGTTTATTGGGTTGATGGGTGAAGCCACGGTTGCTAACAAGGCCTACAAGTTGAAGATCAACAAAGTTTATACGCAGGTAAATAATGGCCGCTTCCAGGTTGATATGCTTTTTGTTGATGGAGTGCCAGAAGGTATCCGCCGCGGGCAAACTTTGCAAATAGGCTTGGCACTAAGCGATGAAACACAAGCGTTGTTATTAAACAAAGGGGGTTTTTTTCAGCAAACCGGTGGAAGCTGGGTGTATAAAGTAAGCAGCGATGGCAGTAAAGCGTATAAAGTTGATGTGCAGCTAGGACGTCAAAATCCTGATTACTACGAAGTGTTGAATGGGTTGCAGCCGGGAGATAAAATCGTTACATCAAGCTATGAGAACTATAGCAATATGCAGGAACTGGTGATAAAAAAATAAGCCTTATAAGTTAGGGCTCACTTGGGAATTGCAGTTTGACAACTATGGCATCGATATCGTTAAATAAATCAACCAACGTTTATGAAACTCTTTTTTATTATCGGAATGCTTTGCATTAACAATTTTTCTTCTCCCGTTAAAGAGGCAAAAGACAAAGATTGTCGGGCCAACAAGGTGACAAAATCTTCCTATAAACTTGCTCCTTCTGTTTTAATTGTAGCCAATTATTAAAACCATAAATAACTGTCATTATGATAAAGATCAAGGACCTGGAAAAAATATACCGTACCGAAGACGTTGAAACGGTCGCACTTAACAAACTTTCTTTTGATGTAAAGGAAGGAGAGTTCATCGCCGTGATGGGGCCATCGGGTTGTGGTAAATCTACTTTGCTAAATATACTTGGCTTGTTAGACGACCCTGATAGCGGTAGCTTTTTATTTAATAATACTGAAGTAGCACATTTTAACGAACGTAAAAGAGCCGACCTCCGTAAGAAAAATATTGGTTTCGTGTTTCAAAGCTTTAACCTGATTGACGAACTGACTGTTTTTGAGAATGTAGAACTGCCGCTTATTTATTTGGGTGTTTCAACTGCCGATCGTAAACAAAGGGTGGAACAGGTCCTTGATAAAATGCAAATCATGCATCGCCGCAACCATTACCCACAGCAGCTCTCCGGAGGCCAGCAGCAACGTGTTGCCGTTGCAAGAGCGGTTGTAAACAATCCAAAGTTGATTCTTGCCGATGAACCTACAGGTAATCTTGATTCATCGAACGGTAATGAAGTAATGCAATTACTAACTGACCTGAATGAACAGGGCACCACCATTATCATGGTAACGCACTCCGAGCATGATGCAAGGTATAGCCATCGTGTTATTAGAATGCTGGATGGCCAGACAGTGCTGGAGAATATTATGGTGTAAAAGCTATCGCGGGTTGGAACACTGCACAACAGCCAACGCAAACAATAACATCACCCCCCTAATAGTAAATCATCATGGTTGCTAATTACCTGAAGATTGCCTGGCGCAATCTGATGAAGAATAAAGTTTTTTCCTTTATAAACATTTTTGGCCTGGCAGTGGGCCTTACCTGTTGCATTCTTATCTCTCTCTACATCTATCACGAAATCAGCTATGACAAGCACCAGCAAAACGGTGACCGCCTCTACCAGTTAGGAACCACATTCATTGATCAGGGCGTTGAGGAGAAGGGCAGCAACACATCGGCGCCTTTGGGTGCCATGTTGCAGCAGGAGTATCCGGAAATAGAAGCCTCTACAAGAATCTTATCACTATTCAGGGATGATAAAACGCTTTTCCAGGTAAAAGAGGCTAATGGCACCCTCAAGTCCTTTTATGAAACTAATGGCCGGCTCGCTGATTCCAACTTTTTTCAAATCATTCACTACCCGTTTAAAGAAGGTAATCCGCAAATGGCCCTTACGGCACCTAACTCGGTTGTAATTAGTGAAGCGCTGGCCAAGAAGCTTTTCGGCCACCAGCCTGCACTCTATAAAATGGTTCGGATTAGCAGCAGCACTAATGGAGATAGTACGTTCCGGGTAACCGGCGTTTTTACGGCTCCGCCGGGCCCGTCTCATATTGATGCCAACTTTTTTATTTCATTCCGGGGTGGCAACATGAACAGTTTTGTAAGCGACAATCCCAGTTTAGTCAACAACAATATGTTTAACACGTATGTGTTGCTAAAAAAAGGTGCGGATGTAAAAATGCTGGAGCAAAAGTTCCCGCTTTTTGTTCAGCGTCACCTGGGCGAACAGCTAACGCAAATGGGTAAACAACGGGCTTATTTCATGATGCCGGTTGCTGCTATTCATTTATCTGGAATTAGTAAAGGCAATACTTCGGGCGGAAGTAGAACAACATTATTTATTCTGGGCTGTATCGCCGTTCTTACCTTGCTGATCGCCTGCATCAATTTTATGAACCTCTCCACTGCCAGCTCTGCCAGGCGGGCTTCTGAAGTAGGTATTCGTAAAGTATTGGGAGCGCAGAAAGCTTCCTTGCTTCGCCAGTTTTTAGGCGAGTCGCTGGTAATGGCCTTCATCGCGTTATTATTTGCTGTAATCATCACAGTGTTGCTGTTACCTTTCTTTGAAACGGTGGCTGGTAAAACGCTCATCATTTCTTTTCAGCAGAAAATAATTCTTGGTGGCTTACTTATTTTGCTGGCACTGGTTACAGGGTTGTTAGCTGGAAGCTACCCTGCTTTTTATCTCTCTTCCTTCAAGCCCATTAAAGTGCTAAAAGGAAAATTTACCAATTCACTGGCTGCCATCTCGCTGCGAAAAGGATTGGTTGTTTTTCAATTTGTGATTTCAATTGTTTTAATTATTGCTTCGGTTGTGATAGCTAACCAAATGCGCTTTTTACGCCTGAAAGACCTGGGCTTTGTAAAGGAGCAGCAAATTGTTGTGCCGTTGCGCACCGCTACGGCCAAAAACAATGTTTCCGCATTTAAAAATGAAGCAATCAATCAATCCAGCATTGGTTCCATTGGGGCTGGCATGGCTTACCCTGGTATATTTCATCCGCAGGACTGGCTAATGTACCCGCAGGGCCAAACAATGAATAACTCCAAATCGGTTTACATCAACATGGTAGACGATAATTTTTTACAAACGTTAGGAGTTCAGCTATTAGCCGGGAGATTATTTTCTAAAAATTTTCCTGCAGACACACTAACCAGTTTTGTCGTGAATGAAGAGACGGTAAAGAGCTTTGGTTTTGCCTCGCCGCAGGCAGCTATAGGCAAATGGCTGGCATTTGATTCAGATGGAGAGCAACGGCAGTTTACTATTATCGGCGTTGTGAAAAATTTTCACTTCAAAGATCTACATGAGTCTATTGAGCCATTTGCCATGCGGTGGTATAACGATGCCGATTTTAATTATCTGCTTGCCCGTTCAAAGGGAAACAATATAAAACAATCATTGACCGGTTTGGAAGCGACGTGGAAAAAGCTTAACCCTAATGAGCCTTTTGAATACAGCTTTCTTGACCTTGATTTTCAAAAAAATTACGAATCCGAAGAGCGGCAGTCGGGTCTTATTAACTACTTCACTATTGTAGCTATCATTATTTCCTGTCTCGGGCTATTTGGCCTTGCCACATTCACGGCAGAACAACGTACAAAAGAAATTGGCATACGCAAGGTGTTGGGTGCCAGCGTGTTTGGTGTAGTTGCTTTACTCTCGAAAGATTTTCTGAAGCTGGTGCTGATAGCTGTTGTAATTGCTTCGCCGCTGGCCTGGTGGGGAATGAATAAATGGCTGCAAAATTTTGCCTACCAAACATCTATCGGTTGGCAGGTGTTCGTCATCACTACCCTTATTGCTCTCTTCATTGCATTCGCTACTATCGGTTTCCAGGCAATCAGGTCCGCACTTGCCAACCCTGTAAAAAATTTAAGAACAGAGTAAAAATAAGTTATGGTGGTTCAGGATATAAAGTTTGCTTTTCGCGTGCTGTATAAACAAAAAGCAAACACGTTCATTAACGTCTTTGGTATAGGGCTGTCAGTTGCTGTTTGCTTATTGATTGGCCTATACATTGACCATGAAACGGGTTTTGATAAATACCACACAAAACAAGACCGGATATACCGCCTGGCTGCAAAAGAGGAAGGCGCCGGCTTTGAGAATGGCATTGCAAAAGTGTCGGCGCCATGGGGTCCAGGGGCGCGGCAACATGTTCCGGAGGTGGAAGATGTGTGCCGGTTTTTATCTTTTGGAGAAGGGTTATTTACCAGCGGCGACAAAAAATTTTATGAATCGGATGGTTTTTATGCTGATTCTACCACTTTTAAAATATTTAGTTGGAAACTCGTAAAAGGGGATAAACATTCAGTGTTAAAAGATGCCAATACAATAGTTCTTACAATGTCATTTGCCAATAAATACTTTGGAAGCGCAGATCCTCTTGGAAAAACAATAGTAGCTGATAAAACTCCATACCTCGTTACAGGCCTGATGGAAAACGTTCCGGCCAACTCGCATTTTACTTTTGACTTTCTTGTTTCAATGGGCTCGTATTCGCACCCTGATATGGACAAATGGGATCGATGGAACCAATTTTATACCTACCTGCTCCTTAAACCAAATGTATCGGCCCAACTTACCAAAGAAAAGATCGATAACCTGTTGGCCAATAATCTTGACTCTGCTACTTCTGCCTCTATTACACCAATTTTGCAACCCTTATCAAAGATCCATTTGCATTCAGATTTATTTCGGGAAATAGAAGCAAATTCCGACGTAAAGTATATATACATATTTGGTACGCTTGCTTTATTCATCATATTGATAGCTTCTCTCAATTTTATCAACCTTTCTACCGCACAAGCCATTAAAAGGTCAAACGAAATAGCCGTAAGGAAGGTAAACGGCGCTTCAAGGCAATCGTTGGTATGGCAGTTTTTGATTGAAACAACTGTTGTTTGTACAGCTGCGGTTTTGTTGGCAATTATCATTGCTTATGCCGCTTTGCCTTTTTTAAATAATCTTTTGAATAAGCAGATTTCTTTTGATTGGTTTTCTAAACCGCAACTATTCATGGGTTTGCTGGGACTGGTTGTTTTACTTTGTTTT
>DASQMG010000350.1:0-2127 GCA_035645595.1 Flavisolibacter sp. | reverse complement strand
GTGTATTTCAGTAACTCCACTAAGTAATACCAAGGGGGGCCACCGTGTCCCTCAACAGCTTGTGAGACGCGCTGTAAACCTTGAGACTGAAAATGAACCTGTAAAAAGCTGGCTCCATAATGCTGCCACTGGGCGGCATACCAAGCAAAGGCAGGCAGATTGCCCAAGAGGATACCAAGCCAAAAATAAGGACTACTCAGTAATACCAGTTGTCGTTCTGCCAAGAGAAATGCAAATGCGATCGCACCTAAAGGCACCACCAATATCCCTTTGGTAAAGCTGATGAGTCCCAGGCACAAGCCCGCACCCAGCGCCCAACGTCGCTCCTGACGACACCTGAGTAAGCACAGCAACAACAGCAGGAAAAAAGAAACTGCCATGCCATCCAACATCGCCAAACGCCCATGACGCACAACAGGTAAAAGCGTCAAGTAAACACCAGCAGCAAAAACGGCTGGTAGACGTTGGAGAAAGACTTCCCGCGCCACAAGATAAAGCAGAGGTACTCCGCAAGCGCTAAAGAACGCACCTGGCAGACGTGTGGTGAATTCTTTCACGCCCCCAAAGCGGTAACTCAAGGCAATTAGCCAATCCATTAAAGGTGGTTTCAGAAGATACGGTTCCCCCTGAAGCGTAGGATGTAGCCAGTTACCAGTACGGTAAATTTCTCTGGCTACTAAAGCACGAGTTCCTTCATCCCAGTCTCGTAAAGATACGTTACCTAAACCAATGCTCCAAAGGATAAGGGCTGCCACAAAAAAGCCGAATAGCCACTGCGCCTCTGTGAACGTGTGATCTGAGGTGACAGCAAATTTCCTCATATACGTTAAAATTACAACTTTCCTGTTTGTACCTGATCAAGCTACCTACTAAGCGAAAGTATCAGGCTTTTTCCAGTCCTCTTTAATTAACTAGCAATCAAGTCAATACCTATTAACAATCTTATCTCCTGCTAAAGGTATATCTAGAGGGATTGGCTCAAGGAAAATCTCAAGTTCACGGGTGCATAGCTACTAATTTTCAGGAAATTAATCTACTCAGGAGATTGATAGCAGTGTTAGTAACTAGAGCAAAACCTATAAATATTATTGCCTTTGCCGTAATCATTAGCATCGGTTTAATCCTTACTCTGCCAGCGATTGCTTATGGCATCTTTGGGGCACACGACATTCTAGTTCATTTAAATTGGTATAAATATTTTTCAGAGCAGCTATGGGACGGTGAGCTTTATCCTCGCTGGTTACTCGGAATGAATTCTGGCTTAGGTAGCCCAACTTTTTTTTACTATGCTCCGCTTCCCTATTACTTTACAAATTTATTTTATTTCTTTAAGTTTGGTGAAGTTCCGATTTGGTCACAGCTAGTTTTTTCAGTTGCGTTAGCTCTGATTGCTTCGGGCTTTACGGCTTATCTATGGCTAAAAGATCTGACTAACCACAAAACTGCCTTAATTAGCGCTGTTATCTATATGACATTGCCTTACCATTGGGCGATCGATATTTATTATCGTTTTGCTTTCACTGAGTATTGGACATTTGTCTGGATGCCTTTAATTTTATATTTCAGCAGAAAGATAATTAAGGATAGTCGATTGGCAGTGCCGGGATTTGCTGTTAGTTATGCTCTCCTAGTGATGACGCATCTGCCAACTACACTAATGTTTTCGGCTTTCCCAATTTTCTATATAGCCTTTATGACACTGAGACGGCAGCGGCTCATTGTATTTACAAAAATGATTATTGCCGTCTTGCTAGGAGTTGGGTTAGCGGCAATCTATCTATTACCAGCAATGACGATGCAGGACTATGCATCTCTTAAGGAAATGGCTACGCGCCCCTTCTTTTATTATGAAAACAATTTTCTCTTAGAGTTTAATCGACTAGTTAACAAAAGTAGAAACTTTGTTGTATTTAGAGTGTATTTAAGTATTCTACTTGTCCTTATGGTAGGAATTTTTTATGGCGCTTTCAAAATTGCTCGTAAAAGTATAAAAAAAGCCGTTAGGCGGGAGAGTACTTACTGGCTGATCGTTGCGATCGCTTCCAGTTTTATGACAATCCCCTTGAGTACTCCAGTCTGGAAACTATTACCGCTACTTCAAAAAGTACAATTTCCTTGGCGTTTTCA
>DASQMG010000349.1:0-2498 GCA_035645595.1 Flavisolibacter sp. | reverse complement strand
ATCCGGGAGTTATAGGCAGTCTTTCTTATGCTGGGCGTACTGTTTTACATCCTCAGTTGGGCGTGTCCCTAACAAAGCCTCGGGTCGGCAAGCAGGTATCCGTCATGCAAACACCACTCTCTATACGTAACAGAAAAATAGGAAATAATCGTTGCGAGGTAAATAAAAAAGAAGCGGCTGTTAAGCCGCTTCTTTTTTACCTAATTGTTTCATCACCTTTATATGCGATAGAACTGCCTGTCGCATTTTAGGGTAAGAGTGATAAGGGATCCCGAAACGATCACAGTGATCCTGCACAATCTTACTTAATTCTTTATAATGCACATGGCTGATTTTTGGAAAAAGATGATGCTCTACCTGGAAATTTAAACCACCGGCAAACCAGGTTACTATTTTATTTTTCGGTGCAAAATTAGCCGTAGTACGCAGTTCATGAATAGCCCATTCCGTATCTAATTGTCTGGGTTTTTCGCCGGCTTCTTCAAACTCTGTTTTTTCTACAATATGCGCCAGTTGAAACACCATAGATAGCGTAATCCCCATCGTAACATTTAAAATAAGATAGCCAATAAGCCATGTTTGCCAGCCCAGGAGCACTATCGGCAGCAAAGCGTAAAAACCAAAATAAAGCAGCTTAGTCAACCAGAAAAGGAAGTGTTCTTTAAAATTCATCTTCATTTCAGTAACCACCATTTTGCGGGAAACATATGTAATGAAATCTGTTACCCACGCCCATAAAATGGTACTTAAAGAGTACAGGAAAAACATATATACAAACTGGTACTTATGGGCCGGTACCCATTTTTGTGAAGGGCACAACCGCAATACAGGGCTTTTGGCAATATCATCATCAATACCGTCAACATTGGTATAGGTATGGTGAATCACATTGTGTTTAATCTTCCACATATAAGCATTGCTTCCAAGCGCATTCATGGTATAACTAAATAAATCGTTCACCCATTTCTTACTTGAATAGCTGCCGTGGCAGCTATCATGCATTACATTAAAAGCAATAGCTACCAACCCTAATCCAAGTACCAAAGTCAACAGGATACCAACAAGCGCCGAATAAGTGCCTACTAACAGGAAAATATAAATTGCCGATGAAAGAGGAATCAGGATCATTGTTTTTAAATACAACTTCCAGTTACCGGTTTTTTTTAAATTGTTTTGGGTAAAATACTGGTCAACCGAGGCTTTTAGGGAAGAAAAAAAGGCTTGCCCCTTGTTGTTAAAACTTACTTTGGCCATTGCTGTTGGGATTGCTCTATAGCTACCTATTAAATTTAGGCGCAATAAAAATAGAAAATCGGGTTAAGGTGAATAGTATAAGGAACAAATTTTATTCCGTTTTATAACTGGCTTCCTTCAATTTCATGAAGCGTGCAAAAGTAACGGCTTTCACTTGAAACCTTTTGCTAAAGAAACTCGGGCTGTAAGAGAAGCAGCTATCTATATCCTCTTATACATAATTCACATAACCTTAAAGTTGTAACCCTTTTAATTTATAAGGTGTAAATTAAAAGGGTTACAACTTTCAATACTATCTGTTCCAAAACGCAGGTGGCTCAATTCCCAGCGACCGCAGATACACATAACCTTGTGCACGGTGGTGTATTTCATTGTCGATGAAGTAAAGGATAGATGATAGCACTGTTCCTTCAAATTGTCCGAAAACAAGAATAGCGTCGTGGAATCTTTCATCAGGAATCTGCAACCAATAGTCGTTGATAGCACCAGAAGCCTTATCCCATAACGACAGGATATTAGCTTTGCTGTTTGCCTCTTCTATATGTTCATTTAGTTGCTCGGTTGCACCGCCAACTATTTGCTTTAGTCCCGGGCCTGCAATTGCAAGAAGCTCCTGCACCATCCCGGCAAATGGACGCATGCCACCAATGGAATACTCAAATAACTCTTTTTCCGGAAACGCTTCTATTACCTTGCGGGTAAGGCCTCTGTGTCCTTGCCAATGTTCTAATAGTTCGGTAGAAGTGATAACGGAAACAATTTTTTCTTGCGTGGCTGTAGTGTGCATACTTTAAAAGTTTTGAAGTTGATTGATTAATTGGAACAAAACTAAAAGCGTGCAGTGACAACAGTATGTCAGTAGGATTTACAAGTTTTGAAGAATTTTAGAGAGCTGTTTTGATGAAGCCTCTAACACTCCTATAATTAAAGCAGAACTTTCTTGACCTTAGAAAACAGGCGGGGGCACCTAACCAGGAACACAACGAATTAACGTCATAAGAATGTACCTAAAGGCTGATAACAGAGTGGCGGGTAAAAGTGACACGAAGCAAGTAGCGGAATATTTCGTGTGATATATGGATGGTGAGCGGGAACCCAAACTCGCCTCCAAAAGATTGTTTTTGATTGGTGCTACAAATTAGCTATGCCGGAACTGTTTGGTCCTGCTCTATCTTGGCCAAAATAGTTTGAGCAATCCCGGCAACTATATCATTTAATTGCAGCGGCTCAATAATTTTTGCTTT
>DASQMG010000348.1:0-2876 GCA_035645595.1 Flavisolibacter sp. | reverse complement strand
ATCCCAGGAAAGATTAAAAAGCTCAATGTTGAAGTTGTTCTCCACCTTTACCCTTCGCAGTTTCCATTCACCATCCCTTGCCACTTCTGCCACGCCGTTGAATACATAATAAACAAGCTTATGCTTTTGCTTCGAAGCTTTCCCCGCAAGAACGGGGGCTATTGATTCGCCGTCTAAAACCTGTGTTGCATAAGGCTTTGTATGGGACCATTCTGCCAGGGTTGGCAATACATCAAGGCAGGTCATGAGTTGAGTGCTCTTTACGCCCTTTGCCGTATGGCCTTTCCCGTAAACAATGAACGGTACACGATCCCCCCCCTCATATGTTTCTGCTTTAGCACCGCGAAATATTCCGGCAAAGCCGGTATGAAACCTTGTTGTTATGCTGTCCGATTCCATCCTTGACGGATAATTGCTCCAGGGACCATTATCACTCGAAAAAATAAAGATTGTATTGTCTGCCATCCCCTTTTTTTGTACAGCCTCCCACACATCAGCAAGGCTTGCATCCAGTTCTTCAATCACATCTCCATAAGGGCCTCCCCCGGAGCGGCCCTGGAAGGCTTTCGATACGGCGTTGGCTGTTGGCAGGTGAGGCATGTTATGGGCGAGGTACAGGAAGAAGGGTTTGGACTTAGATTGTTTATTTATATAGCTGATCGCCTGCTGTGCATACAGCCGGGTTAGTGATGAATCAGAAGGCTTAGAAATAACAGCTGCACGATTCTCATAAATTTTTATGGTGGAATCAATTTGAAGGTAAGGAGTACGGTAATCATGGCTGTAAAGCATTCCGTAGTAATAATCGAACCCCTGGCTCACAGGCAAACTTGAATCTTTATCACCAAGATGCCACTTGCCGATCATGCCTGTTTGGTACCCACCTTTTTTCAACATTTCTGCAATGGTTATTTCATTTACCGGCATCCCTTCTTTTGCACCGGGTGCGAGAGCCCCTGTAAGCTTCATTCTTGTTGGGTACCGGCCCGTAAGCATAGAAGCACGTGAAGGTGTACATACAGGAGAGGTAACCACATAATTAGTAGCCATCACACCCAGGGAGGCCATTTTATCAAGGAAAGGCGTTTTAATTAAAGGATTACCATAGCAGCTTAAATCTGCATAACCCAAGTCGTCTGCCAACACAAGGATTATATTGGGCCTCTGCTGGCTAAAAACAATCAGGTGGAATAACATAGAAATTTTAAATAGCAGAACTTTTTTCATGGAAATACCTTTTTATTGTTTCAATTCTACTTCTACAAAACCAATTGCGCAGGCGGACTCTTAACGAGAATCCTGTAAAATTTTATTCCTATCGGTCTTTGTTTGAAAGTAGGTATAAAAAATGGTGTACAGTTTGCCTCCTTCGTGCACTATACCCAGGGGGTGTACGAATGTCCGTATTCCATGACTATTGAGCACTATCCCGGCTATAACAATTGACTTACCCCTTATTCAGTCTGTTCCGTTTTCAGAGAAGCCCCATCTAATTTCATTATTGCCGGCGTTATCATACACAAATTCATTACCGGCCTTTTATTTCACTGACAATTCATCTCTACCGGTAAAATCGCCACTGGATTCACGAACGGTTACTACCCGCTTCCAGTTATTTTATCCTTAGTTGCTTAATCAGAGGATACACACCTGAACCCGGTGTTCTGTAAACCTGTATCCGGTGAACATTTCATTCGGGCGGCGACCCGGTAACCGGAACAATAAGACGCATTGCATAAAAACGACCCGCCCCTGACTACCCGCTTAGGCACATCTGGTTCCTGCGTATCATAGCTATATGCCGGACCGGGCGGATTAACCGCAAGCCTGTTCCTGAATTGTGCATAATACGTTTCGCTGTACCAATCGGCGCACCATTCCCAGACATTGCCGGCCATATCATATAATCCATAACTGTTAGGGGCATAGGATTTAACCGGTGCTGAGGTTAAAAAACCGTCCCAGGCATTATTCTCTAATGGAAACCGCCCTTGCCAAGTATTGGCTTTGGGCTTTCCCATTTCTAGACCAGCTGCACCCCATGAATAGGGGCTGTTATTTAAACCGCCGCGGGCTGCATATTCCCACTCCGCCTCGGTCGGTAATCTTTTGCCGGCCCACCTTGCGTAAGCATTGGCATCATCCCATGATATGTGCACGACAGGTAACTGTTCCAATCCGGCAATTGTAGTATAAGGGCCGCCGGGCTGTTTCCAGTTTGCACCTTTTACCCATTGCCACCACAATGAGGCGTCAGTAAGTGGAACCGGGAAACTGGGTGGTGTGAATACCAAGGAGGCAGGCATCAATAAACTGTCAGCAGGTTTTGGTGTCGATGAGGGAAGTTGCTTTTTTAATTCTTCCCAGTCGGTGGCTTTTTCGGCAGTAGTAATATAAGCAGTCGCCTCAACAAACTTTTGAAATTGTGCGTTAGTAACTTCTGTTTCATCCATCCAAAAGTCTTTTAATTGCACCCGGTGTTTTGGATATTCATCAGGCCTGCCCCCTTTGTGTGCTGCCCCCATTGTAAATATCCCTCCTTTAATTAACACCATGCCTGCGTGGGAAACAGTAGTGCTTCCGGGTAAAAACGCACCGGAGTTTTGCGGCTTTAAAACTGCCGACCGCAAAGGCATTTTTGTATGGCAGGAAAAACCGGTGTGAGGTAACTGCGCAACCCCGGATAGAAAAGTGAATGAATAAATGGCCACCAAATAAACGTGTATGCTTGTCTTATTCATCTGGTAGTATAAGTTTTTTCAGCAGTTTAAATGTTGATGCGTTAGCGTGTGGTTCCAGGCAAGGTTCCCTACGTTTTTAAATGTAGGCCTTTTTCAAAAGTAATATCTGTCGTGTATCATTTTTAATTGATGATT
>DASQMG010000347.1:0-2286 GCA_035645595.1 Flavisolibacter sp. | reverse complement strand
AGCACTGCGGGCTATGCGTAGGTTTGTAACTAAAAACGGAAGAATAGTGGCAAGTGTTGCCGGCTTTGCGCTGATACTGATTGCGCTGTTGTGGGTAAGGCTTTACGGCCAGTTAAAAGAAGATCGTGCTGAAACTATTTCGACGGCCACACAGCGTAACGCCAACCTTGCTGTAGCATTGGAGCAGTATGCTATCCGCACCATCAGTAATGGTGATGCTGTACTGCAATTGGTAAGAAAGGAATACGAAACGGCAGGCAATACCATTAACCTTCAAAAACTTTTGGCAATCACACAATTAATACCAATTTGTTTATTGGCGTTGCCATTGCAGATGAGGGGGGCAATAGCGTAGCGGCTGATTTTTCAATTAAGCCTGATATGATTACAAACATTAGTAACTGGGAGTATTTTTATTATCATTTGAAACAGCCATCAGGCGGTTTATACATTGGCAACCCTATCCTGTCACGCATTTTGGGTAAGGCCGTGGTGCCCCTTTCCCGCCGCATTAATAAAAAAGATGGCTCCTTTGGTGGAATAGTTACGGTGCGGATAGAGCCTTCTACCTTTACCCGGTTTTATGCCGAGGCTAACCTGCGCCCACACGATATTATTTCACTGGTGGCGCCAGATGGTACTACTTATTCACGCCGCACAGGAAATGTTGACAGCTATGGTGAGAACATTAGTAAAAGCCCTTTGTATTTACATTTAAAAAAAGCACCGGTAAGCAATTATTTTGCAAAAGATGCACTCCGGGGTATTCCTACCTTTTTTAGTTACCGGCAATTAAAAGAATATCCAATCATCGCTACTGTGGGTGCGTCGGAAAATGATGTACTGGCTGACTACTATCAAAGGGCCTCAAACGGTTACATCTCCACATCTATTATCACGTTGCTTATTCTTTTATTTTCGGTAGTAGTTTGCCTTTCTCTTCTATACCGTAAAAAACACCTTAGCCAGATAAGGGAAAGCGAGGTAAAATACCGGTCGGTTTTTGAAAATAGTTTAGAAGCTATTTTGTTGATAAAGCCGGACGGTGAAATTGTATCGGCCAATAAGGCGGCATGTACCTTTTTTAACTTAACGCCACAGGAACTTCAGAGTCGGACGGCCTTAGAACTAGCTGATAACAAAGACCCAAATTTTACCCGGCTGATAGCAGAAGGGCGGCTTACAGGCACAGCACAAGGCGAGCTGCGGTTTTTACGCAGCGATGGCAGCTTTGTGGTTGGTGAAGTGGCTTCAGTAATGTATAAAAATGCATTAAGCGAAACACAATGCATGGTTATCATTCGTGATAGTACTGAACGGATACGACTGCAGGAGCAATTGTGTGCCGAACAGAAACGCAACCAGCGCCGGGTAACTGAACAGGTAATAAGGGCACAGGAGCGGGAACGGGAAGTAATTGGCCGCGAACTGCATGACAATGTGAACCAGGTGCTCACTACCGTAAAGCTTTATTTAGAAACTGCCTACAGACACACGGAAACAAGGGAGGAGTTATTGCCTAAAAGCATTACCTACCTGTTGCAGTCTATCAATGAAATACGTAACCTTTCCCACGACCTCTCTGCACCAACCCTTGGCACTAAATCCCTAATTGACTCAATAACGGCTTTGGTAGAAATGGTGCAATCATCAACCAACCTTAGCATTAATTTTGAGTATAGCGAATATGCCAATAATCTGGCAATGGATCAAAAGATCGCCATATACAGAATGGTGCAGGAGCAATTGAATAATGTACTGAAACATGCGAAAGCAACAAAAATCCTGATACGATTATCACAAACAAAAACAGAGACCGTACTCTCTTTTAAAGACAACGGGCTGGGCTTTGATACATCTCTAAAGCGCAAGGGTATTGGCCTGAATAATATTATTAGCCGCGCTAAGGTATTTGATGGTGAGGTGAAGATTGAATCAGGAAAGGGGAAGGGATGTTTAATAGAGGTACGTATGCCGTTGAGAGAGGCGCCGGTTTCTCTATCATAGAAAATACCAGAACTTAAATTCATTAATCTTATGCACCTGCATAAATCATCAACTATTTTTTCGGCTACTTGTTGAAATGCAATACACTAGCTATGCAAAATTGTTCACGCTGCACCGTTCTGATTCCATTTATTGCCCTCTTTTTATTGGCGTGTAATGCGTACAGTCCTCAGAAAAAGCAGGCGCCTATCGCCTCCTTGTACACGCAAAAAACCCCGCACCCGGATGGCACCGGCAAAGTATATATGGGCCGCGAAATTGCCCACGTTATGAGCGCTG
>DASQMG010000346.1:0-4183 GCA_035645595.1 Flavisolibacter sp. | reverse complement strand
GAGGTAACGGTAAGCGTCACCGTATAATCACCGGTAGCCGTAAATTTATGCGTGCCGTTTTTTTGCGTAGACGTATTAGGGTTACCTGCATTTGAATTTGCGTCACCGAAATTCCATAGGTAGGTGAACGAACCCTGAGTTCCGTCTGCAATTGAACTTGTATCTATAAATTGAGAAATGGGGTCATCAACGCAGTTGCCGGGCATCATAAAACCCGGTACTGGTAATGGACTAACTACTACAGGTTTTGATTTAACTGTGCTGACACAACCTTTGTCGGTTTCAACCTGGAGTGTGACGGTATAAGTACCCACAGCAGCGTAAGTATGTGTTGGCGACAATTGATCGGAGCCGGGCGTACCGTCGCCAAAGTTCCAGATATATTTGGTGAGGATACCCGAACCAGGTGCGGAAGTATTATTGAACGTAATTGTTTGGGAAGCGCAGGCTGGTGCCGAAGTAGTAAAGTCTGCCGTAGGCGCAGCATTGATTACTACCGGTTTTGTTGTGGTACCGGAGACACACCCGACTGCCGACGTCGTCCTTAAGCTAACCACATAGTTGCCAGGCACAGTATAACTGTGTGTAGGACTAGGCTGGGATGATGGGGGTGTGCCATCCCCAAAATCCCATAGCCAGCCTGCAGTAGAACTGTTTGGCGCGGTACTTTGATCTGTAAAATTCACTGGTGTGCCGATGCACACCTCAGCTGGAACGCTAAAATTAGCCTGCGGCTGAGCGTAAACAGAATCCACAACTTTTCTGGTACTGTCGATACATCCTGCACCTGAGGTAATAACCAAGGAAACCTGGTGAGGACCTACAGCGGCATAATTATGGGAAGGGTTTTTAAGACTGGAACTGCCACCGTCGCCGAAATTCCATAAGTACGTAAATGAATTTTGTGTGCCGTTGCTAATGGAAGAGGCATCAGTAAATTGCGTCAGACCAGCTGGCAGGCAGGCTTTTCGAAAATTGAAATTAACGATCGGGTTGGGAGATATGGTAACAGGCTTGGAGTAAAGTAAACTTTTGCAGCCACTGGCGTTTTCTACCTGCAATGTAATAGTAAAAGTTCCCGCATTGGCATAAACATGTGTTTGTGATACGTTCGTCGTGGCGATTACAGCCGGTGATCCGTCACCAAAGTTCCATGTCCATTTAACTATTGTTGAGGTAGCAATTGTTGAGGAGTCGGTTATCGTAACCGTTTTACCGATACAGTTTGGGGACGATACACCAAATTTAGCTAAAGGCGGTTCTGAAATGATAACAGGCCTGGTAGCTGTATCCGACACACAACCAATATCTGTTACCACGGAATGTCTTACGTTATAGGTGCCCCCCGTAGAAAATAAATGAGCCGGGTTGCGGATCTGTGAATTTTGTCCATTGTCAAAATTCCAAAACCATTTTGTCGATGGACGTCCACCGGTATTTGAGATATCGGTAAAACGGACAGAGTCAGAAATACAACCCGAGGTAGTAAAGCTAAAGTCCGCCACAGGCCGCTCAAATACCTGGACATCGTAATTGATTTCCTGCTCACCGGTGCAACCGTCGGGCGAAGGGTTTTGCGCGAAAATTCGTATTGGATAAGTTCCTATCGCGCTAATTGCATAAGAACCAGGTAGAGGATACCGATATAGCTGCTTTCCATTCACTACCCAAGTTGAGTCAAATACCGGGGTCGTAACTGTTACGTCGTTTATGCCCAAAGCATTCAATGCCGGTCCAAACACCCACTTTATTTGCGTGGGCTGATAAGGAAAAGTCATAGCAAAAAAGAAAGGAGTATTTCGGCAGGTGGAAGGGAAGTTCACCGTCGAAAATTGATTTTGTATAGAAACAAACTGGTAGAGGTCCTTTACGTTGGTGCCAGCGTTATAACCATAAGATTCGGCATTTCCATAGCCATAGGCAATTGCATTGAAGCCGGAGTCAGATGACAATGTATGCTGACCTGCACTTACGGAAATTTGTGCATAGGAATAATTAGCGTCCCTCGGATGCGAAGTAAACGAACTGAAATTGATTCCATCAATTTTGAAAGTTGTGATACCGGCAGTTTTAATAACGACATTGATCCAATGCTGTGTAATAGCAAAATTTGAAGTAGAATTCAAAATTACCTTATCAATGTTTTGCTCTACAGGACTGAGGTAGATAAGCTCCGGGTCGCCAGGATTTCCATTTGCACATGCACCCTGGGAGGTAATTACCTGTGAAACCATTACCGGCTTATCGGTTTCAATAAGGCCAGGTTGGTTAGTTGTGAGCTGGTAGTAAAAGTTATTAATGAGGCCGGTAAGTGGTGCACCATTAAAAGTAACTACCGTAGTAGGATCAGATACACATATCCGGAAAAAATTATTTGAAAGATTACTAGTAGGCACGGTAAGGTACTTTTTCCCCCACGCATTCTTCGGAAAAGCCTGTACAATATAATTATCTGAGGAAGATGAAAAATTGTTACATGTCACACTTATCCTGCCGCTGCCGCTAAAAACCGCAATTCTTTTGCATCCTCCAGTTCCACTACCGATAGATTTAATACTTGTTCCTGTTAAGTCTTCTCCCTTATATGGGTCATTCTTTGTTATAAGCTCTCCCATCAGATTTAAAATCTCGCCTTGCTGAAGGTTAACTGTAAACGGAACGTTCGCTGCATGCGACACGGTATTAGCCGACGGTATCACTTCAATTGTGGTAGTTCCCGTATCAACAGCAATTGCGTAAACCCAGCAGTTTGCATCCGGAGCGTTTGACGTTTGGGTAAAATTCACTGAATAATATTCCCGGCCTAACGTTGGAGTAGGGAAAAGCAATGTGGCTCCTGAAACACTGGAATTATAAATATGTGTGTAAGCGACTATCGGCTTTGAACTTGTTATGTGTATCCCGTTGTTAAAAGTACCCTCCTGGGTTAACCTTGCATCCTGTGCTCCCGCCTTTGGTAACGGGTTAGACGTAAAGATTGTGTTCGCTGGGATGTTTGTATAGGTCTGACTGTATCCCAAACCAGGTATCTCTACCGTAACCGTTGTTATGGCGTCAGTGGCAAAATATAACACCATTTGTTGCTGGTTGCCGGATTTCATGACCTGATGATACCCGTACCCTACCCAAAAATCTTTGCCCTTATTAGAAAAATCCTGAGCGAATCCTTGTGACCCCATAAGCACAAAGACACAAGCAACTAGATAACATAAACTCTTCATCAGTTAACACTTCTGTTTAAATACATAAACTGCAATTTAAATCAAAAAGTATCTACCAAGCGGTATTTCCTCCTCCCCAGAGAAGATAATCCCAAACCATAAGAAGTAGACCCGTTTTCAATAATCAGGACCAGGCTCGACATCTTGTCATATCCCCTTCTTGCCATTTATGTGTTTTTAAGTTTCGACTCTTTATTGACTTCTTTTTTCCTTTCTATAGCTATTGGAGAGCGTCCGTCTTCCATAGGCCATCGCTAGGCCATTAAACAATGGACGGCTTTCTATCCATATTTATTGCTAATCTAATGAGCACTCCTATTTTAACATAGCTATTGACTGTAACGCAATGATAATCAACCCAATAAACGGCAATAATTCCGACATAAAAAAAGATTCCGGGCAACCCTGCTGTTTACTGCATAACGGTAACAATCTTCAGTGCAAGATTCACAATAAAAAGTTATAAACAGTTGAATATTTGTATGTTACAATCAGCATTTTTACTAGTAAGTTTAGTTTAATTGATGGAAATATAATTTTTTGTTTGCTAAATTATTTAGTTTGTATTTTCGCGGATTAGCGTCCTTATCGAGCAGTAAAAACGGCTGGAAAATGTAGGTGGATCGTTATCAGTGTAGGGAGATGCCGGACAAGGGAATTGTGCAGGCACGGCGCCTCTTCAGGATGGTGTCGTAATGACATACACTATCTGAGCAATTGCGTTAAAAATGCAATTGGACAAGGTGTTCTGAATCTTACTCTGTCGTTTGTAATCGCCGATTTTAAATGATGAGGAAGTGCCAAAGAGATAAATTCAGTCATCCTGAGGTTTAGGCACAAAAACAAAAAAGCCCCGCATTGCGGGGCTTATAATTTAAGACACTTCTTTTATTTTTTCGGTTTTCCTCCACCATCTTCCGGCTTCTTACAGCACTTAGGTAAGGCCTTATATGATTCAGGAT
>DASQMG010000345.1:0-2267 GCA_035645595.1 Flavisolibacter sp. | reverse complement strand
GCGGATTTTAACTCTGCTGCGGGTATGGTGGAAAAAATATACGAAACGCCTGCCAAAGTTTACGAAGGAATGGTACAAAAATTTTGCTCTGCACGCAACTTTGTACGTTTTTATGTGGCTAGTTCCGGTTGCTGGTTTCTTGCTTTCTAACTCTTACAAAAGTAACAATGTGAAATTTTTCGGAATTGTTTTGCCGGATATGTTTCCGCAGAATTCCGCAATGGTTGAGGTGGGAAGGAGTTTGCATTTTTGGCTTGGGTACACTTTTTTAGCGTTCGTAATTTTGCATATTTTAGATCAGAAGAAAGTTGTGAGAGCTAATTGGCGCAGGTTGACAAATTTTGTTCGCACTAAGTTCGCAAAGTCTCAAAAGGTTGGATAAATTTGCGATGGGTACTATATTTCAATTGGCAATGATAAATTTACTACAAAACTGGCTATTTTCCACGGCGATATTTAGCGCTAGTTGCAATGCCAGCAGGTTTAGCTGCAATTACCCGGTCTGTACTTTTAGCATCCCAGACAATGGAAAAAAGCGGCAATCAAGGATTTTAAGTATATATGATAACACTCAAATACCTAGTATTGGGACTGACCTACTTGGGATTCGGTTTGGGATATTTGCCGGGGCTGCGGATGAACCGGGCGGCGGTTGCAATTGTCGGGTCAGGTTTTGCGGTGGCTTTGGGAATACTTAACCTCAAAACTGCTTGGGAGGCGATCGACCCAAATACGATCGTTTTTTTGCTGGGAATGATGGTCGTTAATTCGGCTTTGGGAGCATCGGGTTTTTTTCAACTCGCTTTGGAGTTTTTAACTCGCTTTACTCGTTCTCCTTTCGGCATTATGGTGGCAGTTACTTTTGGCAGCGGCATTTTATCGGCATTTTTTCTCAACGACACTACTGATATTTTGCTGACCCCTTTAACGCTGAGTCTGACTCGCTCTTTGTCTCTCAATCCTATCCCTTATCTTTTAGCTTTAGCCGGAGGTACTAATTTAGGTTCAGTGGCGACTGTGAGTGGCAACCCGCAAAATATTCTCGTCGGTTCTTTTTCGGGAATTAGTTATTTGGAATTTGCCCGGTCTCTCGCACCAGTAGCTTTAATTTGTTTGCTGGTTCAAGTAGCTTGGCTGTGGTTGCTTTATCCAGAAGTGCGTTCTTGCAAATCTTTGCCGCAGGTTACTCAAGTCAGGTATCGATTGTTCAAGCCTTTACTAGCAAAAAGTTTGTGGGTGACAGCAGCACTTTTAGTAGCTTTTTAGCGGGTGCACCTTTAGCAGAATCTGCCTGGATAGCTGCCAGTATATTGTTAATTACTAGGCGCGTCAAGTCCGATCGCCTTTTGCAAGGCGTTGACTGGAATTTGCTAGTAATGTTTGCGGGATTGTTTGTGGTGACTAAAGCAACTCAACAACTGGGTTTGTTGGAGAATTTAACTAATTTGACTAATACGCCGCTGAGTTTGTTGGGAGTAACGGTTATTCTTTCTAACTTAATTTCTAACGTACCCGCAGTGTTGGTTCTGCAATCGGTGATTGTCAAAACAGATACGCAAGCTTGGCTGTTGTTGGCAGCGGCTTCTACCCTGGCAGGGAATTTAACTTTGTTGGGTTCTGTGGCTAATTTAATTGTAGCTGAAGTCGCAGGACAATCAGGCGAGCGGCTGACTTTTAAAGAACATTTGCGGTTCGGGCTGTCGCTGACTTTCGTTACTTTGGCAATAGCTTATTTTTGGCTGTACTAAAAGAGGATAATCATTGCCCTATCAGGCTCGTACAATTAAATTTTAGCTTTGGGCTTTTAGCTGTGCAAACTGGATTTGTTTTCCATGAACCGCAGAGGGCGCAGAGGGCGCAGAGGGGAGATGAGAAGAGAATAAATGAGATAAAAAGATGTAGGTTTATAGCCGATCGCAGATTTCGGTATAATACAAAATCCGGGAAATAAAACCCCTTTATCCTCCGATTGCGTATGCTATAATGGGCAAAGAAAATATCACCAAGTCATGAGATATGATTATTTTCAGCGATTCTAAAGATATCTATTATTTAAGGAACTATCATCCTCTTAAGTGGCAAGGCGAAGAGAATGATTGTTTTGATTACTTTAGTGAAAAAATACTTGGGTGCATCTCAGTTTTGCAAATCCCTGAAAAAATAGCTAAAATGAAAAAGCTAGTAAAACCGTAAAAAAAACGATGAGGCAAAGAAAATGACACCCGAAGATAAACAGCAGCTAAAAGCATACTTAAAAGGGGCAGCAG
>DASQMG010000344.1:0-9431 GCA_035645595.1 Flavisolibacter sp. | reverse complement strand
TTTGCAGTCGTTCAACTCTACCAGGTGTGTTAAACCAGTATTGTCTTTGCCGGTTTGGCAAGAGGTTTCAGGCCAACCTGCATCTGTTATCAGTTTAGCCAGATCACTTTTACTTCTTTCAATCAATATCCAATCACTGGTATATTCCATAAATGCCCGGTATGGATTGTTTTTATCAATATTGGTGAAAAACAATTTGCCACCATCAGCCAGATTGGCCCGCAGCGATGACAGCACAGAAACAATTGTTTTGTCGTTCAAGTAATCAAACACGCCACCAATCAGCATGAGATCATACTTTTCGGTTAACGTGCGCATTAACTTGTAAATGTTTCCGGTTAACGAACTGACTCTGTCTTTGATGCCTGACAGTTGGTGCAGAGAAAAATCAATTGCGTTCTGGTCAACGTCTACCAATGTAATTTTAGCCTTGCTTTTTTGAATCTCCGCGATACAACATTTAATGTCCTCAGAGGTGCCGCAACCGATCGAAATTATTCTTGCGTCCTTTTTGGCACTGATTGTTTGCTTGATCAATTGTGCCTGTCGTTCAACCTTGTTTTTATGTTGTTTGCATATATCGGAATTGAGAAAGAAGTCTTCAAGAACATACCCGAATGTGCCTTCTTTGGCTTTGTTCTTTGCTTTCATTATGTAATCGATAGTTTCAAAATCACCCTGATAGCCTCTCGGCCATTTCTGAACTCGTTCCGCAAACGGTGATTCTCTAAATACAGATCTAATTTTTGTCAGCATTTCTACTATCTCTTCCCTTGACGAAACCAGCTGCTGACTTTCAATTTCACTTTTCAGTTCCTGTAAAAACTGGTTGAAAGCCGCTTTGTCTAGGAAGCGTTTTTCAGCAATAAACAATTCAAACTTCTCAATAGCATTCCTTGGTTCTTGCCTACAATTTTGCTCATAAAAAGCGTGGGCATTTTGAGTAATTTGTTCTCCCGTTGCTGTTAACATTATATCGTCCTTTTTTTGTAATGGGTACGAATATGTTATCCTCGCCGTGTTCATGATTGTTTTCTCCTTTACATGTTTAGTTGAGTTAAATGATGACATTGCCGCTTTTCATCCCGTTAGCAAGTTTTCAACGATGAACAGTAATCGTATTTGTTCCGGCAGGTTCGGCGGGAAAACTAGGTATGTCTTTTACGGTAGCTGTTTTACTCGACCCGAGCAAGGTTATCACAACATTATTACGATAGCCTGCCGGAAGAGGCGATGGCAGGTTGGAGTAGGCGCCAAAGGCATTTATCTGGTTGGCACCTAGATTATCTTCTATCCTGCAGCCTTTAAAGATGGCTTCCACTTTATTGTTGGTAACGGTTTCAGGGGCCCCCGTGCTACCGCTTTGGCTGCCAACATTGCCACCAGCTATAAATACACCACCGGGCAATAAATTGGGGATAGGAACCGGCACGCCATTGTTGTTTCGAATGGTTGTACCTTCTGCTTCAAACTGTATTGAATTTTCTTTAGCAGCACCGCCCACTGTGTTAAGGCCTGCTGACAAGGCCAGGCCCACACCATTCTCTTCCAGCCGGTCTCCAATCGATCGTGCAATGATGTGATTATTATCACCGGAGGAGTTGAGTATATTAAGCCCGTTTTTGTTATGGTGTATATAATTTCTTCTTAGCGTAATCTTGATAAGCGCGCCTGTGAGGGCCTGGCTATTTTGAACCTGTACACCAGAACCAAATTGAGGTATGTTGTTCTCTAAGATTTCATTGTTTTCAATGTCTGCCTCAAGTATCCGTTCATTGCTGACGGCATCCCTGTTGATAATATTGATGCCTATACTGCTCCCCTTGATGATGGTATGGGCTATTCTCACCTGCGCAAGAGGAGCTGGATCCGTCGCATTTTGTTTGGCGACAATATCGGTTTGAACCATAGAGCGGATGATGTTTTGAGGATCGTTTTTTATGGTCAGCCATTCAATGGCATTATAACCGTTGCCTATTCGGATTGGACCTGTCCGGAGCTGGACAGGATAACTTGCCGTCGGCGGAATCACATAGGAAGATGCAGGTAAGCCCGTTACATCAATAATCACTGCATTCGCATCACCCGGCTTGCCAACCAAAGACATGTTATGAGCCAATTCAATCCTGCCATTTTTTGGGAAACTGGAATTTAAAGCATAGGTGCCAGGAGCCAGCACAATGGTGCTCCCTTCGTTTGCCGGTTCATTGATAGCATTGTAAAATGATTCTACATTGCTGACATGAATTCTTTTTCCCTTTCCTGGTAATCCGTCGTCTATGCTGCTTTCCAAGTCTGTTTTACGGCAGGAGTAGGTGAGTAACGTAACGGAAATAAGAACCAAAGTAAGTTTTCGCATAACGAAGTTTTAGATATAGTGAATAAAGTGGATCGGTCAACTAAAGTAGAATGGTTTTGAAGCCTTTTTTTGACAGTTCGCTTAGTGGAGGAATTCTTAGAAATAAAGCAGCTGGAAGGTGCCAATGGTGCCTGTCGGTAAGTTGCTGTTGTTCGTCGGAAAAAAGTGTTGTTTGTCTTATTTTCCTTTCTGCGCATGATGCAAACCGGGTAAGTTCTTACCTTGTAGTAAGCATTTTTCGATGAAGATTGAAAGCCCGAATAATTTTTTGTTCTCTCCCAAATACCGCGTGTGGCGGCACCTGGCATTTTGGTTTGCGCAAGTTGTATTATTTACTTTTAGTATGATAAGTAAGCAAGGGCTGCTGATGCAATTATTTACAACTGCGCTTTGGCTGCCGTTAAGAATGCTTTACATATATCCGCTGGTCTATTGGCTATTGCCCAAATACCTGCTAAAAGAAAAGTATACGCAATTCAGTTTTATCATTTTACTGTGGATCATTGCCGGATGGATACTGAATTACCTGTATAGGTTCTACTTTTTTATACCTGTACAGGAACATTTCGGGTTAGACAATATTGTAAAAGATCCCTGGAGCCCGGGCAGTTTTTTTATGACCACAACAACGGCCGGCTGTGCCTGTATTATTGTATTGTTTAAGCACTGGACAAAAAAGCAGCAGGAATGGCTGCAGGCCGAAAAAGAAAAAGTAACCGCAGAACTGCAGTTACTAAAGGCACAGGTTCATCCACATTTTCTGTTCAACACCTTAAATAACATCTATTCTTTTTCCCTCGAAAATTCTCCTAAAACACCCGGTTTGATTGTCAAGCTTTCATCCCTGTTGAGCTATATGTTATATGATTGTAAAGCCGAACAAGTACCAATGGAAAAAGAAATAGACGTGATGAAGGCGTACGTTGACTTAGAAAAAGAAAGGTATGCCAACAGACTTGAGATATCGGTTAACATTGAAGGTGACATAAAGAATAAATACATTGCACCACTCCTTCTGTTGCCATTTTTAGAAAATGCATTCAAGCATGGTACATCAGAGCAATTAGAAAAACCCTGGCTTAGCATCAACGTTTCTGTAAAGCAAAATGCCCTTCGCTGTAAAATTGTCAACAGCAAGAATGAATTTGTTCCGGTTAGTGAAAATGGCATTGGTATCCAAAATGTACGGAAACGGCTGGCTATTCTTTACCCAGACAAACATGAATTGAAATTGGCGGATGAAGGTGACTTTTTCGTGGTGTCGCTGTTGCTGCAGTTAACAGAAAATAAAGTCAGTTATACAGCTACAACTACGTTTCCATCATCCCTCACACAAATTGCTGCACCATGAAGCTCCGTTGTTTGCTTATCGATGACGAACCGCCTGCCTTAAAAGTCCTTTCATCGCATATTTCACAGATAGAAGGGCTGGAGATTGTTGCGCAGTGCAAAAATGCAATTGAAGCTCTGGATGTGTTGCACCAGAAACCGGTGGACTTGCTGTTTCTTGATATTAAAATGCCCAAAATCCTTGGTACTGATTTTCTGAAGAACCTATCACATCCGCCAAAGGTCATTTTTATAACCGCCTACCGGGATTATGCTGTGGAAGGGTATGAGTTGGATGCGGTGGATTACCTCGTAAAACCTGTATCGTTTGAGCGTTTCGTAAAAGCCATTGTCAAATTAAAACGTGTAATAGGGGGAGAACCGGTGGCCCAGTCCAGCGATTACAGATCCAATCCTGATGCGTTCGTTTACCTGAAAGTGGATAGGAATATGCAGAAAGTGTTTATCCACGACATTCTTTACATTGAAAGCTGGAAAGATTATGTGAAGCTTTTTCTGGCAAGTGGTAAAAGCCTGCTCGTAAAGCAGTCCATTTCTTCCATGGAAAACCTGCTGTCGGACCACCAATTTGTACGAGTGCATCGATCTTACATGGTGTCCGTTGATAAAGTCACCGGCTACAACGGCCTTTCGGTACAGCTGGCGTCAACGGATATTCCAATCGGCCGCTTGTACAAGCAGGCGGTGATGGAAAAACTGCAGTATAATCTATGACCAAAGAATTGAATGCATTATACCCGGCCCTTTGATTATGCGAGGTTAAAATTGAATGTGTGTCAATAACAAAAGTATACTCATGAGAAAGGTGTGGCGGCGTAGTATGATAACCTTTGCTTATTGTCTTGTTGGTTCAGCGCCTTTTGCACAAAAAGGAACACTTAATGGAACAGTAACAGGTGCTGGAGAGCCTTTGCAGGCAGTTACAGTGACTGCTGGAGCCAACAATGTGCTGACAGATAAAAGGGGCTGGTTTTCTCTATCCCTTGACGCAGGCTTTTACACATTTATCATTTCGCATGCCGGTTACAAAACAGTAGCACAGGAAGTAAAAATAACCAGTAGCGATACCCAAACCCTCCATTTCAGGCTTGCACCTGCAGAAGAAATGAGTGAAGTGGTCGTGCTGGGTTCCCGCTCGTCGGTGCAGCGGACTTACCTGCAAACACCGGTTCCGGTAGATGTGATAGCCGCGAAGCAATTAACGCAGACAGGGCAGCCCAGTCTTACACAGATGCTCAATTTTGCAGCCCCTTCGTTCAATGCATCCCGGCCATTGATTAATGAACCGGTAACGTTGCGGGGACTCAACCCGGACCAGTTACTGATTCTAGTAAACGGCACCCGCCGTCACAATATGGCCTATGTAAATCCCGGAGGTGTAAGAGGTATCTTAGGCCGGGGTGCTGTGGCCAATGACCTGAATGCCATTCCTTTTTCTGCGATTGAAAAAATCGAAATTTTACGGGACGGTGCCTCGGCGCAATATGGCTCAGATGCCATTGCCGGTGTTATCAATATACAACTGAAAAAGCAGACCAATGAAACGTCGGTGCAACTGCACACCGGGCAGTTTTACAAAGGCGATGGAAAGAGCGTTACAGCCGGCTTGAACACAGGTTTTTCGCTATTCAGGAAAGGCTTTTTGAACATCTCAGCAGACTTCCGTTACAACAATCCTACCCATAGGGGCGGCGAATACTGGGGCACGGTTTACACCGACAACAAAACTGTTGACGACTCCATTGTTCGGGCACGAGGGTTTAACCGGAAAGCCGTAAGCAATGCAGGTTCGTCTAAGCAAACAAGCGGTGGACTATCACTGAACGGCGGTTATCCTGTCAGTGCAAATACAGAATTGTTCTGGACAGCCATGGTAAGCAGCCGGAAAACGATTTTTACCAGCGGGTTCATTTTCCCAAAAAATACTACCCGTATCAATCCTGAACTTTTTCCTGATGGTTTTAGCGCTTTGCCTCATCACAACAGCCGCGATGCTTCAGGTATAGCCGGTGCAAGAGGGCGATTGAAGAACAACTGGCATTGGGAATACAGCACGGCATATGGGATCAACCATGACCGGTATGCCATCAACAACACCAACAATCCGTCGCAATATTTCACAATGGGCAAACTCGCACCGACTTCTTTTTACACCGGTACGCTTGTTTACGGCCAGTTGACCAACTCTATTAATCTTTCTAAACAACTTTCCCTAAAGCCTGAACAGGTAGTAAACGTCAGTGCCGGAGCCGAATGGAGAAGGGAATATTTCATCACCAAAGAAGGAGAAGAAGGTTCCTGGAAAAACTATTTTCCACAGGGAAGAAAGGTCGGTGGCTCAACCGGCCTTATTGTCACTCCCGAAAGTGCTGTCAACGAGAGCCGGAACGTAGCCGGAACGTTTGTGGAAATTGAATCAGAATACAAGAATCGTTTACTACTAAACCTTGCCGGCCGTTATGAGTACTACAGCGATTATGGCGGCAATCTCGCTGGCAAGCTAGCTGCCCGGTACAAAATTACCAACAAGTTTTCTATTCGTGGTTCCATCAACAACGGCTTTCGGGCGCCGAGCCTGCAACAGCGTTATTTTGCCAGTACCAACAAAAATACCGCTCCTGTTGGTGGTGTACTGATTCCTGTTACGGTCGGGCTTTTTCCCAACAACAGCGAGGTGGCCCGAGCTATAGGTATACCGACGCTGCAGGCTGAACGGTCAGTGAATGGAAGCGGCGGCGCCACCGCTACCATCACCAGCCATATCCGGTTAACGGTCGATGCCTATTGGATACAGATCAAGAATCGTATTGTTCTTAGCGGGATGTTTGACAGAACAAAAAGCCGTGATATCCATGATTTATTGAGCCGCTACCCGGATGTGGACCGGGTGCAGTTTTTTGCCAACGCCATCAATACCCGGACCCACGGTTTGGATATGGTGCTAAATGGAAACTGGAAATTCAAAAGTGTAAACCTTTTTGCCATGCTTGCCGGCAACTGGAACCAGACCCGGTTGTTCGGTGACATTCAAACAGCCGGTAAACTGAAGATGGATTCGCTGAACACCAACACGCTTTTCAGCAGAGGAGAAAGAGGAAAACTCGAGCAGGGACAGCCTCCCAGTAAAGTTATTTTGTCACTGCATGTTGAAACATCCCGGTTTGGAGTCATCATCCGCAATACCTGGTTTGGTAAAACAGCTATAGTTTCTGACAGCTTGGATAGGAGTCTTGATGAGTCGTTTTCACCGAAAATATTGACGGATGTAAGCTTTCATTATACGCCAATGCCATGGCTGAGGGTTACTGCCGGCGCCAACAACATATTGAACATTTATCCGGACCACATCAGTAATGCCCGGAACACGATGGAAGGGCAGCACATCTATCCATTAGAGGCTTCGCCGTTTGGGTTCAACGGAGGGTATTACTTTATTACTTTTCAAATTAAATTACCGCCCGTGCAAGGCAAGGGCTAAAAACGAAAGAAAGAAAAGGGGAAGGCTACATTTTCGAAAGATACTTTCGTTCCTATTTTGCGGCAATACAGTAATACAAAAGTTTTACTTGCCCTGCTCTCCATTCTGTATTAAATGTTGTTATTGAACACCTGGGTTTCATCTTCTGCTCGCATTTAAGATGGGTAAAAATCGAACAACCCGACTCTGTAGTACCGAACGTGTTTTGCTCATATTGGATGAAGAAACATGTTGGTGACCCGGTTGCTGAAAGATGGCCGCCCGCCTCGCTGACCAGGTTCATTGTATGGCCGTTTTGGCCTCCACGAAGTTTAGCGCCGGCTAGACCTGCAAGCCATCCATCAGCGAGTTACTTTCTTTGTAACTCCAAGAATTGCAGCATTCCTTTAATTAATTCAGTGCCACCCGGTCTGCTGCGTTCACTGCTTTTATCACATCTGCAGCAGCCATGCGGCCGGTTTCGGCGGCCCCGTTCATAAACCCCTGGAAGTAACTGCTGCAATGTTCGCCAGCGAAGAACAGATTGCCCACCGGTTTGATTTCCGCGCCGCGTATGGTAGTATACTGTCCTACCTTGTAGCAGGCATAGCTCCCTTTCGTGTAGGGATGTTCCGGCCAATGCATGCGCTGCGCTACACCCGTGTAAGCATCCGCGCAGCCGGGCCACATTTTATCCAATTGCGCTACAAATTTAGGCGCCTGCGATTGCGGTGTACCTGATCCCAACTGGACCCCTTTTATACCACCCTGGTATACCGTAAAGCCGGCCGCCGTACTGCCCTGTAACTGGCTGTTGTCCCAACCTGTCTGAATGGTGTCATTAGAAAAAATATAACCACTATGTACGTATGACCGCCATACAGGCTGGTTAAAGCCTAGAAATAATTTGGAGTTGGTTCCGTAACCTAAATTCTGGATGGCATTCTTTTTCCATTGCGGCAGCGCCACCTGCATCTCAATGCTTTTTAATACGCTGAATGGAATGGTGCATACTACTGCATCGGCGTTTATCTTAATTGTAGTAGCCCCGGTATTAAATATAAGTTCATACCC
This sequence comes from Flavisolibacter sp., assembly GCA_035645595.1. Taxonomy (GTDB): domain Bacteria; phylum Bacteroidota; class Bacteroidia; order Chitinophagales; family Chitinophagaceae; genus Flavisolibacter. The sequence continues at coordinate 1,191 of DASQMG010000344.1, read as the reverse complement.
TTTTGCAAGTTCCTTAATCCGTACCAGCCGGTGCTCTGTCTTTACCTGCGACTTCACCTGGCTGTATAACGCATCGGTAACCCGCTGGTTGCCGCCCTCTATTTTATAGCGTTCATCACTGGAGCCAAAAATTTGAAATCCCTGCGACGTGTTAGCTGAAAACAGGTAAAGGAAGTTTATGGACGACTGTTCTTCAGTCTCAAGTCCATACTCGGTAAGGTAGGCAATTTCAATGCCCTTGCGTAGAAAGCCGGTCATTCCAATGGACTCAAGATAGGCCTTGATGCTAAGGTTATCGAAGTAAAGCGTTTGGGCGTCGTGTTGTTCAAAGGTCATTACCACGGGTAGTGAGCGGATGTCGGCAGCAATACGCTTTTGATAGGGCTCAAAAGCGGCCAGTACTTCGGCTTCGGTATAAAAGCGACCATCAATAAAAAAGCTGTCGCGAAGCAGGGCCGCTTCCTCCGGCGACAATGTATCAAGAAGTGGCAGGTTAAACTCTTTGCAAAGCTTCAACATGTCCTTGTGTTCGGTATCAATGAACTCACCACCCAACTCCGTCGTCAAAGAAGGCGATAGCACATTCTTCTCGCTGAAAATGCGGCCACCTACACGCTTCGATGCCTCGTACACTGTTGAGGAGTAGCCATCTTTTTTTAGTTGATAGGCACAGTTCAATCCCGCCATGCCCGCACCCAGGATAACGATGTTTGATCCCGGGGTCTTGGCCGCTGTTGTCTGCAATTCCGGTGGACGCCCCTCGTCAATCAAATCCGCTGCTTTGCGGCATCCGTTAAGCAGTCCGGCTGCGCTAAGTGCTACCCCGGCTTTAAACGTATCACCAATAAAACGACGGCGGTGCAAGGTATTGGCCTGTGTCAAAATTTCCTGCGCCGACTGGCCGGTAGCTTCGGCCTGTTCGGTTACAAAAAAAGCTTTGCGAAGGGCCGCGAGAAGTGGTACACGGCTGGCTTTGTGAAAGGAACTCATAAGCAGTAAGGTTTATTTTTTGAAGATAAGAACTGGCGAAAACTTAAAGCAGTTGGTCGGATAGAATGAGGCGTTTGATGAATGATTTGTACAAACCGTTAAATGAGTCGTAGCCTGTTGCTTGCATTTTTCTGCTCTTCCCCTTGCTTTACGGCTATCATAAATGAAACCATTTGCCGGGAGTCATCAGTTTGGTGATCT
>DASQMG010000343.1:0-4276 GCA_035645595.1 Flavisolibacter sp. | reverse complement strand
GATGGTTTACAGAGTAGCCTACACTATTTGCTTAAATGCTTATCCAGGTAGGCTTCAAACTTGATCTGGCTTCAAGTAGCCTTGACTCGGTTATAGCGTAATACACGTTATCAATGTCTCCGCTTCTGCTGTGTCCCATCATTCGTTTAATGACTCCCATGTCTTCTATGCCTGCTTCTGCCAGTAGTTGCCGATGGGTATGGCGGGCTATGTGAGAAGAAAGATTGATTGGAATATTAACCATCTCGGCCAGAATCTTTAACTGTACGTTGAGCTTTTCGTTGGATCGCTTTGGAAGGACAAGGCCGGTTATTTGACTTTCGGCTTGTTGCTTATAGCGCTCAACAATAGTAATTGCTTGTGACACTAGGAAAGATTCTGTTTGAATATCGGTTTTACTTCGCTTGATACATAGTTTAATGACGTTATCCCCTCGCTCTTCCCGGTTGGACCCTTTTAGTGTAATTGCATCCTTGTAAGCAAGACTGGTAAAGACGGAGAACAGGAATATATCGCGGTAGGCTCTTTGGGCCGGGAAGCGAGTGAGGTCCAGAGCGTGCAGTGCTTTTACATGTCCAATGGTAAGTCTATCCCTTCTTGGAGACTTATGCCTAAGCTTTAGAATCTGAAAGGGATTCTTCTCCAGGAGCCCTTCATCCACTGCCCGGTTAAAGATGGGTGTAAAGTTCTTTAGAATACTGGAAGCTGATACCTCGGTCATACCTCCAATCCCACCTTCCCGGCTGCTGTTCTCCAAGTACTGCTTGAACTCAATACATAGAATGTTATCCATACAGCTTAATACAATACTTTCTTTGCCCGCCACTTTTAGATACGCTTTGAAATGATTTAGTGACTTTGTGTAGTTGCGTACTGTGCCTGCCGATAGCTGCTTGTTAGCAAGGATTACTTTGGTAAAGTACTGGTCTACATAGTCAATGATCTTAACCTCTTTCTTCTTTTCTTCTTCTCTACCCAGTACATAGTCCAGGATAGCGCGGAGATGAAACTTGGATAAGCTGGTGGCATTCATCAATAGAAAGTTTCCGAAGCGCTGGTCAAATACATTAAGCAGTTTGTTAGCCATCAGGGTTCGGTCTAAAAAGCGCATGCTCATTGGATCCCATTTGAGTAATTCTTTATCGTCTACTTCTGCATTGAGACGTTCTTCCGCTTTTAATCCTTTTGAACAAATTCTTGCATACAAGGGAACTATGCCGGTTTTACGGCTCTTCTTGTTTTGATTAGGGTAGTACGTGATGGAGGTCTTCATCTCGTTTTTAAATTTGGTGAAAATTCAGCTATTTGGTGAAAAAATAGTGAACCAAAAACCGACGAAAAACGAGGAGAACCAGCAACTTTCCCGGTCTACCATCGGCATTTATCTGCGTCCGCTTAGGTCAATATTCAACGAAGCAATAGCTGACGGGATTATTAAAAAGGAAAAATGCTATCCTTTTGGTAAGCGTAAATACCAAATTCCGACATCAAAAAAAACAAAGAAAGCACTTGAACTGGATGACGTTCAAAAGATCTACTTCTATGAGTGCAACCCGGAATTGCCGGGTGAAGCACAGGCACGGGATTATTGGCTTTTCAGCTATTTTGGAAACGGAATGAATCCCAAAGACATTGCTAATCTGAAGTATAAGGACATTGATGGAGACTATCTAACTTTTGAGCGATCAAAAACGGAGCGCATACTCCGTAGCGACCCTAAGCCAATCACTGTTTTTCTAACAGACGATATGAAGGCAATCGTTGAACGTTGGGGAAACAAAAACAAGTTACCCAACAACTACGTTTTTCCTGTTCTTGAACCTGGGCTTTCTCCACTTCGGCAATATGAACTTCTTCAAAATTTTGTAGGTGTTATAAATGATTGGGTGAAACGTATTCTCAAAAAATTAGAGATCAACAAGAAAGCCACTACTTATGTCGCCAGACATACCTTCTCAACCGTGCTTAAACGTTCAGGTGCCAGCACAGAATTTACACAAGAGGCTTTAGGACATACTGATATTAAAACCACTGAAAATTATCTTGACAGCTTTGGTAAAGAAGTCAAGAAGGAGTTTGCTGCCAAACTCACTTCATTTAAGAAAACAAACGCTAGCAGACAGGAATTCATTAACTATTCTTTAAAGCCTGTTTAATCAAAAAAAACCACTCATAAAGCAAAACACTTTTGAAGCACTCAGCGAAAATATAAACGCAGCAAACACCTTTTTTCTCCCTAAGGCCCAAAAGCGGGCGAATACTTAGTTAACCCTTCGGAATTGATTGATTGGCTTTTACACTGTTGAGTACAAGCAGTCGGGTAAAGACCAGGCTGATTATATTGTCATGTTTTACAAAGCGCTTGCGGAACAGTTTTTACAAAAAGGGCTAAAGTCCATGCGGGAACAGCACTTACATACAGCGCTTACACCTTTGTAAAGACTTTTATATAGTCTACTCTCCGATTTTGCGGACAGTGACTGCAAAATTCAATCGGATTTGTTTACAGCTTTGAAAGATTTATAGGGTTTTATCTAAAGAGCGCTTCCATAGTAATGTCGCTTTGCAATAAACTTTTTGAGTATTCATTTTTGACTACGCCATAGGTGGTGATTAGCGTAAGATGAACGTTTTTCCTTGTTTTTGTTTTTTCTTTAAAAACGGTTCGCTTTTGTTCCAGGTCCCTGGCGTATGCTTTAGTGATGATGAAGGGATCTTTTGAAAATTTTATTTCACAAAGATTGATAGTGTCGTCCCTTCGATCCAGCAAGAGATCAATTTGTGCGCCCGTTTCCTTTACCCCATTGGGAGGTACAAAACGCCAGACCGATTCTTCAGCATACGCAATTGGACCTAAGGCCGTTTTGATTTGCTGGATGTGCTTAAAGCAAATTGCTTCAAAGGCATACCCAGTCCAGCTTCGGTACGAGGCACTTTCACTAAGGGCTACCCATGTGCCGGAGCCAGTCACCCGGCTTTTGTCAAGGAACTTCAGGTAGAAGAGTGAGTATTCATCTGTAAGTTTAAAATGAGCATCATTTGCTGTTTTTTCAAACGGAATATAAACAGTAATAAAGCCTGATTCTTCCAGTTCTGACAACACCTTTGTAACCGTACCACCCGTCGAGAGACTTGTCGCTGCAATAATTTCGGTGCGGGAAAGTCCTTTGCTCATTTTAGCCAATGCCCGGATGACTGCCTCATGATGCGCCGGATTATCAAATAAGGCGCCGTACAAATTGGTAAATTCTCCTTTCATCGGCGCTTGTCTGGCAAAGAACAACCGGTCAATTGCCTGTGCTGCACTTTCACTCTTGTCTATAAATTTGAGGTAGTAAGGGATGCCGCCCAGCGCCATATAAACCTGCAGTAGTTGATAGTAATTTAGTTTGACTTTTCGGCTCTCCAGGTAGTGAGCTGCTTCTTTCAAGCTGAAAGGCAGGATACGGAGGTGAAGGGTGACGCGGTTGTGCAAGCCTCCCTTGTTGTTCAGTACATGCTGCAACATCCAGGAGGCTGCGGATCCACAAATAACAACCGTTAAGGTGGGATATTTTGAAGCCCAGCTATTCCAAAAGTGATCAAATGCACGAAGGAAGTTCGACTTTTGTGTATGTATCCACGGAAATTCATCAAAGAAGACAACAGTTTTTTTGGTCATGATCTTCGGTTCCAGGAAATTGCGCAAGGTTTGAAAGGCAGCGACCCAGTTGGCAGGGACCGCCAGGTCAACCGGGCTTTTTATAGCGTCTTTTAGCGCAAAGCTGAAGTTAAGCAGTTGCTCTTTCATCGTAGCAGCGTGTACGCCGGAAAATTCAAAAGCTAGGTGGTCTTGAAAAATCGTGCGGATCAAAAACGTTTTTCCCACTCGCCTCCTGCCATAAACTGCGATGAGTTCTGCACCTTTTGAGTGAAGCGCTTTTTTTAATCGTTTTGCTTCTTCCTCCCGTCCAATTAGTGGTTCCATTTAATAGTCATTTTCTGCTCAAATTTATAAGTTTTGGCTGACTTTGATTTTTTAAACTCAGCCAAAATGTGTAGTAGAGAGCTGTCACATTTACTTAAAACATTTTAGTCGACCATACTTTAGCGGAAAATAAAAGGCCCCACTCAGCCAAAGCAGAGAGAGAAAGAGTGGAAAAGTAAATTATCGGGGCACTATCCCTTTGCACGTGCAGTGTCGGTGGCAACGCTCGTGCTGGCGGTATCTCGAAAACCGCTCAGTCCTGCATTACCGTTCTTGCATCGCAGTCATTAGCAGGGTAATGCCTAAATA
>DASQMG010000342.1:0-3611 GCA_035645595.1 Flavisolibacter sp. | reverse complement strand
TTGTTCCTTGCCTCTACTCTTGTGTCAATGGAACTGATTTTAGCGGTCATTTCAACTGTGGCATCACTAAAATCGGGCTTTGTTGATGTAACCGTTGTGGTAAAGTCATTGAACGTACCGGATACATCAGCGATGCCGAGGTGGGTAATGGTAAAGCCAAGTTGTGAATGTGGAGGATCGCTTTTCCAGATACCGTTAACGGTAGTAAAAGCTGCAAGAGCTACGAAAGCTGACGCTAAAATGATGAACTTTTTCATGTTGTTTTACTTGTTTATTTATGTTGAAAAAAAATTGAATAGTTAATTGTATAAGATTTTCCAGCCGCCGGCACCATATAATTGTATCTATTGCCAGGCTGTATCAGGGGCAACTATATGCCTTCCAGCGCCGTGCTGATTTACAGACCAGCGCCGTGCTGATTTACCGATCACGGGCGATAGCCGGGTTAAAGCCTGCAGTCCTTACCATCTCAGCTACCAATTGCATAGCATCTTCATTGTTACCCGCTATAAAAGCATCTACCGGCTTGCCGTCTATAACAGGTGTAGCAAAATCGGCAGCGAACGAGGTATTAAACGCTTTTACAACTTTTGAGTTCGGCAATTGTTTTTGCAATTCTCCCGCTGCACCCGTGTTGGGTGCGCCTACCAGTCCATTGTATGTTTTATTTAAGGGATTTGCAATGCTGATCACTATTTTTTGGTTAGCGACCTCTTTTATTTTTTCGGCAATCTCTTTTTCTGCTGCAAACGGAACGGCCAGTATAATTATATCAGCTTCCCAGCTTGCATCAGTAGGACAAACAACGGCTTCTACATCTGCACCAGCGTACTTGTTTTTAATGCTGGCCACCAATCCAGCCAATTCTTCCTGCCTGCTTCCCTTTAACAACAAACGGTAGTTACCCTTAGCCAGTGAGGTGGAAATGGCAGAACCCATTTTTCCTGTGGCTCCTATGATCGCTATGGTTTGTTTTGTACGCATCTTATCTCTTTCAATGCTACAAAGCTACCATAGCCGCATGCCCCCTTCCATTGAGTTTAGGTAAGAAAAAGCATTGATATATGTCAATGGTAAATATTATGAGACCCCTACTTATTTGCGTGTCATCTTGCTTCTTACACGGCTTAAGGTTTCAGGAGTAAGCCCCAGGTAAGACGCGATCATGTGTTGTGGTATGCGTTGTATAATATCCGGGTAGAGGGACGAAAAAGCGATATACCGTTCTTCCGGCGAAAAACTGATAGAGGATGTCAGTCTTCTTTGCATGGCTATATAAGCGCCGGTAAGTTGCAGGCGCATATAGGTTTCGTACTTCGGCGCTTTCTTCAACAGTTCTTCGTGTGCCTGCTTGCTAATAAGCACCAGTTCTGAATCTTCCAATGCATCAATTTGATAGGTAGCCGGCTCCCCGGTTAAAAAGCTATACAGGTCACCGATTGTCCAGCCCTCAAGGGCAAACTGGGAAATGCGTTCAACGCCTTTTTCATCAATGGTGTAAGATCGCAGCGCCCCTTTTTCAACAAAGGCGGTAAAATTGCAGGGGTCTCCTTCCTGCAGTAGGTATTGTTTCTTACGTAATTTCTTTGGGGTAAGATATGTTTTGAAAAAGCCTTCTTCATCTTTAGTAAGCGGTACTTTCTCATTGAACTTTTGGAAGAATAAATCGTACATGATGCAATTGGAAAATAATTGAAAAGGTGTACGCAAAGATGGGATAAAGATGTACAGCGGTTGCTATGTGAGTGAATTTTACCGCTAAACTTTTTTCGGAAATCGCTGAATTCAAGGCACAAAAAAACCGGCTTTTTTAAGGCCGGTCTATCTAAATGTATGCTATTATTATCCAGGAATACGCAATAAATCAACTACCTCTTTATAAGACATTTGAAGAAAAGCATCCATTATTATTGCACGACCATTAGGATCTGCTGTATAAGGTTTCACTATTATATAACGAAAACTGATTTCATTGGCGTCAGTGGGGACTTCTGACGTACCGTTGACTGTTTTTGTATGCGAAATAAAAATTGATCCGGCTAAATGACTTGCAGAATAAGCATTTGTTTCATTGTTTAAATAAGAGTATGCTGCCGGCATAGATTGTACAGAGCCGTCAATATGTGATTTAGCATATATAAGCACAATGCTGCCATCATCTAACATTTGTTGGGTTAGATCCGGCACAGGTAATTCAGATACGCGGGAAGGTTCTATTGTTGCTCCGTCCGACCAGTTAAGGTCAACATCGGCGCTCCAACCAGAATAAGATGATGAATAGTTAGCCTTGGGAGTAGTTTCGATCTGGATGGCCGGATTTTGAACTTGCAGGTTTTCTTTTGAGCATCCTGCAGTAAACAGCATAAGAATAACGCTAAGGGACAGAAAACTTTGTTTTCTCATAGGGGTTTGTTTTGTTTTAAAAGGGCTTGAATTAGAGAATGCGAATGTAGAGTTGAAAAAGTTAGTATGCAAGAGTGAGAGTGAAATTTATTCTCTCACTATTGTTGGCATCTTCGCCAACGGTTTTGTAAGCAGATTGAAAAAATAACTGATTTTCCAAGTCAATTTTTTCTTTGGCTTCGGGCTCGTCTATTCGAGAGTCTAGTTGTAGAAGTTTTCCAAATAAAAGGTGATTTTTAAAGTTATCGCGGTGACATTAGTTTCGGTTTTGTATATAAATACAAGTTGCGCTAATACGATTTCTTGCCTCCAAAATACAGTTGTTTCAACTGCCAGTTTGAACAACCATCCTGCTCAACAGAGTCCCAACCGTACAAGAGTGCGACGCAAAAGACGTTTAATAGCAGCACTATCGCCAAGTACATAAGCCTCTTTCTTCTTCCTTCACATTGCCTCTTCATTCACTCACCTCAAGAAAAGATACGTTGGCAAGGTTTGCAGCAAAAGGAAAAAGGTAAAAGATAATTTACTGCTTCGATTTAGCTGCTATTTTAATTCTCCCGCCACCTCAAAAATGGTTGCGGCCGTATTGGGCGTATCACTGTAAGCTATTCGGTTTTTACTCTATTATCGGCATAGGAGGCTGCGAAGAAAGCGCCCAAGCTGTTTTTTGAAAGCGATGATAGTTACATTTGATATTTTAAGAGTTGATAATTAACGATTCACATGGAGCATGAAATCTGTTGCGTTGGCCATATTACAATAGACAAAATCGTTACTTCAAAAGCGCCGGTTTATATGCCTGGGGGCACTTCCTTCTACTTTTCCAATGCTATTGCTAATATGGATGTACGGTATAAACTTGTAACAGCACTGGCTGCAAACGAGATGAATGCGGTAACTACCTTGCGTAATAAAGGGATTGATGTAAAAGTAGTACCCAGTGCATACACTTTATATTTTGAAAATATTTATAGCGGGAACCAGGATCACAGAACGCAGAGGGTGTTACAAAAAGGGGATCCGTTTACGGCGGAACAAATGAATGATGTTACTGCTAAAATTTTTCATCTGGGCCCTTTGCTGGCGGATGATATGCCTACATCACTAATAAAGTCATTAGCCTCTAAAGCAAAAATTTCTCTTGATGTCCAGGGGTTTTTACGGCGTGTGGAAAATTATAACGTGCTGGCAGTAGATTGGCCGGC
>DASQMG010000341.1:0-7614 GCA_035645595.1 Flavisolibacter sp. | reverse complement strand
TAACGATGAAAAGCTGATTGTTACCAAAGAACTTATTAAACTACAGTGAGAATAAGGCCGTAAACAGCGTGTCAGCTTTATAAGTGTAGCCTCTATAATATTCCTGGCGCACTAATTTTAAGCCTTCGTTTTGGGCGATGTACTCTGCTACCTCTTCATTTTCTTTTGTAAATACAGAGCAGGTTATATATAAAAAATGGCCTCCATGCCTTAATGCTTTGGCTGCATTTGCAGTAATCCTTTTCTGCAGGTCAGCATAGTGATCAAGTCGGTCTTTTTGAAAGAACGTAAGTTGCTCGGGCGTCCTGCTCCAGGTACCGGAACCGCTGCAAGGCGCATCGCAAACTACCAGATCAAATTTTTGTTTTGAGATGAATTGTGAAGAAGAGACATCAGCCAAAAAGGAAGTATACTTTTCAATACCGGCCCTCTTAAAACGGCTTCTTAAATTATGCAGGATGCTTTCCCGGATATCGGAAACCGTTAACATTGCTCCTGGAAATTGATCGTGAAGCAGAATGGTTTTACCACCACTGGCAGCGCAACAATCCCAGCTTGTAAATGTAGAAAGCTGCAGGGGTTCCTTTAGTAAATTTAAAACCAGCTGTGAGCTTTTATCCTGTATCACTACGTCATTGTCTATTTGAACCAGGTCATCAACTTTACTTCTATTTGGGAGACGGATACAACTTTCTTCTACACTAAAAGGAACAGAAGCTGCTTCAAGTTTTTTCACCACGCTGCTTTTCTTTCCTGGTCGTATTCGGAGAAACAAGTCGGGTTGAATAAAATGCGACTCAACAAACAAGTTCTTGTCTATTTCATTACTTACTTCATTTAAAAACGGGAAAATAGAAATCGCCTCTGCGTTACTCAAGAAAGAGATTTTTTCTGCTACTGACAATGTTAAATGTAAATTCCATTGCGGCATCAGCTCTTTTATAAAATCGCTTTGGCCGTGGCATAAAAACTGTGCAATTAAAATTCGTTCTTCTATTGATCTTTCCATCCACCCTTTGCCTAACCGGTAAAAGCAAAAACACAAATCACTTATTATTTTCCGGTCTCTCGACCCAAACTTTTTATGTTGTTTAAAATAATTTTTTAGCCAAGCGGCTAATGGTATGGCGCCCTCATATTGGTTAATGATTTCTATCGCCGACTTTAAGTAAGAGTGATAATACATAAGTAAATATCCAAAACACAAAAGCGATTACATTTCGTAATCGCTTTCGTAAATAATAATTCTTTTCTGGATGACGCGTTTATTGCAAATTATAATTCCAGCAAAGCCTTCACGGGGTCTTTACCAAAAAGCAACAGCTCGGGGTTCTCCAGTAATTCTTTTACGCGAACAAGAAAAGAAACCGATTCACGTCCGTCAATAATGCGGTGATCATAACTAAGTGCAACATACATCATTGGCCGTATAACAATTTGCCCATCCACTACTACCGGCCGTTCCTGAATTTTATGCATCCCTAAAATGGCCGACTGCGGAATGTTTATAATTGGGGTGCTTAACAAAGAACCAAATACACCGCCATTAGTGATAGTAAACGTGCCGCCCTGCATTTCTTCCATGCTTAATTTATTATCACGGGCCTTGGTTGCCAACTCTACGACCTTTTTTTCAATTCCGGCCATGCTCAGGCTTTCTGCATTGCGGATAACCGGAACCACCAAACCTTTTGGCGCTGATACTGCAATGGAAATATCGCAGTAGTTGTGATGTATGATAGAGTCACCATCAATATAGGCATTCACTTTTGGCCACTCAGCTAAACCAAAACAACAAGCCTTTACAAAAAATGACATGAAGCCCAGGTTCACACCGTTTTTTTCCTTGAACTTGTCTTTGTTTGCTGTGCGTATCGCCATAATCTTGCTCATGTCCACCTCGTTAAAAGTGGTAAGCATAGCTGTTGTATTTTTTGCTTCCACCAGACGGCGGCTAACCGTTTTGCGAAGGTTGCTCATCTTTTCACGGCCTTCGGTGCGGTTAAACAGTTCAACGCCCGGTTTTGTTCCCGGATGTTCGAGTGCGGTAAGCACATCGTCCTTTAAAATTTTGCCGTTAGGCCCACTTGGTTGAATGCTTTTAGGGTCAACTTTTTTATCGGCAATGATGGCGGATGCCACCGGGGTTGCTTTGAGATCTGTTTGGGGTTTAGCGGCCGGGGCCTCGGGCTGGGCCGCTACCGGCGCGTCTGACTTGCTGGTTGCCGGCTGGCTGTTTCCATTGGCTTGTTGTAGATTTTCCGCCGGTTTATTTGCTTGAACATCTGGCTTTGAGTTGCCTTCCGGTTTAGCAGCTTTGTCATCAATCTGTGCCACAGTATCACCGATGTTCAATGTATCGCCTTCTTTCCCTACCGTCTTTAAAATACCCGCCTGTTCTGCGTTCAATTCAAAAGTAGCTTTCTCACTTTCCAGCTCGGCAATCACTTCATCACGCTGTACATAATCACCGTCGGCCTTCAGCCACTTTACAAGTGTTACTTCGTTAATAGATTCGCCAACGGTTGGCACTTTTATCTCAATCATTTTAAAATAAATATTTATTATTGACTACTGTGACCACAAAAAAAATATATTTAAGATTTATCTGCCCATCTCCTTGCTGCCAGCCATTTTCTTCCCGCAATACTTCCGTTTTCCTTGTCAATAAATAATCAGGAACACCATGCTCACTGGATAGCATTGACCTGTAATACCAGAGCAGCCAGCTCGATCCTGATCCTATTTTCTCTTGATTGCACTCGTTCCTAAATACTAAACGCCGTCTCCACGATCTCGGCCTGCTCCTGGGCATGAACCTTGGAATAACCGGTAGCAGTGGCAGCACCCGGCTGGCGGCTGATTATCCCATAATTGATCGTTTTTAAATTCATTTGCAAAAACGAAGCGGCACCCATATTCAGCGGCTCTTCCTGTACCCAGAACCAGGTTGCTTTATTATACTTTTTATAAAGTTCTTCCAGTTGCTTGTATGGTAAAGGATAAATCTGCTCCAACCTAATAACGGCTACATCTTTTCTGCCTTCTTTTTGCTGGTATTCTGCCAAGTCAAAATATACTTTACCGCTGCAGAATAAAACTTTTTTAACTCCTGTTGTGTCCCCTGCGAAAACATCATCGACTACCTCCTTAAAACCTCCGGTTGTAAACTCATTGATATGAGAGTAAGTAGCCGGTAAGCGAAGGTTGGCTTTTGGCGAAAAATTGATGAGCGGCTTACGGAAAGCCCAGGTCATTTGCCGGCGCAAGGCATGGAACAAATTAGCTGCGGTGGTAATGTTAGTTACTACCATATTTAACTCGGCGCACTGTTGCAAAAATCGTTCAAGTCTTGCACTGCTATGCTCAGGGCCCTGGCCTTCGTAGCCATGTGGCAATAACATAACCACGCCGCTCATGCGCTGCCACTTTTGTTCGGATGAAGAGATGAACTGGTCAATTATAATTTGCGCCCCATTGGCAAAGTCTCCAAACTGCGCCTCCCATAGAACAAGGTTATTAGGGTTAGCCATCGCGTAACCATATTCAAAACCAAGCACACCGTATTCGCTTAGCAGCGAATTGTAAATCCTGAACTTTGATTGGCCTTCCTCAAAATTATTCAGGCGATTATATTCCTTGTTATTGGTTTCATCATAAATAACAGAATGGCGATGCGAGAAAGTACCCCGCTTCACATCCTGCCCGCTCATCCGTACTTCCTTCTTTTCTATCAGCAAACTGGAATAAGCCAACAGTTCGCCGGTAGCCCAATCTACTTTTTGTTCGGCTTCAAACAGCTTCACTTTATCCTGTAATATCTTATCTACTTTACGCAACGGCTTAAAACTTTCGGGATAGGTCATTAGGCCGCTAAATAGTTTTCTGAAGGTTGCATCATTTATTGCCGTTACGGGCGACTTATCAAAATCCTCTTCGGTAGCCCTGCGTAAACTCTTCCACCACATCTCCGGTTGCTGGTAATTGTAGGGCAATGGGTTCTGCTTTATTTCGTCGAGCCGCTCCTGCAAATCTGTCCAGAATTGCTTTTCCATATCCTTCGCCATTTGCTGCGCATCGCTTTCACCATTTTCCAGAAGATGGGCCACATACATTTCCCGTGGGTTGGCGTGTTTATCAATCATGGCATATAACTGTGGCTGCGTAAACTTGGGGTCGTCGCCTTCATTATGCCCATGCCGGCGGTAGCAGACCATATCAATAAAAATATCCGAATTAAACTCCTGCCTGTACCTTGTTGCAATCTCAACGCATTTCACTACGGCCTCCGGGTCGTCGCCATTTACATGGATAACAGGGGCCTGGATGGTTGCTGCAACCGAGGTGGAATAATCAGAACTCCTGGCATCATCAAAATCAGTGGTAAATCCAATTTGGTTATTAATTACGAAATGAATAGTTCCGCCGGTGTAGTAGCCATCCAATTTACTCATTTGAACAATCTCATACACAATTCCCTGCCCGGCATGCGAAGCATCGCCATGAATTAAAATTGGCAGCACCGAGTCAAACTCAGATCCATATAGACAGTCGGCTTTTGCTCTGGCATAACCTAATACTACCGGGTTGACAGCTTCCAAATGCGAAGGGTTAGGGGCCAACTTCAGATGTATTTTTTTGCCCGATGGCGTGTCAACTTCCGAACTAAAACCCAGGTGGTATTTTACATCGCCGCTCCCCATGGTTTGATCGGGAATAGAAGTGCCTTCAAACTCACTGAATATATTTTCGTAGGTCTTTCCCAAAATGTTAGCCAGCACATTTAAGCGGCCTCGATGCGCCATCCCTATCACCACTTCTTTCACACCGCTTTCCGCACCGGTATTAATGATGGCATCCAGGGCGGCAATGGTAGTTTCACCACCTTCAAGGGAGAATCTTTTTTGGCCAATGTATTTTGTATGAAGGAATTTTTCGAAAATAACTCCTTGATTTAATTTTTGCAGGATACGCTTCTTTTTATCTAATAAAAGCGTTTGCTCTGCGCTGCCTTCAAACTCTTTTTGTATCCATTCTACTCTTTCTGATTTTAGAATATAACCATACTCAATTCCAATATGCTGCGTGTAAATTTTTTGAAGTTTGTCTATAATCTGCTGGAGTGTGGCCGACTCCAGGCCGACGAATTTCCCAGCAGCAAATTTTGTTTGCAAATCCTCCTCGGTCAGGCCAAAGTAGTGTAAGCCAAGGTTAGCCCCCCTGTCTTTTCGTTTACGAATTGGATTGGTGTCGGCAACCAAATGGCCTTTGTTACGGTAAGCAGTAATCAGGCTATAAACAGAAAACTCTTTGGCCAGAAGAGCGGCATCCGGGGCGCCGGTTGTTATAGTTCCGGTACCGGCTGTTTCTGCAACCGCAGTTGTTGTATGCCCGTTAGTTGCCTGACCAAGTGCAAAATCGAAACCCTCAAAAAAAAGGCGGAAGCCGGGGTCAACGCTTTCCGGATTTTGTACAAAATCATTATAAAGACCTTCAATATATGCCGGGTGCGATTGGGTAATGTAAGAGAAATCCTTCATGAAGATTAGTTGAATTAAGGCTCGCAAATATACCATGTATAACTATACAACTACACAGTTTGCAGCGTCAAAAGCCTTTGCAGATAGAGGGTTGTTTGAACCTGTATATCAAACCAACAACAGATGTGTGCAAAACCTAAACATCCGCTTAACAAAAAATTTGAAGGCTGCTTCCTAATATTAAATTGTTTCCCCTACATTTGCCGTCCGAAATTTAAAAGAACATGGCTAATCACAAAGCAACGAAAAAAGATACCCGCCAGGCCGCTAAGCGCAGGGAACGTAACCGTTACACAGGTAAAACCACCCGTAACGCCATCCGGGATTTTAAAGGTCTAACTGACGCTACTGCAGCCGGTGAAAAACTTCCCGCAGTCGCTTCTATGCTTGATAGATTAGCAAAGAGCGGGGTGATTCATAAAAATAAAGCTTCTAACCTGAAAAGTAAGTTAGCTAAAAAAGCAAACGCGTTAGCTAAGTAATATTTCAGCTATAAACATACTTAGGCACCCTGTTATGGCAGGGTGCTTTTTGCATTTGGCCCCTCCGCAAATAATACTTGCTTATTTTTTGAGATTGAAGACAGGTACAATTGCGAAAAAATTCTACGTTTATTAAGAAGTAAAGCCCAGGCATGGACAGTAAACATACCTCTGTCGGAACCCGGCTTATTTGATCCTTACGCCAGGGGTGGCTAATACAAACATAGCGACATCCAAACTTCAACCAATTTCGAAAAGATCACAGGCATCTACCCAGAGAAATCCAAGCGGGAATTATCAGCCGCCACATAGCTTTTATTACATTCGCTTATGCGAAACCTGATATTGCTGTTTCTTCTCCTTATAACCCTTTCTTCGTACGGTCAGAAATTTATCACACAGTTTGAGGTCTCCAACGGTACAGCATCGCCAACCTATGACAAAATTATCCAATGGTGGAAAACCCTGGACGCCGCTTCGGCCGTTGTACAAATGACAGAGATGGGGCCAACTGATGCCGGGTTCCCTTTACACCTTATACTGGTTTCAGGAGATAAAAAATTCGACATCACTTCCATCAAAAAAGCAAGAAAAAATCTCATCTTCATCAATAATGGTATCCATCCCGGGGAGCCGGATGGTATTGATGCAAGTATGCTTTTAGTAAGAGACATTGTGCAGGGCAAATACAAATTACCATCAGATATTGTCCTTGCATTTATACCCGTTTACAATATTGGCGGCGCCTTAAACAGAAGTACGAACTATCGTATCGACCAGGCAGGTCCTCTTGAAAAAGGTTTTCGTGGCAATGCCCAAAATCTCGATTTAAACAGGGACTTTATTAAGATGGATTCAAAGAATGCAGCATCATTCGCCAGGATATTCCAACTTTTAGATCCTGATGTTTTTGTTGATAACCATGTAAGCAACGGTGCAGATTACCAGCATGTAATGACACTGCTTACCTCTCAGCACAACAAGTTGGGCGGCGGCATGGGAGCATTCATGAACAAAACATTCGAGCCTTCGCTTTACCCGTTAATGAAAGAAAAAGGATTTGACCTTGTTCCCTACGTAAATCATTTTGGCGAAACGCCTGACAAGGGATGGCCCGAATTTTACGATAGCCCCCGCTATGGAAGCGGCTATGGCACTTTATGGAGTACGTTTTCGTTTGTACCCGAAACACACATGCTAAAGCCTTATAAACAGAGAGTAGAGGCCACAAGAGCACTGATGGAGAGCTTCATAGAATTTACCGCGGTGCATGGCAAGGAAATTACAGCCCTGAGAGAAAAAACACAAAAAGAGCAGGCAGCACAAACATTGTTTCCTATTGCCTGGAAATGGGACAAATCAAAATTTACAGACATAACATTTAAAGGGTATGAGGCAGAACAAAAACCCAGTGAAGTTTCGGGCTTACCAAGGCTGTATTACAACCGCAGCAAACCATATGAAAAAAAGGTTCCTTTTTTCAATACCTACGTAGATACCTTTTCAATTGAAAAGCCTTCTGCTTATATTATCCCTCAGGGCTGGTGGAAAGTAATTGAAAGGCTGGAGGCAAACAACATTGAAATGCAGCA
>DASQMG010000340.1:0-2213 GCA_035645595.1 Flavisolibacter sp. | reverse complement strand
GTACGGGTAGTAGTTGCCAACGTTTTTACTGGCAGCCAGTTCTGCCGCAATAGAAGCTCCTCCACTACTGAGCAAAACACGGCCTTGTTTGTTGGCGACCGTTAACAATCCCGCATCTTTTCCATAAACATTCCACGCAATGTTAATGGCCGTTACCAGTTCATTTGAAGTGAAGTCCTTTTCCTTTATCGCATCGTTCACCGGTAAAAAAACTCCGTTGATATTTGTTTGCTGAAGGCCTGCCTCCAGTGCTTTTTTCAGGATCTGGTCCCGGTGCTGAAAAATCTTTAATTCAGGCCTTGCGTTATTCAGCGCATTGGCAAAAATGTAATAGGGAAGGATAGCATAACGCACATAATAGGGACCTTCTGTATAATAGCCGTCTGGTGAAAACAAGCCTTCCAGTTGCGCAAGAAAACCGGACTTGCCGTTCTTCTCCGTTCCGTACAAAGCCATGTCAATATAATGTTTGTTGCCGGTTGCAATGCCAACAATTCCTACACCGGCACAAGCCCACACACCATGATTGTGTATGAGGTCAAACCATGTTTTCAAATCTTTTGTTACAAAATCAACTTCGGGTTTAAAAGCACCATCCTCTATTGCTTTCCGTTCTGCTGCTGTTAATGAATTATACACAAGGTCGTAAGCCATGCCCGTGTACACAAGCCAGTTCGCATCATTTAGTGCCTGCCAGAAAATTCGTCCCGGAGAACTGCTTGTTGCCTGCGGATGAGCCTTTAGCACAGGATTGAGCTTTGCATATTTCAACAGGATATTTTTCACCAGTGCGGCATACCGGGCATCACCGGTAAGGTTATACAACAAACCACCATTAAACATCAGCGTATAGTTGGCCTTGTGCCGGTCGTGTGTATAACCGCCGGCCGGGTCTTTTGGGAAAGGCACATCCACCTCTTTGCCCAGCCAGGTATCTACCTCCTTTTTAATTTCGGAGTAAGACTTTAGAAGTACCGGGTATTTCGGGACCGCTTTTTTTACTTCTTCCAGTTCCTTTTTTGTAGCAAAGGCAAGGGGGTGTTGTGCAGCAGCAAAAAGGGTAAGAAAAACAAGGGTGATAATAGCAAACAGTCGCATCATTTGTAATATAAACAACAGGGTTCTTCAACTAAAAATAGTTAACGCAAAAGTCATCTGCCAAATAAATTACCGGCAGCGTTACCGGTAACGTTCCCGGTAGAATCCAAAAACAAATCTTTATTTTCCGCTACGATTTATTCCTCTGCCATGAACAAACAGGCGACCATTAAAGACATTGCCAAAGCTTTAAAAATTTCTACGTCTACCGTGTCCCGTGCTTTGCGCGACGCACCGGATGTGAATAAAGACACACGCAATGCGGTTGTATCCTTGTCCGAAGAATTAAGTTACCAGCCCAGCCGCCTGGCCTTAAGCCTGCAACAAAAGCAAACGCATACTATTGGAGTGATTGTTCCTAACCTTGACTACGTGATAGCAACGATGGTTAAGGGCATTGACGAAGTAGCCCTAGAGGCAGGATACACAGTAATGGTTTGTCAAAGCAATGAATCCTTTGGTCGGGAGAT
Organism: Flavisolibacter sp.; assembly: GCA_035645595.1. Taxonomy (GTDB): domain Bacteria; phylum Bacteroidota; class Bacteroidia; order Chitinophagales; family Chitinophagaceae; genus Flavisolibacter. Next base: position 645 of record DASQMG010000340.1, on the reverse strand, counting down.
GGTGAATACAAGGAGGTTGTTAGATAGCCTGGTGGATGGATTTATTATTTCTGTTTCCAGCGAAACAAAAGTGTTTGATCACTTTAAAAAAATACAACAAAAAAACATGCCCATGGTGGTGTTCGACAGGGTTAGTGCCGACCTGGTTGCCCCCAAAGTAAAGCTGGATAACGCCGAGGGCGGATGGCTTGCAGGAGAACACCTGGTTGAGCAGGGATACAAAAGAATTGCGGTGCTGGCCGGACCGAAAAACCTTGCCATTAGTAATGAACGGCTGGAAGGGTGCCTTAAAGCTTTAAAGAGGCACAAGATCAAAATGGATCCTTCACACCTTATTCATTGCGGCTTTAACCAGCAGAACGCATTCGAAGCAACTATGGATTTGCTTAGGAGCAGGACGAGGCCGGATGCCATCTTCACCATCAGCGACCGAATGGCTATTGGTGCTATGTTAGCGATTAAAGAAAAAGGACTGACCATGCCCAAGGATATTGGTCTTGTTGGCTTCAATAACGAGCCCGTTACAAGCCTTGTTACACCGGGGATCAGTAGTGTGGAGCAACCCGCATTCGAGATTGGGAAAGCGGCAGCAAAATTATTTTTAGAGCAAATGCATCACGACGAGGATCTGAGCCATATTGAAAC